>CALQGY020000005.1 GCA_943330235.2 Candidatus Kuenenia stuttgartensis
CCCCGTCTCCACCCGCGGCGCCGGTCTCTATCCGTCGGCCGGCATGGGCGCGCTCTTCTTCTTCGATTTGGTGCGCGTCGATGTGGCGCGCGGATTGCGCGACGGCGCGTGGCGGTTCGCCATCGATATTGATCGCGGCTTCTGGGGGATTCTCTGAGCCCGTCACGCAGCCCGTCACGCAGCCCGTCACGCAGCGCGCCACGCAGCGCGCCACGCAGCGCGTCACGCAGCCCGTCACATGGCCCGTCTGGTGGCGCCGATGCGTCACGCTACGATCAGGCGTACTTCGACAAGTGGTACCGTCATCCACAGCATCGCGTGAAGACCGCCGTGGAGTTGCGTCGGCAGGTGGAGTTTGTGCTGCGGCTGGCGGAGTGGGTGCTGGGACGGCCCGTGCGCACCGTGCTCGATGTCGGGTGCGGCGAGGGGAACTGGCGTGCGCCGCTGCGTCGGTTGCGCCCGTCAGTCATCTACGACGGCGTGGACCCGAGTGCGTACGCGATTGCGCGCTACGGCCGTGCGCGCGGGCTCATGCTGGGGAGCATTGATGACCTTGACGCCCTCCCCCTGCGCGCGGGCTACGACCTCGTGGTGTGCTGCGGCATGCTCAACTATCTGCCGGCCGCCACCCTGCGGCGCGGGCTGGCGCAGGTGGCACAGCGTACTGAGGGCGTGGCCTATCTCGAGCTCTTCACCAGCGCCGATGCCTTCGAAGGGGACACCACATGGCCCGCGCCGAAGCCGGCCGCATGGTACCGCCGCGTGATGCGCGCCGCCGGACTGCAGAGCATCGGCATGCACGGCTATGTGCCGCTGGCCCATCCGCTGCGGGTGTCGTCGCTGGAGCAGGGCTAACCCCGCGAGTCGGCACGGCCAGTCGGCACGGCCAGTTTGCACTGCCAGTCGTCCCTGCGGGTGAGCCCCACACAGGCACCATACGGCATAACGATTCGTGCGCTGTGCTGGACGACACGCGCTCCGCAGGACATGATCCTTTCATGCACACTGACGACCGGTCGCCGCGGGAATGGCCTGCTTTTGTCGATCACTTGGCGGCGTCGCGTCGCATCAGCGGCGCGGAGCGTCCTCTGCGCGCGTTGGCGGAGGAATTCATTCGCCGAGCGTTGGCGCTGATGTTTCCGCACTTCGCCGGCGTGGATACGGGGCGGGATGATCAGCGCGCCGGGCAGGATGTGCACGCCGATGCGCGTCGGGTGGAGGACGTATTGGCCTTGGCCATCGGGTCGCTCGTGCCGGATAGCGCGCAGGTGGTGGCGGCGTTTCTCGAGCGGTTGCCGGCGCAGCATGCGCGGTTGTTAGCCGATGCGGAGGCCATCTACTCCGGCGATCCGGCCGCGGAGAGCCTCGATGAGGTGATCCTCGCGTATCCCGGCTTCCTGGCGATTGCCGTGCATCGCATCGCGCACGAACTCTATGCGTTGCACGTGCCGCTGATGCCGCGCTTGCTGGCCGAGTGGGCGCATCGCGAGACCGGCATCGATATCCATCCTGGCGCGACTATCGGTCGGTCCTTTGCCATTGACCATGGCACCGGCATTGTCATTGGCGAGACCAGTCATATCGGCGAGCGCGTCCGGATTTATCAGGGCGTGACGTTGGGCGCGCTGGCGGTGAGCAAAGGGCTGGCCAACCGGAAGCGGCACCCCACCATTGGCGATGACGTCGTGATCTATGCCAATGCGACGATCCTTGGCGGGAACACTGTGGTCGGTGACGGGTCCGTGGTGGGGGGCAACGTGTGGCTGACCGCATCGGTGCCGCCGCGGTCCGTCGTGCAGTTCAGCAGCACGGTCGCGAAACGCCCGTCGGATGACGGGCTGGAATTCCATATCTGACGTCTCTCCCACGGACATCTTACCATGCGCGCGCACTCCATTCTTGAGACCATCGGTCGCACCCCCCACGTCCAACTGCAGCGGCTGTTCGACCCGCGCGTGCACGTGTGGATGAAGCTGGAGCGCGCGAATCCCGGCGGCAGCATCAAGGACCGGATCGCGCTGGCGATGATTGAAGACGCTGAACGTCGCGGCGTGCTCACAAAGGAGAGCGTGATCATCGAGCCCACGTCGGGGAACACCGGCATCGGGCTGGCGATGGTGGCGGCGGTCAAGGGCTATCGACTGGTACTCGTCATGCCGGAGTCGATGTCCATCGAGCGCCGCCGCATCATGGCGGCGTACGGCGCCACGTTCGATCTGACGCCGCGCGAGCTGGGCATGAAGGGCGCGATTGCGCGCGCCAACGAACTCGTGGCCAGCACACCGGGTGCGTGGATGCCCGATCAGTTCAACAACGCGGCCAACATCGAAGCGCACGCCACCACCACGGCGCGCGAGATCGTCGACGACTTCCCCGAGGGGCTGGACTACCTCATCACCGGCGTGGGGACCGGCGGGCATATCACGGGCGTGAGCGAAGTGCTCAAGCAGTACTTCCCGAAGCTGCAGACCTTGGGCGTCGAGCCCGCCAAGTCGGCCATTCTGAGCGGCGGGGCGCCCAGTCCGCACCGCATTCAAGGCATCGGCCCGGGGTTCATGCCGGGCAACTTGCGGATGTCGGCGCTGGACGGGGTCATCCAGGTCTCCGAAGAAGACGCCTACCACTACGCGCAGCGCTCGGCCCGCGAGGAAGGCATCTTCATCGGCATCTCCAGCGGCGCGTCGCTGGCGGCCGTAGCCCAGCACATTCCGCACATGCACAACGGCGCGCGCGTGCTGACCTTCTGCTACGATACCGGCGAGCGCTATCTCTCCATCGACGGCCTCTTCGCCGTCTGACGGGCGTCTTCACAGCGTTGTCCTCGAGGGATCCCGATGGTGCGTAGGCACGGTAGGTCGATGATGGGCGGCGTCATGCGGCGCGGCGCGATGATGGCGGGGCTCTCGACGATGGTGACCACGATCGTGGCGCCGATGGTGTCCGCGCAGACCCAGCCTGCGGCGGCGCCCCCGGGCGCGCAAGCCGCGGCCACGGCGCGTGTGGATCTCGCGGCGGCGTATCTGCGTCTCGACAAAGCCTATCTCGCGGCGACCACGCTGGATGACAGCAGTCGGTCGGCGATCAATCGGCAGTTCGATCGGTCCACGCTCAGTTTCTTCGCGGGCAAATTTGCTGCAGCCATCGCGGTTGTTGATTCGGCGACCGTTGCGCTGACCGGCGCCCCGCTAGAGCCGCCGCCGGTGCGCCCGGCGCGTGTGGTGAACGGGCGCGGCGCGTCCATGTTGCGCGAAGGGTTTTTGAAGCGCCTGGCCAAGCTCGATACCACCGGGCCGTTGGCGCAGGCCATGGTGTCGGCGCGCGCGCGGGCGCAGCTGCTGGTCGATGTGCCGTCACCCGAGCGCAGCGCGGAGTTCCAGAGCGATGTGGCGCAGCTCTCGCGCGACCTCGCACGCGAAGTGGGCGTGCTCGAGCGCGGACGAAACCCGTACGTCGGGCAGGCGGGTGATGCGTGGCACATGTTCCGCGGCGCAAATGGCGCGCTCATCCCCGTGCGTATTGTCGCGCCCTCGGCGGCGGCGACCTCGTCGGCGCCGGTGCCCGTACTCATTGCGTTGCACGGCGCGGGCGGCGACGAGAACATGTTCGCCGACGCCTACGGGCAGGGGATCACAGCGAAGTTGGCCAATGCGTCCAACGTCATTCTCGTCACGCCGCTCACGACGGAGTTCATGCGCACGCCGGAGCACTTCGACAGCCTCATGGCCGTGCTGCATGCGGAGTACCGTGTGAACGACGGCCGCATTTATGTGCTGGGGCACTCTATGGGCGCTGGTGCCGCGGCACAGTTGGCGCAGCAGCGGCCGTCCATCATTACCGCCGTGGCGTGTCTGTCGGGCGGCAGTGCGGTAACCGTGCCCAAGGCGCCACCCATCTTGTTTGTGGGTGCGGCGCTCGATCCGATTATCCCGGCGGCGCGCGTGAAAGCCGCCGCGAAGGGGACGCCCACCGGCACGTATCAGCAACTGGAGCACGAGGGGCATACGCTGATGGTGGCCAACGGTGTGAAGGTGGCGTTGCCCTGGCTGTTCGCGCATCGGCCGTGAGCATCGAGCGCATCGTGAGCATCGTGAGCCTCGAGCGTGGCTGATCGTCCGCTAGTCCTGCTGCATGGCTATAGCAGCGACGGCACCGCGTTCGCCGCGTGGCGGCGCGAGCTGGAGCGGGCGGGCTGGCGATCAGATCAGCTCATCACGGTGAGCTACGAGTCGCTCACCGACGAGGTGTCGGTGCGCGACATCGCCGAAGGTTTTGATGTGCTGTTGCAGCAGCACGCCGCGCTGGCCGATGACGCCCCGTTTGATGTGGTGGTGCATTCCACCGGCATGTTGGTGCTGCGCGCGTGGCTGACGCGTCGCGGGACCCGTGCGGCGCGCGTGGCGCGGGTGAAGCACCTCATCGCCCTCGCGCCCGCGACGTTCGGATCACCGCTGGCGCATAAGGGGCGCAGTTTTCTGGGCGCGTTGCTGAAAGGGCGCAAATCGTTCGGCCCCGATTTTCTCGAAGCGGGCGATCAGGTGCTCGACGCCCTCGAATTGGGCAGCCGGTTTTCGTGGGATCTCGCGCACGCCGACCTGTTTGGTTCGGATGTGTACTACGATCACACGCCGCGCACGCCGTATGTGTTTGTCTTCTGCGGGGCGCGCGGGTTCCACGGCCTCAGCGCGGTGGCCAATTCGCCGGGCTCCGACGGCACGGTGCGCTGGGCCGGATGCGCCCTGAACAGTCGGAAGGTGGTGTTCGATCTCACGGCCGAGGCGGCCGATGACGCGCGCGTGCAGGTGGCCGAGTGGACGCAGGATGATGTGCCCATGCATCCCATCGCGGGCGTCGATCATGGCAGCATTCTGTCGGCGCCGCCGGACGCGTTGGTGCAACTGGTGGTGCGGGCGCTGGGCGTAGGCTCGCGGGCAGCGTATACCGCATGGAGTGCGGAGGCTGAGGTCGCGGTGCGCGAGGCGCGCGCGGCGTTGACGCCGTGGCAGCAGTTTATCGTGCGTGCGGTGGATGAGCGGGGTGATGGCATCGCCGACTGGAACCTGCAATGGTATTTGGCCGACGGCGCTGCGCTGCATCCGTTCACGCAGAATGTGCACGTGTATCGCGGCGACGCCAGCTATCGGTGTTTTCATGTCAACCTCGCGAAGCTGCGCGATCCAGCGCTGTTATCGTCGCAGTCGCAGCAGTTGTCCGCGCAGCTCTTTGCCAGCACCGGCACGACGCGGGTGCGGTATCTGGCGCATTATCCGCTTCCGACCGCCGATGACGCGCACCACGATCAATCCCATCGCGAGTCCACGTCGTCCGCGAGCGGTGCATGGTGCAGCACGCTCGATGTCTCGTCGGTGTTGCCCGGTGGGGCGATCCGCCTGTTCCATCCTTTCACCACCACGTTCATGGAACTGCGCCTCGATCGCGACCCACTGACCGGACCCGGCATGGTCATTCGGCTGGACCCCTCGTGAATGCAGCCGTGAATGCAGCGACGATGGCCACGGTGCTCATGCTGGTGGCGGGCGCGATGGTTGGTGCGGTGGTGGGTGGGTTGCTGACGTGGATGGTGCAACGGCGCGTGCATCTGCGGGTGCAGTCGGCTGAGGTGGCGCGGGCGCGATTAGAAGCCGACGCCGCCGCGCGCGCGGATGTGGGGATGTTGCGCGAGCAGTTGGCCCGTCATGAGGCTGAGTCGAGCCTGACGGCGCGTCACGGCAACGTCTCTGAGTTGTTGGCGCCCATTCGTGATACACTCACACGCTACGATGCCGTGCTCGCGCAGATCGGGCGCGCGCAGGCGCAGTCGGCAGGCGCTATTGGTGAGCGACTCGATGCCGTGGCGCTGGCCGGTGAATCGTTGCGGCAGGAAACGCAGAAGCTGTCGCAGGCGCTGCGTGCGCCGACGGTGCGCGGCCAGTGGGGCGAGCTGCAGCTGCGACGCGTGTGCGAACTGGCGGGCATGCTGGCGTACTGCGATTTCGAACCGCAGGTCACCGTGCGCGGTGAGGATGGCGTGCAACGTCCCGATCTCGTGGTGCGGTTGCCGGGTGGGCGGCAGTTGGTGGTGGATGCGAAGGCGCCGCTGAACGCGTATCTCGAAGCGGTGGGGGCGGCCGACGACAAGACGCGCAGCGCGCATCTGGCCACGCATGCTGCGCATGTGCGCACGCACGCGCAGAAGTTGTCGGCCAAGCGCTACTGGGCGCAGTTTGCCGACACGCCGGAATTTGTGGTGTTGTTTCTGCCGGGCGAGGCGTTCTTCGCGGCCGCACTGGAGGCGGACCCGGCGCTCTTGGAGATCGCGCTCACCGAGCGCGTGTTGCTGGCCACGCCCACGACGCTGATTGCGTTACTCAAGGCCGCGGCCTACGGCTGGCGGCAGGAGCGCGCATCGGCCGATACGGCGCAGGTGATCGCGTTAGGGCAGGAGCTGCAGCAACGGTTGTCGGTGTTCGACGAGCAGTTGGGCGAGGTGGGCAAAGGGCTCGAGCGCGCGGTGGGCGCCTACAACCGCGCCGTGGGCAGCCTTGACCGACGCGTGCTCGTGACGGCGCGCAAGCTCTCGGCGTTGCAGGAGGGCAGTCCGTCCCTCGACGCGCCGGCGTTCGTGGAGACCGCCGTGCGCGATGTGCCGTCGGACCTCAGTGAGTCACCGCGCGATCCGCTCCCCGATCCATCGGCCGACGCGACCTGATGG
Source organism: Candidatus Kuenenia stuttgartensis (assembly GCA_943330235.2). Classification (GTDB taxonomy): domain Bacteria; phylum Gemmatimonadota; class Gemmatimonadetes; order Gemmatimonadales; family Gemmatimonadaceae; genus Gemmatimonas; species Gemmatimonas stuttgartiensis_A. Next base: position 6,710 of record CALQGY020000005.1, read on the forward strand.
GCTCGCGTCGGTCGGTTGCCCGTGGGCCGACTACAACGAGCCGAGCAGGTCGTCGATGGCTTTCTGGTCGGCGTCTTCGAGCGATTCGGCGCCGTGGATGATGCGCTGCAGAATATCCACGGCTTCGGCGGCGAGATCGTCGCGATGCCGGCGATCCTTGTCGAAGCGCACGATGTGTCCGAGCAGGATGGTCTCGAACGGGACCTGCCCCTCTTCTGACTCGTCGTCGTTGATGATGTCGCTCAGGTCGTCTTCGTTCTCGTCGTCATCATCCTCGTCGTCGTCATCACGGGCGACCGCGTCGCGCGCCGCCTCGTAGCTGGGGACGCTGGCCTTCCACGGTTCCGCGTTGTGGATGCCGGCTTCGATGGACGTGCGCGGCACGAGGGCGTAGAGGCGACACTGCAATCCCGGCGCTTCCTCGTACGCAAAGAGCCCCAGACGCACCGGCACCTCAAACAGGCGCAATTCGAGCAGCCGAGCGATGGCCTCCGGCTCCATGGCGCTGCGCGCGACGAGTCGGCCGTCGATGTGCGCCGCCAACGCTGATGATTCAGGCGCGCGCGGATCATCCAGCAGCGACACCGTGATCGCAACGGGCTCGCGGGTCGTGACGAACACGGCGGCCTTCGGATCTCCCCCTTCGGGTGAGTCCGGACCGTCGTTCTCGGTGGAATCAAAGTCGTCAGACGACATGGCAGAGAGCAGGCGAAAACGACGGAAGCGCGAAGGGCGCCGGCGCCGAATCGGTCGGCGCCACGGCACGGAATAATAGCGAGGCGCTCGCGAATGCGGCGGCCAACATGGACCACCACCCGCGCGCGGTCATGGCGGCCGTCCCAGTGGCCGTCCCAGTGGCCGTCCCAGCGGCCGTCATGCGCCGGCGGTGATTTCCGAGACGTCGGTGCGTTCGAACACCTCACCCAGCCAGTTGATGGCGGGCCAGAGTTCAAGCGCGAGCACGATGCCGCCGGCCACGGCCGCGATGGGGTACTGCCATCCGTCCAGCGTTCGGCCGAACAGGATGATCAGCAGGCCCAGTCCCACCGGGAAGACCAGACCAACGGCGGCGACGAGCGTGGTGGCGCCCATCGTGAGCAGGTTCTGCCCCATCGTTTCGAAGCCGCGTGCCTCGGTGCCCAGGCGTACCCATGCCGGGAACATGAGGGCCGTCGCGTTCTGGACGGTGAACATCAGGGCATTGAGCAACGGAATGGCGATGGCGATCGCGAGGAAGAGTGGTGCGCCGGCGAGGCCGTTGGCGATCAGCTTCGGGTCCATGACCACCAGCACGACCGGCACCACCATGAGCGACCAGATCGTGATGGAGTGCAGCAGGGTCACCGCGCTGATTTCGGCGGCGACGATCTGACGGCCCGGCAGCGGCCAGGTTTTGAGAATCGCCAGACGCGGGAGATCGAGGCGCAGGTCGAAGCGCATCCAGATGGGGCCGACGAACACCAGCATCGCCCCCCAGCCGAGGGTCACGCCCATGAACAGGTCGGCGGCGTCCTTGGAGGTGGAGCGTACCGCCACGGCCATGATCACCAGCCCGAGCGTGAACATCACCAGCTGCGATTTCCACGAGCCACCGCGCAGGGCCGCGACGACGTTTTTCCACGCGACGGCCATGGCGGGCATGCCGCGTATGGCCAGCGTGGGCACCCAGGCCAATTTGCCTTTGCGCGACCGCGTCTTGCCCATCTGCGAGGTGCGGAAGCGCTGCAGCCGTTCGGCGCGATGCTGCGTGGCCTCGAGCGCCGCCTCTTCGAAGGCGGCGTCGAGCTGCACCACCCACAGGTAATGGACCAGCAGGATCCCCACCGCGAAGGGGAGCGTCGCGAACCAGCTGCGCGCGTCCGGCGCGAACACCGGGGCCAGTACCTGACGCACCGGCCAGAGCGCGGCCGCCGGAATGGGTTCACGCAGGGCGGCGCCCACGGCGAGGGCGATCGCCCGCAATCCGTGCTCGCTGGCGACGCGCATGGCGTCGAACTGCGATAGCATCCCCCAGAGCACGGCGCCGATCCAGAGGCCGAACACCACGATGGGGAGGATGCTGCGTCGTTGCCCCGGTCGTTCGTGTTCGATGGCGTTGGCGCGCACGATCGCGGCACCCAGTCGATGCAGCGCGAGGACCGAGAAGCCAATCCAGAGCGAGAGGCCTCGGCGCCAGCCGGCCGCCGAGCCCCCGCCGCCACGCAGGAGCACCGAGAAAATGATCGTGTTCAGCAGAATGGACAGCTGCGTGCGCAGCAGCTTGGCGTTCACCAGCGCGCGGCGCGACACGGGCGCCGGAAACAGGAACTGGACCTCAGCGGGTGCGAACGCGAGCGTGCCGCGGTCGGCACCGAAAATCCACCACCGTGCCGCGGAGATGAGCAGGAACGCGGCCAAGAGCGGGAGCACGAGCTCCGTGTTGAGCAGCGCGTTCATCTCGCGACCGCCCATGCGCGCGTTGCGGAAGAGCGCCCACCAGATGTAGAGCGCGCCCATCACGACGGCGGCGAGATAGCGCGGGCTGCGCGCGCGGGCCAACTGCCGATTGAGGCGGTTGCGGGCCGAGCGCGCATAGAGAAACAGCAGCGCCGCCGCGGGAGACGGTGTGCTCATGGGGCCGTCGTCATGCGGACGCGGGCTCGGAGGTGCCATCGCCGGTGAGGGCGATGAACATGGCCTCGAGGGTAAATCCGTGGAGCTCTGGGCGGGCGGCGACGATCTCGTCGATGGTGCCGAACGCGACGGCCTGTCCGCGACGGATGACCAGAATGCGGGTGCACAGCTCCTCGACCAGATGCAGCAGATGCGAGCTGAGGACCACGGCCGCGCCGTCGCGCGCGCGTGCCGTGATGGTCTCCTTCATGCGCCGGATCCCGACCGGGTCGAGCCCCGTCAGCGGCTCGTCCAGCAGCACCACCGACGGGCGATGGAGCAGGCCGCAGGCGATGGCGAGCTTTTGCTTCATGCCGCGGGAGAGCTCGGGGGGGAGCGCGTCGCGCTTGGGCGTGAGTTCGAGCTCCTCCAGCAGGATCGGAATGCGCGGCCCCGCGTCCTCCACGCCATAGAGACGCGCGACGAACTGCAGGTGCTCGGTGACCGTGAGGTAATCGAAGAGCTGCGGTTCGTCGGGGATGAAGGCGAGACGGGCTTTGGCCTGCACCGGCTGCGTTTTCAGGTCGATCCCGGCAATGCGAATGCTCCCCGAGGTGGGCTGCAGAATGCCCGCCAGCGCCCGGAGCGTGGTCGTCTTGCCCGCCCCGTTGGGGCCGACGAGTCCCACGACCTCCCCCGCCGGCACGGTGAAGGACAACCCGTTCACGGCGATCATGTCCCCGTACAGTTTGGTGTATTGCTCGACTTCAATCATGGTATTCCTGGGAGGAGCGCCCCGGGGCGCGGCACTGCGGCCTGCAGCTGGGTCAGGATGACTATAGCACGTCCGTCCGGAGGAGGCCGCCGAAGTGCGCGGGATGTTCTAGATTACCCTGTGTTCGGGACGATCGTCCCATCCGATAAGTCGCCGCCCCCATGCGGCTGGGCGCTCTCTTCACTACGCCGCCCACTGATTGACGTTCCGCTCACAGGTGACGTTCCCCAATGTCTGATGCTCCGCTCACGGATGCGCTGACTGCCGCGCAGACCGTCTACATCGCCCGCCAGCCGATCTTCGATACCGGCAATCGGCGGGTGGCCTATGAACTGCTGTACCGGGCCAGCGCCGAAGCCACGCAGGCGGGCCCGGTGTCGCAGGACGTCATGTGTAGTGACACGGCGCTGCATTCGGTGGTGTCCATCGGTCTCGACCGTCTGACGGGCGGTGTCATCGCGTTCGTGAACGTGACGCGCGAGCACATTCTGGCGGACTTGTACAAGGTGTTCGATCCGTCCACGGTGGTGCTGGAGCTGCTGGAATCGATCGACGGCGACCAGGACGTGGTGGACGCGTGCACACGCGCGGTCGCGGCCGGGTATACGCTCGCGTTGGATGACTACGACGGACGACCATCGCTGGACGTGCTGCTGCCGTTCGTCAAAATCGTCAAGCTGGATGTGCTCGGTCGAACCGCCGACCAGTTGGCGCCGGCGGTGAAGCAGCTGCAGATCCGCGGCCTCACGGTGCTGGCCGAGCGGGTGGAAACGGGCGCGATGCGTGCGCTGTGCATGCAGCTGGGATGCACCCTGTTTCAGGGGTACGTGTTCAGTCGCCCTGAGACGTTGACGGGGCGCGCGATCACCGTGCACCAGACGACCATGATCAACATCATGGGCATGCTGGGTGATGTGAACATCAGCGATACGGTGCTGGACGAGGCGTTCCGGTCGCATCCGTCGCTGTCGGTGGCGTTGCTGCGCATTGTGAACTCCGCATCCTTCGGCGCGCGCTCGGTGGATTCTATTCCGCACGCGATTCGTCTGATCGGCCGCGAGGCGCTGTCGCGCTGGCTGATGGTGATGCTGGTGGCGTCGGTGGCGTCGCAGGGGCCGGTGGCCAACGAAGTCGTGCTGCAGGCGATGATTCGCGGGCGTTTCTGCGAGCTCGTGTCGGTGCGTGGTGGATCGGGCGATCCGTCGGCGCGGTTCCTCGTGGGGCTGTTGTCGTGCATCGATGTGCTGATGGGTCAGCCGATGGATGTGCTGCTGGAGCGCTTGCCGGTCAGCGCCGATGTGCGCGACGCGCTGTTGCATGGCGTGGGTCCACACGCGACGGCGCTGGCGCTGGCGCGGGCGTACGAGTCCGGCAATTGGAGCGACGTGGATACGTTCCACGTCACGTCACCCGATGGCGGGCTGATGCTCGCCGGTGCGTACGCCGACGCGACGCAGTGGGCACGGGACCGGCTGGCGACCGCGGCCAACAGCTAAGCAGGCCGCGACGCGAATCGCTCGCTTAGCGCTGGGGAATCGGCGCGGCTTGCGGGGGAATAGACACCGAGGGCGTCTGCGGCAGCGGCTTGCCGATGTTGGCGACGAGCGAGTCGCGCATGGAGGCGCCCAGTCCGCCCGGTGTGGCGACGTCGCTGCTGTTGACCTGACTGAACGGCAGAAAGATCGTAATGCGGCGATTGGCGGGGGACATCGGATCGTCTGCCAGGCGCGGCTTGGTATCCGCGTAGCCGCGCACCTCGACAATGCGTCCGCCGGTGACACCCACCGTCTCGAGAATACGCCGCGCCGCGTTGGCGCGATCGGACGAGAGCTCCCAGTTGCCGTACTGTCCGTCGGCGCCGAACTTGGCCCCGTCGGTGTGGCCTTCCAGCACCACGGCATGCTGCAACTGCGCGAGCTCCGAGCCAATGAGCTGCAACGCCAGCATGGAGGCGGACTTCATGCGTGCCGAACCGATGGGGAAGTACACGTCACCCGCGCCGGTTTCCACCAACTCGATACGCAATCCGTCGGCCGCGACCTGCACGTCCACCATCGCGTTCAGCTTTTTCAGCGAATCGTTCTTGGCCAGCTTGTCGAGAATCTGCGACTTGAGCTTCTCGAACGTGCGCTGCTCGGTGGAGCGCACGATCATACGCAGCTGCGTCTTCTGGATGTTGGACGGCGTGGTGCCGGTGGACAGCGGGCTTGCGCCCGCGCCGTAGCCCTTCTTGTAGCCGACCGGATTGGAGAAGTAGCCTTCGATGGCCTTCTTGGTCTTGTCGTCCATGCCAAGAATCCACATGACCATGAAGAATGCCATCATGGCGGTGACGAAGTCGGCATACGCGACCTTCCAAGAGCCGCCGTGATGACCGCCGCCTCCCTGAATGATCTTCTTGACGATGACAACTCGTTTGCCGGCGCGCGCAGCCATGATCAGGCAGCCTTTTTACGCGTGAGTTCTTCGAGCTCCGCAAAGCTCGGGCGTTCGTGCGGCTCGATGTTGCGGCGGGAGAACTCGACGGCGGTCATGGGCGCGTCGCCGCGCGCGAACGACAGGAGCGCGGTGCGAATGCACAGCATGTAGTCGTGTTCTGCGTGGATGCGTGTTTCCATGGCCTTCGCGATAGGGCCGAAGACGCCGTAGGCGAGCAGAATGCCGAGGAACGTGCCGACGAGAGCGGCGGCGACCTTTTCGCCGATCTCGGAGGCGGCGCCGCCGATGGATCCCATCGTGATGATGACGCCGAGCACGGCGGCCACGATGCCGAAGCCGGGCATCGCATCACCCACCGTGGTGACGGCGTGCGGCACGAGCATCGCTTCGTGATGATGCTTCTCGAGATCGACATCGAGAATATCGGCCAGATTATGATCTTCCACGGTGCCGGTCAGCAGTACCTTCAGCGTATCGCACAACAGCGAGACGGCGTGATGGTTGCCGGTGAATGACGGATACTTTTGGAAGATTTCGCTCGACTCCGGAGTTTCGATATGCGACTCGAGTCCGACGAGTCCGTCCTTGCGGGCCTTCTGGAAGATCTCGTAGAGTACCTGCAGGAGTTCCGCGTAGGCCTTGGCCCCGTACGGATTGGGCTTGAGCAGCCCGAGCGTCTGCGAGACGCAGGCCTTCAGCACCGAGGGTGGGTTCGCAATGATCAGGGTCCCGAGCGCGGCACCACCGAGAATGAGAAACTCGTTGGGCTGAATCAGAACGGCGATCTGTCCGTGGTGCATGACGTAGCCACCGATCACGGCTCCGAACACGATAACCAGGCCTATGATGACGAACACGCGGGCGATCCTGAGGTGGAAGTGAGCGGGTCAGTAGGGGGAGCGCAGCCGAGTGGTGCCGAGGACGGCACCGCCCACATGAGCGACGCCCATCTGGGCCTCGCGCGCTGGCTCTCCATACATGACGATCTGTTGCGCGGGCTGACACATACTCTCAGCAATCGCATCGGCACCGTCGCGGCAGCGGCCCATATGGTTGAGCTGCAGCCGGCATCCCTGGGGAATACGGCGGCCACGCTGCACGCCGAGGGCGAACGGCTGGAGGCTCTGTTGCAGCTGTTCCGCGTGTTGCCGCGCGCCGAGCAGGACGTGCCGGAGCCGGTCATTCCGACCGATATGATCACCCAAGCGACGGCCTTGCAGTCGCATCACGCGCATCTGCGCGCGATCCCCATCACGGTGATTCGCGACGGCGATGTGCAACCGGCCTACGCCGATCCGTCGGCGTTGACGCTGGCCGTCGCGGTCATTCTGGGCACCGCGCAGCGCGCCACGGGCAGCAGCGGTCGCGTGGACGTGACCATTTCCAGTACCACCGACGTCGTCCGCATCGTCGCGACGGGTATCCCCGCCGAGGGCGCGGCGCCCGTGCTGCCCGACGAGTTGGTGCAAGCGGACGCGCTCGCGGACGCGTCCGCTGACGCACTCGCTAACGCGCTCGCTGATGCGGCCGCGGTGCGCTGGCTGCTGGCCGGGTGCGGTGGACTCGGCGAGGTCAGCGCCCACGGCGCCGCCCTCGAGGTGCCCACCCTGCAGGCCGCGCGCCGAGCCCGACGGAGCTGACGCAAACGCGTCAGCGACCGCACACGCGGCCGCAAACACGTTCACGCGCCGGCGTCCGGTGACGCGGGCCGCGCGTCGTTCGTGACGGCAGGATCTACGGTCGGCGAATCGGCCATCGGCGCCTCCGGTGCTGCGGTCCCCGCGGGCGCGGCGACGAGCGACGCGAGCCACGGCGACGACGCCGTCCCGGTCGTGGCGCGCTGATTTTCCAGCGCCACCTTCTCGGCGATCTCGCCGCGCAGGATTTTCACCTCAGGCGGCGCGTCGATCCCGATACGCACACCACCGCGATCGCACGAGACGATCACGATGCGAATGCCGCCTTCAATGAGAATTGAGTCGCCTTCGCGACGGCCAAGAATAAGCATACGAGTTAGACCAGCGAAAGCAGTGTCTGCAACATCTCGTCCGCCGCTTTGATCATTTTGGTCGCGGCGGCGTACGACTGTTGAACGCGCAGCATCTGGACGAGCTCTTCGTCCGTGCTCACTCCGCTGACGGATTGCCGGCGGGTGTCCGCGGTGTCCGTGAGCGTCTGGTACATGGTCGCGTCGTCGGTGGCGCCCATGACGCTGACGCCGAGCGATGTGACCGTGCTGCGGAAGAACCCCAGGTAGCCGCCGGTCTCGACCGATCCGTTGGGCGTCGTGTAGCTGACCAGATTCTCGTTCAGGCGCAGCGCCGAGAGCGCGAGGCCGGTGGTGTTGTCGGCCGGCGCGTTCGGATTGCCGCTGGCCGCGATCTTCCCCGCGTTTCCGGCGACCAGCGCGTCCAGCTTGATCGTACTGGCGCTCACCGGCGCGAGCACGGTGCCGGCGTCGAAGAAATTGCCGGCAGCGGTGCCGGGGATGGCGTTGCCCGAAAACGTGTAGCCGGTGGTGTGCACCGCATTCACGTTCGTCACGAGCGAGGTCGCCATGGCGTCCAGCCGACCGCGCAGCCCCGGGATTTCGTTGTTGACGACGTCGACCAGCGTATCCAGTTGGCCGGCCAACGGCGCAAGCCGGTCGGGCGAGTCGCCAAGCCGGATGCGGACGGGGATGTCGGCCGGCGGCACGGCCGGCATCGGATTGGGCGTTTCAAACTGCAGCGACAGCGGACGGGCCGATGCGCCATCCACCAGCGTCGAGTTGCCGATGAGGACCGAGACCGTGCCGTTGGCCTGATTGATCACGCGCGTGCCAGCGATCTTCGCCAGACCGTCAAGCGCGAGGTCGCGCTGGTCGCGCAGATCGTTGGCCGTGTCGCCATTCGTTTCGGACGACAGGATGCGGTTGTTCAGATCCGCGACCTGATTCGCGTACCCGTTGATCTGCGTGACCGTGTCCTGCAACCGGTTGATCGCGGATGACCGCTGCTGCGTCAGCCCCTGATCGTAGTCGTTGAACAGCTGCGCCACCTGACGGCCGCGCTGCTGCACGACGGCCCGCGAGGAGCCAGAGGTGGGATTGGACGCGAGATCGCTCCAGGCCCCGAAGAACTGATCGAGCGCGCTGGTCATGCCGGCGTCGGTCGGTTCGCCGAAGATGCCCTCGACCTGCCCCAGCAGGTCGCGACGCATGGTGGACGACCCGGCCTCGCCGGCGGCGGTGCGATATGTCTCGTCGAGGAGGATATCGCGCTTGCGGATCACGGTCTCGATGTGGACACCCGTCCCGACGTTGCCGTAGGACATGCGTACCGGGGTGTTGGCGACCAGCACGGCTTCCTGACGCGAATAGCCCGGCGTCTCCGCGTTCGCGATGTTCTGCGAAATCGTCTGGAGGACGGCCTGATGCGACATCAGAGCGCCACGCGCGATGCTGAACAGCCCGGAGCTCATGGCTACGCCGTCCGGTTGACGAGCACGCCGCGGGGGGCGCCGGTACCAGCCGGTGCGGTGCCTTCGATGGCGTACGTGGAGCTGTTGGCCGGGCCACCCACCAGCGTGCGCACATGCTGGTCGTTGGCCGAGAGCGCTTCGCGCAGCAGCTTGCGATTCATGCCCACTTCGCGCGTCAGGATGTCAGCCGCCTGCTGCAGGCGGATCCGGGCTTCGCGCAGTCGACCGTCGACCTGATCACCCAACTCGGCTTCCAGATCACGCAGCGTGCAGTCTTCGTTGCCAACGAGCAGCAGGTTCAGTTGGCGACGACGCTGACGCGCCTGGCCGAGCGTGGCGAGGACGCGGTGCGTGGCGAACGTGCTCTCGTCCACGGCTTCGATGTCGTCGGAGCCCACGGCGGTGCGCTGCCGGCGCATCTGCGCGATCAGATCGTCAAGCAATTTCCGCTCGCTGATCAACGCGTCATGCAGTGCCTCAAGCAGCGCTGCCGTCGGCGGGCGGTAGTGCGGCGCGGCGTCTGGAGTAAGCAAGGTGGGCGACATCAGAGGGCGGAGGGAGCAGAGTTCGGCGCGATGACCGGAAGAGATGCCGCAGCGGACGGTAGAACGGAGGCGTCGGCGGAGGCTTCCGCCGGAAGACCTCGACGCATCTGGCGGTACACGGCGGCAGCGAGCCCGGTGTCCCAATGCTTTGGAGTTTCGGCAGCAAGGTGCTGATCCAGTAGCGATGTAAACATATCTTCTCCGGATCCGCCTGAAACGATTCCTTCCTGCTGTGGAACGGTGTCGCGCATGACCTTGTACAGCTGCTGGACGAAGACGCCCTCCAGCTGTTGGGCCGCTTTTTTCAACTTCCCGTCACGCGCGTCCGTGGGGAGCGCCGTGGCGGTGGATCCCAGGGCGTCGATCATCGGACGATCACCTCGGCGGTGAGGGCGCCCACTTCGCGCAGCGAGGCGAAAATCGCCGCGATTTCGCTCGGCGGTGTCTTGACCGCGTGTAGAGCGGCCGCGACGCGCTGGACCGAGATATTGGCGGGGAGGCGGACACTGCCGGGAATCGCGCTGGTGTCGCTGGCGACATCGGCGCCCAACACCAGCGTAATCGCCCCGTGACTGACGGTGGCGACTCCCACCATCACGTCGCCGCCGGCGACCACCGTGCCGTCCTTGCCGTCGATGACCAGGCGCGGCGCATGCTCCGGCCGGATGCTCAACTCGCGAATTTTCGTGTAGGCCGTCGCTTTCACGACGCTGTCGGCCAGCGTGACTTGCACCGACCCTTCGTCTTCGACACTCGCCGTCTTGTCGCCCATGGCGGCATTGATGGCGGTGGCGATGCGCGAAGCCGTCCCCAGATCAGGCTCGCGCAGCAGCAGCCGCGAGGTGGACGCAATGACGGGACGCGGGAGGTCCGCTTCCAGCAGGCCGCCGGTCGGAATGCGCGCCGAGGTCTCGATGGTGGTGGCGTAGCGCGTGGTGGATCCGCCTTCGCTGGTCAGCAGCGAACCCTGCGCCGTCGCCAACGGCGGCCCGTTCGGGTCGGCCACCAGCGGGGTCATATACAGCACGCCGCCCTTGAGCGAGCGGGCATCGCCCATGGAGGAGACATGCACTTCAAAGCGACCGCTTGAGCGTAGGTACGGCGACACTTCGGCGGTCACGAGGACCGCGGCGACATTGCGCATGCGCAACAGGTCGGCCGGCACCTCGACGTTGAATCGGCGCAGCACATTGACGACGCTCTGGACCGTCTGGCCGGCTGACTGGCCGCCGATGGCACGATCGCCGGTGCCATCGAGACCGATGACGAGGCCATACCCGACCAACCGGATAGGCAGCGCGCCCTCCGGGGACGTCAGGTCGCGAATCTTCACATCGCCCTGTGCATGGACGATGGCCGGGAGCAACAGCATGGCGCCGGTCGCGAGGGCGACCACGCGTGCCAATCGCAGGCCGGCGGTGCGGAACGGAGTACGGTTCACGGCCAGAGTCCTCCAAGGACCTTGCTGATGACGCCCTGCTTCGGCTTGCCGAGCGGACCCGGTGAGAGGTAGCCCAGCTGCGCGTCAGCGATACGATTTGATTCGACGACGTTGGTCATCGAGATGTCCTGCGGACGGACAAACCCCGTGAAGACGATGTCTTGTCCCGATTTGTCGACGTTGATGTTCTTGGTGCCCTTGAGTTCGAGCAGCCCGTTGGGCGCGATCGACACAATGCGCACGCTGAGTTCGTTCTGAAAACGATTCTCGCGACGCGAGGCGCCGCGCTGCTGCTGGTCGGCATTGTTGCGCGTGTCCAGCCCGACGTCCTTCGAGTTCGTGGGCAGCTTCGCGCTGAGCGACAGCCCGCGGGTCCGCGAGTCGGTGGCCGTGTTTTCCTTGAGCGCGGTGGCGATGGTGTAGTCGTCGATGAGTACCGTCACCAGATCGCCCACCACGAAGTCGCGGCGATCGGCGGTCCAGGAAACACGTGTCGGACGCACGGGCGTGGTCTGAGCGGGTGCGACCGCAGGGGTCGGTACCGTAGCGGCGGCCGTAGCGGCGGCCGTGGTCGGCGCGGCGGTGGCGCCGGCCGGCGGCGGTGTCACGGGCGGCGTCTGTGGCGGCGCGGCTTGTGCCGAGACGACAGCGCTCAGCATGAGCGATGACGCCAACGCGGTCAGACCGTGCGCGGTGGTACGGGCGAATGAAGCGTCGCGGGGCATAGAATGCGGCCTCAGCGGAGACGAACGGTGTTCGGCGCGACGGCGATTCCGTCGAGCCGGCGGGTGGCATCGATGCGTACGCCAACCGGCGCACCCAGCGAGGCGGTGTTGGTGGCCACGCCGGTGAGCACGAGGCGCACCGGTCCATCTTGGTAGAGCACACTGACCTTGGCGCCCGCTTTTACGGCCGCTGGCGCCGAGACGGCCGGGGCGCGTAGCACTTCGCCCACAGCAATCGGCCGATGGGTGACCCAGCCGATTTGCGCACGCGTGGTGTCGGGGGCGACCGTCGCCCAGCGCCACACGATGACGGAATCGACGAGGGTGAAATCATCCGCCCGCAGCGTGTCGCCGGTCTGCAGCGCACGCGTCGCGACGGTGTAGCGCACGCGCGCCGTGCCGCGGGCGGTACCGCTCGCGGTACCGCTGGCCGCCGTGCTGTCGGCGGGGCGTTGCGCACGCAGCGATGGCGCGGCCAGCGACATGGTGGTGGCCATGACGAGGGCGGTTGCCAGGGGACGAAGGGCGAGCGACGACATGATCAGCGCGTGATGTTGTTGGCGATCTGACCCATCTCGTCGGCCGTCTTGATGGCCTTCGAGTTGATCTCGTAGGCGCGCATGGCGCTGATCATTTCGACCATCTCCTGCACGATTTCGACGTTGCTGCCTTCCAGGCTGCCTTGCTGTGTGCGTCCCATCCCTTCGTCGGATGGGAAGCCGGTCACGGGCTGTCCCGAGGACGCGGTGGGCGCGTACAGATTCTGGCCGAGCGAGAGGAGGCCCGACGGATTCGCGAAACGCGCGAGCTCGATGCGCCCGATTTCCGACGGCTCGATATCTTTGCCGCGACGCACCGAGACGACACCGGTGGTGGAGATGGTCAGTTCGCTCGAATCGACGGGCACGCGAATAGGCGGCTGCAACGCTTCGCCACCCGTCGTGACGAGCACGCCCTGATCGGAGATCTGGAAGCTGCCGTCGCGCGTGTAGACCGTGTCCCCGTTGGCCTTCTGCAGCTGGAAGAATCCTTCGCCTTCCACGGCGATATCGAGATTCCGTCCGGTCTGCTCGAGCGGACCCTGCTCATGGAGGCGCTGGACGCCGGCAAGCCGAGTCCCGCGACCGACCTGAATGGCGGGGGCGGTCTGCGCATCCGTTTCGCCCAGGACCGACTGGCCCTGCACCGTCTGATACAGCAGGTCTTCAAAGTGCGCGCGGCTGCGCTTGAAGCCCGGCGTGTTGACGTTGGCGAGGTTGTTGGAGATGACTTCTTGACGAGTTTGCTGCGCCATCATGCCGGTAGCGGCGGCGCGGAGAGCCGGATCCATGGGTGCGTTCCTGTATTAAACGGGTTTCGCGAGATCGGACACGGCGATGCCGCGTACCGCGTCGAGCGTGGTCAAGGTTTTCTGCGCGGCGCCGTAGCGATGCAGGACTTCGAGCATCGCGGTCATCGCCGTCATCGGGTTCACGTTGGATTCCTCTACGAACCCTTGGCGGACATGGCGATCGCCGGGGGACATGGCTTGCCGTGTCGCGTCGGGGACGAACTGCGTCCCGCCTTCATGCTGCAGCTGGGTACCGGCCGGCACGCGCTCCATGCGCAGGCGCTGGATGGGTCGGCCGTTGACCTTCACGAGTCCGGTGTCATCCACTTCGGCGAGGCCGACGGGGAGGACGATGGGCCCGTCTTCGCCAAGCACGGCGTTGCCGTGATCGTCGATGAGCTTGCGATCGGGATCGAGCTGGAAGCTGCCGCTGCGCACGAAGCGCTCGCCGGCCGGCGTCTGGGTCACGAAGAACCCGTCGCCCTGGATGGCCAGATCGAGCGAATTGTGCGTCTCGGTCAGGGTCCCCTGGGTCAGGTCGAGCCCGGTGTCGGTCGTGGCCATGGCATCGCCGATCATGCGGGCAAAGGCGGTTTCGCCCTTGAAGCCGCGCGTGGAGGCGTTGGCCAGGTTGTTGGAGAGCACCTGCTGACGGCGCTCCAGCATCTGGAGGGCCGAGGCGGCGCTGCTCATTCCGTTGGGACGTACTGGATCAGGCATGGCGTGCTGGTAAAAGGGTGCACGAACTCAATGCCCTAAAACGCAACGGTCGGGCCACAAAGGCCCGACCGCGAAAGAAAACTGTAAGTTGTTGTGCTGCAGCGAGTTGCTGTCTTCCTTGTGGCGCCGGCCCGCGGTCGGACGACTCAGCGGACCGGGCAGATCATGCCGTAGGCGGCTGGAGTTGCCGCCCTCCGGACGCCATCGAGAGCAGTAACTGGATGGCGTCGATGGGTAGACCGGTGCGACGGGCGATGTCCGTGGTGGACGCGCCGGAGGCGACCAGCGCCTCGACCGCTTGCGGGGTCCGCTGGTTGCGGCTGCCGATGCGCCCCGTGCTGCGCGGGGTCGCGCGCGACGTGCTCCGGGTTGGCATGGCGAGGAGATCGGTGCCGGCCAGCGACGGGCGGAGCGAACGGGTGGGACTGCGGCGCTTCACAAACAAGACCGAGAGCCCGCCAATCATGGACAGCACCACGAGCACGGGCAGCGCGAACTGGGTGACGGGCGCCGGCATCTCGTTGATGGCGTGCTGCGTGGCTCCGCGGGCCTGCGTCACGACGGCGCGCGCGGCGCTGCTGGTGCTGGCGAGCGTCTGCTGAAACTGCGCGGTCGCGGCCGGGCTGGTGGCCTTGGCCACCACCGGTGCCACCACGAGCGCACCCGCCATGACCCCGCCCACCATGACGGCGATGGCGAGCAGTGCGAGCAAGGCCATTCGCACGACCAGGGGCTGCGCCGCGAAGGCCGGAAGCTGACGGGCCACTTTCATGCGATGTTGTCCCGCAACGGCTTGAGATCGACGCGCAACTTGCTCAGCGCCTTGGAGCGGATCTGCGAGACACGCGATTCGGTCAGCTCGAGCACCTTGGCGATTTCGTGCAGCTTGAGCTCTTCGAAGTAGTACAGCGAGAGCACGATGCGCTCCTGCTCCTTGAGCTTAAGAATGGCGTCCTTGAGGTGCGCCACTTCCTGCTCGTGCGTGAGTTGCTCTTCCACCTCAGACTCTTCGCGGCTGGGCAGCATCTCCACCGGCGCGGGGGCGCTGTTCTCACGCTCACCCGGTGCGCGATCGAGCGGAATGTGATGCGCGCCTTCGACGTCGGCCTGCCAGCGCCAGAAGGTCTCCATGTCCACGTTCATCTGCGCGGCCAGCTCGCGGTCTTCGGGCGGGCGGCCATGTTCCTTCATCCAGGCTTCGCGGGCCGCGCTGATTTCGCGCGTCTTGCGACGAATGGAGCGGGGGACGTGATCCTGCTTGCGCAGTTCATCGAGAATGGAGCCCCGGATACGCGGTGCGGCAAACGTGCTGAAGGCGAGTCCCCGCGAGGCGTCGAACCCCTCGAGCGCCGCCATCAGGCCCATGGTCCCGGCGCTCACCAGCTCGTCGAAGTCAGCGCGCACCGCCAGCGTCCGCGAGACCTGCCGCGCCACGTGGTGCACGAGCCCGAGATGCTCCTCGAGCAAGCGGTCACGGGCCGCGTCGCTGCCGGCATGGTATGACTTCCAGAGGTCCGTGTTCATGGTCGTCGATCCTTGAGGCGAAACGTTGGTCACAATCAGACACCGGGTCGGGTAGAAGACGTTCCGGCCAGCGAACGCATTACGGCTTCGTGAGCGGCAATCGCTGCGGGTGATCCGGCGGCTGCATCGGGGAAGGGCATCCCCGCACGAAGCGCCGCATCAAGCGTCGGGTCAGATGGAATCGCACCGGCAAGCCGGAGCGGACTTCCAAGGAAATGGCGCGCACCGGCATCGATGGCGTCGAAGCAACGGACTGCTTCATTCCCTTCATGCCGATTGACGAGTACGTCGAGCGGAAGGGCACGATGCCGTGTATGAATCGCCTTGCACAACGCGTACGTCGAGGCGAGGCCAATCGGATCCGTGCCCGCGGAGACGGCGATCAGCCGTTCGTTGGCGTGCGGCGCGACGGCGGCGGAGACGGCTTCGAAGCGCGACCCGCAGTCAATCACGACGAGATCCATGTTCTGCGACAGCATGCTGAGACGCCGCATGCTGGCTTTGCGTTCGGCGGCGGTCAGCGGTGCGCTCTCCGCGCCCGCGAGTCGCGGCGGACCGCCGGCGACCAACGTGAGCGTGGTGCTGACCGGTGTCGCCACATCCTGCGGTCCGAGGCGTCCTCCGCGGAGATCCTGCCAGCTGGCACGCGCCTGCACGCCCAGCATGATCGACAACGGTCCGACATGTTCGTCGGCATCGATGAGCAGTACGCGAAAGCCTTCGCCGGCCGCCGACACCGCGAGCAGCGCCGAGACCAGCGTGGTGCCGCTGCCCCCGCGACCGCTCGCGCAGAGCAGCGTCGGGACGCCGGCGGGCAATTCGTCGAGGCCACGATCATCGCCGGGCGCACGACGCTGCAGCAGCGACTCCGCTTGCATGCCGCTTAACGGACCGCGCGCCTGGGTGGACGAGAGCATGTAGGCGCTCACGCGGGCATCCAGTCCGGCTCAGCGTCTGCGGCGAGGCCATAGCTCCGCAGCAGGCGTTGCGCACCGGGCTTGAGATCCGTCGGCACATCCTGGCCGTCGGTGATCCAGCGCGTCGGCAGTTCCAGCGAGAGGGCGAGATCCGCGACACCGGAGCCGCGCGGCACTTCGTCCACTTTCGAGATCAGCACATGCGTCGCGCCGACGTGCGCGCGCGTGGGCGCATAGGACCGCGCGATGTCCACCGCGAGATCGGGGCGCAACGACGCCGGCATCACCAGATGGATTTCGTTCGGCGTCAGCGCGTCCAGCAACGAACGCCACCGTTCGGTCAGATCCGACGAGGCGGGGCTGCGGCCCGGCGTATCGATGATGATCACATCGCACGCCGACAATCGCTTCATCGCGCCGTCCACTTCGCTGGCGTCGTAAATCACTTCAAACGGGACGTCGGCCAGCTCGGCGTATGTCGCCAGTTGCTCCATACCGCCCACGCGATATGTGTCGATGGTGAGCAGGCCGGGACGCGCGGCGCCGAAGAGCGCACGACGCACCGCCAGCTTGGCCGCCGTCGTCGTCTTGCCCGCGCCGGTCGGACCGACCAGCGCGATGCGATACGGCGAACCGTCCGCATTGCGCAACGGACGCGCAAACGGCGCGGCCTCAAGCCGCTCACGCACGCGATCGACCGTCGTGCCATTCTCGGCCATCACTTCGACCATCGGCACCCCGCCATCGCGCACGACGCGCGTGTGCAGGATCATGACATCGTCGCCCAGTGAGCGGCGCGCGCGATCGGCCACCTGTGACAGATCAACGCCGCGAAAGCGTTCAGGAGCCATACGGCATCTCCCACGTGGCGACGCTGCTCAGGGTGATTGCGGCCGGCAACTCGGCCAGCGACACCACCGGAAGACTGGGCAGCACGGGTTCGATCAGACGGCGCACGCCAACGCGCAACGACGGCGGCGTGATCAGCGGCAACGGACGGCCATCGACCGCGAAGGCGGTGGCCAGATGATTCAGGTCTCGCAACATACCGGCCAACGACTCCGGCGTCAGCAAGGGCGCATTCGGCTGCGCCGCCCGCGGCGAGAAGAGCCCCATGAGCGCCGACTCCAGTCGGGCGCCGATGGTGATACCGCGGACCACCCCCGTGCCATCGGCGAACAGACGCGCGATGACGTTGGTGAGCGACTTGCGCACGAACTCGGTGAGCGCTTCCGGATCCTTGGTGGTCTCGGCGCCATCGCCCAGCGCTTCGAGAATCGTGACCAGGTCGCGGATGGGCACCCGCTCGCGGAGCAGGCGTTGCAGCACACGATGCAGTACGCTCAGCGACACCTTGTTCGGGATGATCTCCTCGACCAGCGCCGGGTGCGACTTCTTGAGCGTCTCCACCATCTCCTGCACTTCCTGACGGCCCAGCAATTCCGATGCGCTGGCCTTGAGCGTTTCCAGCAAGTGCGTCGCGACGACGGTCGTGGGTTCCACGACCACGTACCCGAGCGCTTCGGCTTCCGTCCGGCGCCCCCCGGCGATCCAGCGCGCGGGCATGCCGAACGACGGATCGATCGATTCCATGCCGTCGATTTCTGCGACGACACCGCCCGTGTTGAGCGCCATCATGAAGCGCGGGAGCACTTCGGCGCGCGCGACTTCCGAGCCGCGCAGCTTGATCACGTACTCGTTGGCGGGCAGACGAATATCATCGCGAATGCGAATGGGCGGCACGAGAATGCCGAGTTCCAGCGCGGCCTGCTTGCGCAACAGCGAGATGCGCTCGAGCAGGTCGCCGCCCTGGCTTTCGTCGATGAGCGGAATGAGCGCGTAGCCGACTTCGAGTTCGATCGGATCGATCTGCAGCAGATCGCGCATCGGATCGGAGGGCGCCGGCGCTTCGATTTCCGCTTGCGGCGTGGCCACCAGCTTGAGCGCATCGCGACGCGTTTCCGCCTGTCCGGCCAAGCGCGCGAGAAAGGCGGCGCCACCGGCGAGCGCGAAGAACGGGAACAGCGGCAGCCCCGGGACGAGGCCGAACGACGCGAGCACGACGGCGGCGATCCACATGGCGCGCGGATGCGAGCCGAGCTGCTTGCTCAGCACGACGCCCATGCGATCGGTGCCCGTCGCGCTGGTCACCATGAGACCGGCGGCGGTGCTGATGATCAGCGCCGGCACCTGCGACACGAGGCCGTCACCGACGGTGAGCAGCGTGTAGGTGCTGCCCGCCTTCGCGAGCGGCATGCCCTTCTGCACGACGCCGATGAAAATGCCGCCGAGAATGTTGACGGCGACCACGAGAATGCCGAGGACCGCGTCGCCCTTCACGTACTTGGACGCACCGTCCATCGCGCCGTAGAAGTCCGCCGTGCGCGAGATTTCGTCGCGGCGGATGCGGGCTTCCTTTTCGTCGATCAGACCGGCGGACAGATCGGCGTCGATGGCCATCTGCTTGCCGGGCATGGCATCGAGGGTGAAGCGCGCGCCGACTTCGGCGATACGCCCGGCACCCTTCGTGATGACGATGAAGTTGATGCCGATGAGTAGCAGGAAAATGACAATACCGACGGCATAGTTGCCGCCGATGACAAAGTTGCCGAACGCCTCGATGACCTTGCCCGCGTGTCCATGCGTGAGGATGAGACGCGTGGACGAGACATTGAGGCCGATACGGAAGAGCGTCAGCAGGAGCAGCAGGGCGGGGAAGCTGCTGAAGTCGAGCGGGTTCGTGGTATAGAGCGACACGAGCAGCACGACCAGCGACAGTCCGATGCTGGCCGCGAGGCACAGATCGAGCAGCACCGCGGGCAGCGGTACGACAATGAGCGCAATGATGAGGACAACGACGACCGCGAGCGCGACTTCAGCGCGCTTCTTGGAGCTCGTATCCTCAAACGCCATCGGCATGGCGGCGGCGGTCATGCGGCCACCGTGCCGCGCCACTTGCTGCCGTACCGTTCACGCTGACGCATGACGAAGGCGAGGACTTCGGCGATCGCGAGATACATATCGAGGGGGATCATGGTACCGACCTTGGTGCTCGCCAGGAGCGCGCGCGCCAGCGGCTTGTTTTCGATGACGGGCACGCCATGCTTGAAGGCGAGCTCTTTGATTTTCAACGCGATCTTACGCTGTCCGATGGCGACGACCATCGGTGCGGGGGCCACCATGGGGTCGTACTTGATCGCGATGGCGATGTGCACCGGGTTGACGATGACGACGTCGGCCTTCGGGACGGCCTGGAACATCGCGCGCCGGATGCGCTCGCGTCCGACCTGACGACGGCGGCTCTTCATCTCGGCGTTGCCTTCCTGCGACTTCGACTCTTCCTTCACTTCCTGCTTCGTCATCTTCAGCCCTTCGTGCGTCGTCCAGCGCTGCCACGCGTAGTCCGCTGCGGCGAGGGCCAGAAACATCAGGCCGGCATTCTTGAGCAGGCCGACGCCGTATTTGCTGACGATATCCATGAGCGCGAGCGGCGACTGCAACGCGAGGCCCTGAATGTCGGGCCACGCTTCGCCGATGGTACCGTACACGGCCCAGCCGACGATGAGCATCTTGAGGAGCGACTTGGCCAACTCAACCCACGCCTGCTTGCCGGCGATGCGGCCGAGGTTGGCCATCGGGTTGATGCGCTGGAAATTCGGGGCGAGCGCTTTGGTGGTGATGATGCCGCCCGCCTGCGCGCCCTGCACGGCAATGGCGATGAGCGCCATGGCGCCCATGAAGCCAATCACCGCCACGATCGTGCGATAGCCCATCGTCTGCAGCCACGGAATCATCGAGGCGCCGGCATGCTCCTCGTTGAACGACGTGGCCAAGCCCTGGCCCATGCTGTCCAACAGGAAGCGCCACAACGACGGTCCGGCGAAGGACAGCGTCATGGTGGACCCGAAGAGGAAGGCGGCGGTGGTGAGTTCCGGGCTCTTGGCGATCTGCCCCTTCTCCCGCGCGTCCTCGACCTTTTTCCCTGTGGGCTCCTCTGTTTTTTCGCCAGAATCGCTATCGGCCATGTTAGCGCGCCCCCACCGCGGTCGCGTACGGGGACGCGTTAGGAGCTGTGCGCGGAGCTGTGCGCGGAGCTGTGGGCGACAGCGCGGGGGCGGTGGCCACGCCGCGCGATGCGCGCGCGACGCTTTCGAGCGTCGCGGAGAAGCCCGGCGTCCAGTCGCTCATGGAGTGGACCACCAGCGCCAGCGAGCCGGAGAGGGTGATCAGGCCGACGCCGATCTGCAGCGGGAAGGCGACGCTCATGATGTTGAGCTGCGGCGCGGCGCGTCCGAGGACGGCGAGCGCGAGATTCAGGAGGAGCACCGCCGCGATGACGGGCGACGCGAACTGCACGCCCGTGACAAAGATGGAGCGCGCGGCCAGCACCATCGCCTTGGAGCCTTCGCCCAGATGGATGGGGGCGCCGAGCGGCATGGAGACGAAGCTCTGCGCGATGGCCTGCAGCATGATGATGTGTCCGCCGCCGACGAGGATGACCATGACGGCAATCAGCTGCATGAACTGCTGCAGGAGCGCACCCTGCGTGTTGTTCATCGGATCGAAAATGGCGGCGCCCGACAGGCCGATGGTGTTCGTCATCAGTTCGCCCGCCAATTCCGCGGCGGCGATCACGATGGCGCCCGCCAGACCGATCATGAAGCCGATCGCGGACTCGGCGAGGAACGTGGCCGGGGTGATGCGGAGCGTCTCGAGATGCGCGGTGGCCTTCGCGGCCGGCAGCAGGAGCACGGCGAAGATCACCAGCAGGGCCGTGCGCAGGCGCATGGGGACCGTCTTGGCCGACCAGACGGGCGCCACTAACAGCAGGCCGCCCACGCGCAGCGCGGTCAGCACCAAGGCTGCCGCGACGCCGGGGGCGAAGAGATCGGGGAGACCGAGGGCGTTCACGACGCGGGCGACGTGGCGGACCGGGGACGAATCGTCACGCGACCATGGCGGGGATGCCGCGAATGAGCCGGGTGGTGTACTGAATGAGGATCTGCAGCAGCCACGGCATGCCGACGATGAAGGCGCCGCCCACGAGCACGAGCTTGGGGACGAAGGCCAGCGTCTGTTCCTGGATTTGCGTGACCGACTGGATCACGCTGACCAACAGACCAACCCCGAGCGCAATGAGCAGCATGGGGGCGGCCACCATGAGGGCGGTCATGATCGCGTCGCGAGACAGGTCGATCACCATCTGGTGTGACATCGGGTCGGTCGGGCCGGAGGGTCGTCAGGGGGTCGCGAGAGGTGCGACGCTGGAGACCTCTATAGGCACAGACCGTACCACCGCATTTTCCTTATGCGAGAAAATGCAAAGTGTTCAATGGCAATATGTTCCGTTCAATGGACAGCAGGCATTGTGGGGACATGGCGGTGGGACCGCGGAAGAAAGTGCCGCCGGTCCCATCGGCGGAAGTTGCCGCCGGTCCTGCCCCACCCGCTCGGGGTGGGGTCACGCCTCGCCCTAGACGCGTTCCAGGACCGTTACGACCACCTCTTCATCGTCCACGCGGAACGACGACCGGAGTACCGGAGCACTCCCCGGCAGCCGGAATCGGTAGTCGGCGCCTTCCACCACGACCGGCAGTCCCAGCGCGCAGACGCCCGGCAGGAGGGCTTTGATGTTGCCGCCCGTCATGTTGGTCAGCTCGCCGAGGGCGTCCTGCAAATCGTCCACCGAGATGGCGTCATCGGTCATGCCGAACATCGTGCGGGCGGCCAGCCGCGCCAGCGCGTCGGAGCATTGCACGGCAATGGCCCCTTGCCACTCGCCGTTGATCTGGATCACGCCGGCGTAGGTATGCTGTCGATGGGTCGTGAGCTCGAAGGAATCGTCGGGGACGAGTTTCAAGCCCAGGACGCTATCCCAGACGGAGGTCACGATCTCGCTGATCGACAGTTCAAGCTGCAGCATACGACCTCACCGCGCCTGTGGCGCGAGTCTGACGGTAGGCAATGCCTTTGTCGATCTGTACACGTTCAAAGGCATCGTCGAGGGCCATCGTGGTTTCAGCACTGCCCAGCATGAGATAGCCCTGCGGCGACATCACCTGACGGACGTTGCGCAGGATGTTCTTCTTGGTGGCCACATCGAAGTAGATCAGCACGTTGCGGATCATCACGATGTCGAACACGGGCATGGCCGGCCACTTCTCGATGAGGTTGAGCTCACGGAACTCGACCATGTTGCGGATCTCGTCCTTGATCTGCCATTCCGTGCCGTCTTTGGTGAAGTACTTCACCAGCAGCGGCGCGGGGAGCCCGCGATTGACCTCGAGCTGTGTGTAGCGTCCGCTCCGCGCCTTGGCGAGAATGGCGCTGGACAGGTCGGTCGCGATGAACGTGATCTTCCAAGAGCGGAGCTCGGGGAAGTTCTCACGCAGCAGCATGGCCACCGTGTACGGTTCCTGACCGCTGGACGCCGCGGCGCACCAGATGTTGAGCTGCTTGGTCGCCGACTTGCGCGCCAAGATCTCGGGGATGATCGCCTTCTTCAGCGCTTCGAAGGGATGAATGTCGCGGAAGAAGCTGGTCTCGTTCGTCGTCATCGCCTCGACGGTCTGGCGATGCATCGTATTGAACATGGTGCCAGACATCGCCGCGGCGAATTCGTCCAGCGTAGAAAACCCGTGGAGCTTCGCCAGCGGGAGCAATCGGGATTCGACAAGGTATTCCTTGCCGGCTTCAAGCACGATTGCGGAGCGGGTCAGCACCAACTGACAGAAATACTCGAACGTCTTGGCCGTCATCGCCATGCGGCACCTGCTGTTGTCGCGGGAAAACTTTGGGCGCGCGGTGCCGACGGCGGCACGATGCGCGATCCTGCGGGCGTCAGACGATCCAAGATCGCCTGCGCGATATTCGCTAACGGTACAATGGCTTCCGCGATGCCGGCCCTGGCCACAAACCCGGGCATGCCCCACACCACGGAACTCGCTTCGTCCTGCGCCAGAATCCGACCACCGGCGTCGTGTACGGCCTCACAGCCTCGCAGGCCATCCTGCCCCATGCCGGTCAGAATCACCGACAGCACACGGCGGTCGTAGCAGTTCACCACAGAGCGCAGCATGACGTCTACCGACGGACGGCAGGAGTTCTCCGGCGGCTCCTGATTGAGCGTCACCACCACCTGGCCGCCGATCTTGCGCAGCACGAGATGATGATCGCCGGGGGCAATCCACACCGTACCGGCCTTCAGCACGTCGCCCTCGACCGCCTCCTTCACCTGCAAGTGCGACGTCGCCGTGAGCCGTTCCGCGAGGAATCGCGTGAACACCGGCGGCATGTGTTGCGTGATCACAATCGGCACTGGGAAATCCGCGGGGAACCGCGGAATCACGTCGGCCAGCGCATTCGGTCCGCCGGTTGAGGAACCGATCGCCACGATCGCCACCGGCGCTCGCGGGCCGGCAACCGCCGGGGCGGTGACCACACGCGGTGCGGCCGGCTTCGCCACCGCCGACGCGCTGGCTGCGGTCGTGGGGGTAAAACTGATGCCGGCAATGCCGAGGCACAGATGCTTGATGCGCGGAATGAGATCTTCGCGCACCCGCTGCTGCGCCATCGTCACGCTGCCGACGTTGGCCGGCTTGGTGACGTAGTCCGTCGCCCCGAGTGCCAACGCGTCCATCGTGGCCTTGGCCCCACGCTCGGTCAGCGTGCTGAACATGATCACGGGAAGACGCTTCCACGTTTTGCGGATCTCTGCGATGGTCTGCAGCCCATCCATTTCGGGCATCTCGATATCGAGCGTGATGATATCGGGCGCGAGCTGCGCGATCTTCGCGAGCGCGATCTTCCCGTTGGCCGCAATCCCCACGACTTCGATGTCGGGATCGGCGTTGAGAACATCGGTCACGAGCCGTCGCACCACGACGGCGTCATCGACCACGAGCACGCGGATGCGTCGCATCAGGCCGCCGAGGGGACCAGGCCAAGCATATCCAGCTTGTCCCGCAAAATGTCCGCTGTGAACGGCTTCATGACGTATTCGTTCGCGCCGTGATCCAGCGCCATCATGATCTGTGACATCTCCGTCTCCGTGGTCACCATCAACAACGGTACGTCGGCGTAGCGCGCATCCGCACGCACGGCCTGCAGAAATTCAAACCCGTTCATCTCCGGCATATTCCAATCCACCAGCGCGAAATCGGGCTTGCCGAGCGCCTCCAGCTGCTGCAGTGCCTCACGGCCGTTCCCGGCGAAGGTGGTCTCGACCCCAAGGTCGCTGACCATCTTGCCGATCACGGCACGCATGGCACGCGAGTCATCCACGATTAGAGCACGCGCCACATCATCCTCCTCTTGCTCGAGCACATCAGGTGGAGCGTCGACGGAAGTGCCGACGCCTACCAGACTCAGAACGCGAACTTGCTGACCAACACCTGCAGATCTGCGGCCATGCGGGTCAGCTCCGCCGCCGCCAAGGCCGAATCCTCGGCGCCCTGCGAGGTCGCCACCGCCGCCTCGGCGACACCGGTGATGTTCTGTGCGATCTCCGCCGATCCCTTGGCGGCCTCCGACACATTCCGCCCCATCTCGTTCGTCGTCGCGGTCTGCTCTTCCACCGCGCTCGCGATCGTGGTCTGAATGCCGGAAATCCGATCGATGATGTTGCTGATCTCGCGGATCGCGGCCACGGCGCTGCGGGTGTCCGTTTGAATCGCGTCGATCTTCTGGCTGATATCCTCGGTGGCTTTCGCCGTTTCCTTGGCCAGCTCCTTCACTTCGTTGGCAACCACCGCGAAGCCTTTGCCGGCCTCGCCGGCCCGCGCCGCTTCGATGGTCGCGTTGAGGGCGAGCAAATTGGTCTGCTGCGCGATCGACGTAATCACCTTGACGACCTTGCCAATCTCGGCGCTTGAGACGCCGAGCTTGGCCACGGTACCGTTGGTCGACTCCGCCACCGACACCGCATGGCTGGCCACCTTCGACGCCTCGGCCGCGTTGGCGGCGATCTCGCGGATACTCGCGCTCATCTCGTCGGTGCCCGTGGCCACCGTCACCACGTTGCGGCTCACCTGCTCTGATGCGGCCGATACGACGCTCGCCTGCGCGCTCGTCTCCTCGGCATTCGCGCTCATCGACTTACTGGTGGCCGTCAGCTCTTCAGCCGCGGCGGCCAACGACGTCGCGCTCTGACTGACGGCGGCGAGCAATTGCTTCTGCTCGTTTACGTCCACCGCGAATTTCACAACCTTAAACGGCTTGCCGTTCAGATCAAAAATGGGGTTGTAGCTCGCCTGGATCCACACCGGCTTGCCGCCCTTGCCGAGACGCTTGTATTCAGCCTGCTGGAACTGACCGGCGTTCAAGTCCGCCCAGAAGGTCGCGTAGGCTGCAGAGTTCGCGAATGCGGGCTCCACAAACATGCGGTGGTGGCGTCCCGCGATTTCGTCTAACGTGTAGCCCAGCGTCTTCAGGAAGTTGTCGTTCGCGGTGATGATCGTGCCGTCGAGATTGAACTCAATCACGGCCTGCACGCGGCTGATGGCGGCCAGCTGTCCCTCATAGTTCGCCGCCCGCAACTTCTGCTCGGTGACGTCGATGGCGAATTTCACCACCTTCATCACGCGGCCGTTCGGATCGAAGATCGGGTTGTACGACGCTTCAATCCAGACGTCCTTGCCACCCTTCCCGATGCGCTTGTACTCGGCCTTCTGAAATTCGCCGGCGGCAAGGCGGCGCCAGAACTGCGCATACTCAGGCGAGGCGGCGTAGGCCGGCTCGACGAACATGCGATGATGACGACCCACGATCTCGTTGAGCGCGTAGCCCAGCGTCGCGAGAAAGTTGTCGTTCGCCGTGATGATCGTGCCGTCGAGATTGAACTCGATGACCGCTTGCACGCGATGGAGTGCGGTGAGCTGCCCTTCGCTGTCCGCCTGCCGCAGCTTGGTGGCCGTGATGTCCGTGGCAAACTTCACGACCGACACGGGGCGCCCCTGTGCGTCGAGCACCGGCACATAGCTGCCCTGCAGGATGATCTCGGAGCCGTCTTTCCGACGCCGCGTGAATTCCGCGACGAACGCCTGACCGGCGCGGAGGTCGCTCCAGAACTTCGCGTACTCGGGGCCTGATGCGTACGCCGGCTCTACGAAGAGGCGATGATGGCGTCCCTCGATTTCGTCCGGGCGGTAACCCATGGCGGTGCAGAAGTTCGCGTTCGCCCGGAGGATCGTGCCGTCCATGGTGAACTCAATCATCGCCTGCGTCCGTGAGATCGCGTCAACGAGGGATTGGGCACCGTCGTTGACAGGGGCGGTGTTCGGAGACGCCGCGGTGCGGGGGGCAACCGCAGGTGCGGTGCGGGAGGTGGCGGCGCGCTTGCGCGGAACAGCAGTGGTCATCGGTACGTCCCAGCTACCAGCGTTCTGCAGAACTGCTCTCGGAGCAGTGCGAGCAACGCGGCGTCGCGTCCTCATTCCAGCCACACGCGCACATGTTGCGCGTTGTGATGCGATTCGAACAACAGCCCCGGTACGTGGCCCCGACGGGCGGATGCCGCGACGATTGCCGCCAGATCCGTCCCCTCAGCCGCCAGTCGCGACCGAAGATCATCCGGCATCAACTCCTCTAACGTATCGGCGCATCGTCCCGGGAACGTGAGCGTGACTTTGGGATTTCCGTGCTCCGTGACGCGAATTTTCACGAATTCGCACCCCAAGGGGGCTTGAACCGCGGGTTGGAGGGCGGCTGACCCCGTGCGCACGGTGGTTCGGGCCCGTTCGTACGCCCCCAGCGCCGTTTCCAGCAGCGGCCGGAGCGCCACGGGCGCGTGCAGCGCGCGCGCATAGGCCACCAACCCCTGCCACGCCCGCACCACGAAAATCGCCTCCGCGGGGCCGGCGATTCGCACATTCCAGCGGAACTCCCCGAGGGCCTCGCTCATGCGCGGCCCCAGCTCCCAGCGGTCGAAGTCGAACGGCGCCGAGTCCTTCCACGGGTCCAGCAGGATGCCGGCGAACGCCGGCAGACGCGCTGCCATCGGCTCCATCAGCTCGGCGCGGAAGCCTAAGTCGACGAAACAGGCCAGATACTCGGCTGGGCGCTCGTCATTGGCGAGCGCCAACCGGAACAGGCGGGCCAGCGCATCGACGAACGATGGCGAGAGCGCTTTGGTGCACCCGAAGTCGATCACGCCAACCCGGGGCCGGCCCGACTCAAGGCGGAACCGGTAATTGCCCGCGTGCGGATCGGCGTGCAGCAGCCGGGCGTCAAACACGCTCTCGAGGAAAAACCGGACGAGCGTGTCGAGCGTCTGGGCGCGCTGCGTCAGGGACCACGCACGCGTCACGGGAAATGCGTCGCCGGCCAGCCACGTCATGGTGAGCACGCGCGCGTTCGAATGGCTGCGCACGACTTCGGGGATCTCGAGACGCGGGACGTAGGTGGCCAGCGGCGCCACCCGCTCGAGGGTAGTTGCCTCGTGGGCGTAGTCCAATTCGCCCGCGAGCATACTGCCGATTTCCTGGCGATACGCCGCCATGTCGAATCCGCGACCGAGGCCGCCGAAGGGCAGGGTCAGCCACTCCAGCGCCCCGAGGTCCAGCCCGACCGCGTCACCGATGCCGGGATACTGAATTTTGACCGCAACCGAGCGCCCGTCATGGAGCGTGGCGCGATGCACCTGCCCGATGGACGCGGCGATGCCGAACGGGGAGAAGAAGGCAAAGTGCTGATCGAGCGAGCCACCCAGCGCCTCCTCGACAATGGCCTGCACCGTGGCCAGCGGCAGCGCCGCCCCCGACTCCGTCAACGACGAGAACCCGACCTCGACGGAGTCGTCGCGGTCGAGTTCCCCGAGGCTCATGACCTGCCCGATCTTCTGGGGCAGGCCATGCAATCCGCCCAGGCGGTCGAGAATACGCTGCCGAACCGCCGGGTCGGTCGCCCCGGCCCGCGCGCGCACCAGATCCGCTGAGAGCCCGGCCAACTGGGCCCCTCGTTTGACGGCTCCAGCCACGCGCGCACGCCGAGTGCTCATGCTTAGATCTTGAAGCGTCGCACGAGATCCTGCAGTTCCGTCGCCATGCGGCTCAACTCGCTGGAGGCGCGGAGGGAATCGGAGGCTCCGTGCGACGTGCTCGATGCCGCCTGCGCCACACCGGTGATGTTCTGGGCGATCTCGGACGAGCCCTTGGCCGCCTCGCTCACGTTGCGCGCCATTTCGTTCGTCGTGGCTGTCTGCTCCTCGACCGCGCTCGCGATGGTGGTCTGCAAGTCGGCGATCTGGCCGATGATCTCGCCGATTTCCCGGATGCCGCGCACCGAGCCGGCGGTATCGAGCTGAATCGCTTCGATCTTCTGGCTGATGTCCTCGGTGGCCTTGGCCGTTTCCTTCGCGAGTTCCTTCACTTCGTTGGCCACGACCGCGAAGCCCTTTCCGGCTTCACCGGCACGCGCCGCTTCGATGGTCGCATTGAGCGCGAGCAGGTTGGTCTGCTGCGCGATGGACGTGATGACCTTGATGACCTTGCCGATCTCGGAGCTGGACAAGCCGAGCTTCGACACGATCAAGTTGGTGCTTTCGGCCACGCGCACCGCGTTCTCGGCCACCTTCGAGGCATTGGCCGCGCTGCCCGCGATCTCGCGGATGCTGGCGCCCATCTCTTCGGTACCCGTGGCGACGGTGACGACGTTGCGGCTCACCTGCTCTGAGGCGGCCGACACGACGTTGGCCTGCGCGCTCGTCTCTTCCGCGTTGGCGCTCATCTGCTGGCTGACGGCGGTGAGTTCTTCCGACGCCGCGGCCAGCGCACTGGCGTTGCCGCCGATGGCGCGCATGCTCCCGCGGAGATCGGTGATGAAGCGCTCCAGCGCCTCACCCATCTGGCCGATCGCGTCGGTGCCGCGCACGGTGACTTCGCGCGTCAGGTCGCCACTCGCCGCGGCGTTCACCACCTGCAGCATGGCATCAACCTTCAGACGCAGCTCTTCGGCGGCCCGCTGTTCGCGCGCCGTCGCTTCCTGCACCTGCTGCTCCGTTTCGAGCTGCTTGGTGATGACCGACCAGCTCACCATCGGGCCGAGGTACTCGCCCTGCGCGCTGTAGATCGCGCTGGCGCGCAGATCAAGCGTCTCGGGGCCGAGCTGGATGTGCGCCTGGTGCGGCAGGTTGCGCGGATCTCGCAGGATGCGGCGCTGGTGGGCCGGATCCTTGTGGAAGATATCGATGCTCGCGCCAAGCACCTGATCGGCGCGGATCGGCATGAGATGCTCGATGGTCTTGAGCGTGGCGCGCGAGGCCGGATTGAGATACGTGATGTTGAGATCGGTGTCCGTCATCATGAGGTTGATGGGCACGTTCTCCATCATGCTCATCACGCGCTCGAGGCCCGCTTCGGTCTTGATCTTCTCCGTGATGACTTCCCACGTGATCATCGGGCCGACGTACGTGCCCGCGTCATCGTAGATGGCCGTCGCGAGGAGGTCCAACGTCTCGGGGCCGAGATGAATCTGCGCGCGGTGCGGCAGGTTCTTCGGATCGCGGAGGATGCGCCGCTGCAGGTCGGGGTCCTTGTGGAACACGTCGATGCACTCGCCGACCATCTTGTCCACCGGCACGGCCATGTACTGCTGCAAGGTGCGCAGCGTGCGGATGGACGCCGGGTTGATGTACGTGATCAAGAGATCCGTGTCGGACGAGATCACGTTGATGGGCACATTCTCCAGCATCGCGCGGCTCAGCGCGTCGCCGGTGGCGGCGGGCTTGGCGGACGCGCGGGAGGCAGCGGTACGATCGGCGGGGGCAGCGCGACGCGCCGCCGCGGCAGGGCGCTTGGAAGCGGTAGTCACGATCTGCTCCGAAAGAGGGGCCACCAACGCGATGACCCGGGTAATGAGTGCCTTCGGCACTCCGAGTGCGGCGAGAGTATCAGTGAGGTGCTGGGCCACGCGGGCGAAATGGCGCGCTTCGATGGGCAGCTTCGCATGCGCGATGTCCATGCCCTTGCCCTTGTAGATCGCCGGGCCGCCGAGTGCCTGCGTGAAGAACTCGGTGTTGCGCTTGCGGAGCCAGCCCATGTTCGTCGTCGCGAAGAACGGGGCGAGCGTCTCGTCGGCCAGCACGCGCTCGTAGAACTGTCCCACGACGGCGTCAATCGCAGCGGCGCCACCCAGGGTGTCATACAGGGACGGCTCCGTGGTGCTCGGTGCCGCCGCTGCGCGCTTTCGCGCGGCCGCAGGAGTTACAGGCATTTTTGTGAAACCTGACGAAGGGAATCGGAAGGAGCGGACGGCAGCGCCGCTGTCCGCACCACGCACGCCACTGGGCGGGCGGCACTGCTGGCGACCATCGGCGCGACGGGCGCCGGAGCCGGCTTGGAGGCCACAAAGAACGCGGTCCCGTAGTTGAGCAGCCGGAAGACACCGAAGGTGATGCCGAGGCGCTTGTGCGTGAGGCGCAACTTCGCCTTGCCGCGAATGAGTCCGAAGCCGAGCGACAGCATCGCGATGTAGCAGACCACAACCGTCAACGAGATGCCCGCATGCACCAGCACGATGGGGCGAATGCTCTTCACCACCGTTTCCACCGCGTGCCGGTTGATCTCGATCCACAGCACCAGCGAGATGTCCGCCACGAAGCAGGCGATCATGATGGGCACATGAAACCGCGGGTTGCGTCGGCGGAAATAGAGCCCTGCAATGATGCCCAACAGGACGAGCGTCGAGAGGATGTGGAGCATATCAGTTCACCAAGGCGGCAGAGGCGTCGGGCGCGGCAGTCAGCGCGCTGTCGAGGATGAGGAGCAGTTGGCCATTGAGCTTGTAGACGCCGCGGATGAGCGCGCGGGCGTCGCCCTGCAGGGTGTCGGGCACGCGTTCGAACGCGGACTCGTTCACTTCGATGACATCGCCGATTTCATCGACCAGGAGGCTGATCGCGCCATCGTCGGTGCGCATCACGACGTTCATCGGATCGCGATCGGCGTCGCGCTCGGGCAAGCCAAGGCGGCGACGCATGTCAATCGCCGTCACGATCTGTCCGCGCAGGTTGATGAGGCCACGTACGGCGGGCGAGGCCAGCGGCACCGGCGTCATCTCGAGCGTGCGCATCACTTCCTGCACTTTATGCACGTCGATGCCCAGATAGAGCGAGCCAACCCAGAACGTGCAGTACTGCGTGACATCAGCCATGGAGCGCGACCTCGCGAGATTCAATTGGCGTGCTGGTGGCGAGGAAGTCTTCTTCTACACCGTGAACGAGGCGACGGATGTCGAGGATGTCCGTCACCTTGTCCTGGATTACGGCAGAGCCGAGCACGGTACCGGCGCGACGCCGGCGTTGCACGTTGACCGTGCTCTCTACAATGTCGAGAATCTGATCGACCACGAGGCCGACGTACTGATCTTCATGCGCGTAGACGATGACCTGCAACAGGTCGGTGTCGTTCGCGGTGGAGGTGACCCCCTCCAGCACGGTCGCCAGTCGCACCAGCGGCATGATGCGATCGCGGTATTGCACGACGTCATACCGACCGGTGTGCTCGACCATGTTGGGTGAAAATTCTTCCAGGCGCGCAATCTCCGAGAGCGGCAGCGCCATGCGGTGCGATCCGCCGAAGCCGAACAGCAGCAACGTCTGGGTGGGCTCACCGGCCGTGCGCGTTTCCGCACGCTGTTCGGCGGCGGCACGGTCGCGGTCGTGATTGGCGAGCAACCCGGCGCGCTGCGCGAGGCCGTGCACGTCGAGAATGAGGGCCACACGGCCATCGCCCATGATGGTCGCGCCGGCAAACGCCGAGATGCTCTTGATCAGCTTGCCCAGCGGCTTGACGACGATCTCTTCGGTGTCGTTGATCTGATCCACCACGAGGCCGAACGGAATGCCGTCTGTCTGCAGGATGACGATGTTGAGTGCGTCTTCCGACGCACCGGCCTCGTTGGGCCACGGTGTGTGCGCGCGTCCGAGGATGTGATTCAAGCGCACCAACGGCAGCAGCTTGCCGCGCAGACGATACACCGGCGAGTCGTAGATCATCTCCACGCGCTGGCGGGCTTCCTCTGCTTCCAGCCGCACGAGCTCCAGCAGGCTCACCTGCGGAATCGCGAAGCGATCACCACCGGAGCCGACGATCAGCCCGGGGATGATGGCCAGCGTGAGCGGAATCTTGATGCGCAGCGTCGTGCCGACACCCTGCGTGCTGGTGACGTCGACCGTGCCGCCGATCTTTTCGATGTTGGTCTTCACCACGTCCATGCCGACACCGCGGCCGGAGACGTTGGTGATCTTGGCCGCCGTCGAGAAGCCGGGGGCGAAAATGAGGTGGAGTGCTTCGCGATCGCTGAGCCGCGCCGCCGCTTCGGCCGTCAGCAAGCCCTTCTCGATCGCCTTGTTGCGCAGCCGCGCCGGGTCGATGCCCGCGCCGTCATCGATGATCTCGATGTTGACCTGGCCGCCTTCGTGGAACGCGCGCAGCACCAGCCGCCCTTCGGGGCTCTTGTCGTTCATGACGCGGTCGCGCGGTGACTCGATGCCGTGATCAATCGAGTTGCGCACGATGTGCGTCAGGGGATCCTTGATGGCCTCGATGATGGTCTTGTCGAGCTCCGTCTCGGCGCCCTCCATAACCATCGTGACCTGCTTGCCACACGTGACCGCGAGATCGCGGACCACGCGCGGGAACTTGCTCCAGACATTGCCGATCGGCTGCATGCGGGTCTTCATCACGCCTTCCTGCAACTCGGACGTGATGAGATTCAGGCGCTGCGTGGTGCCGACCAGTGCGCTGTCCGCGTTCGACGCGGTGCACTGCAGGATCTGATTGCGCGCGAGTACCAGCTCGCCCACCAGATTCATGAGGCGATCCAACAGCGACACGTCCACGCGAATACTGCTGTCGGCCACATGCGACGCGCGGGCATCCTGCTGCGTGTCCAATGCTTCCTTCACCGAACTGGCGGAGGTCACGCCGCGGGCAACCAGAATCTCGCCGACGCGCGCCTCGACGCCGCTCTCCTGCTCCTGCATCGCGGCTGCCACATCGCCTTCGTTGACGTGCCCTTGTTCCACCAGAATGTCGCCAATCCGACGCGCGGGGGTGTGGCTTTGTCCGACGCTCATCGCAACGTCCGGACGCGCGACCAGCGTTTCGGTGGCGGTGCCGTCGGTGAGCGCGGTCAGGCGGGCGATCAGCGCACTGTGATCGGTATCGCGCTCCTTGCCCTCGGCCTCGATGTCGTTGAGCATGCCGCGCACCGCGTCGATCATCGACAGCAGCGTGGAGGTCAGCTCGGGCGAAATGCCGATCGCCCCGTCACGGACCTTCGACAGGAGGTTCTCGCCGACGTGCGCCACGGATTCGAGCGTGCCGAATCCGAGGAAGCCACAGGTGCCCTTGATGGTGTGTACGCATCGAAAGACACGCCCGATCAACTCCGGGCTGGACCCTCGGCTTTCCAACTCGATCAGGTCCCGATCCAACTGATCAAGTCCCTCGTAGCTTTCGACGAGGAACTCGTTGAGGATCTCATTGGACTCGTTGTCGTCCGACATAGGGCTGCTCCGACCACCTGCTGCGGACCAGTGTGCCGACGCAGTTGGCGCCTGGCCTGGTACGCGAACTCCGGGAGCGCTCAGAATCGGCGAGGCCGATCTTCCTACTCTCCCGGTGTCGAGGCTGCGTCGCCGCGAACGATTCCGCTTCCAACATCAACTGCTCTGAATTGTCGACGTGGTGCCACAAATACTTGAATGGCGATTGGACTCCGAGTCTCGACCCGGCCGGCCTCCCCCATCCGTCCTACTTAAAACTCTGGACCAGGCTGCTGATCGTGAGGCTCCAGCCGTCCACCAGGACGAAGAGCAGCAGCTTGAAGGGCAGGGAAATCATGGCCGGTGGCAGCATGAACATGCCCATGCTCATCAGGACCGAGGCCACGACGGCGTCGATGATAATGAACGGTAGGTAGATCGCAAAGCCGATCTGGAAGGCCGTCCGCAGCTCGCTGGCGACAAAGGCCGACATCAGGACATGCAGCGGCACGTCGTCCACCGTATTCGGGCGGGGCAGACGGCTCATCTCGATGAACGTGGCCAGGTCGGACTCGCGGGTCTGCTTGAGCATGAACTCGCGCATCGGGACCACGCCGGTCTTCATCATCTCGACCTGCGTCATCTTGCCGTCCAGCCACGGGGTGATCGCCCGATTGTTCACTTCGCTCAGCGTCGGCGCCATCACAAACCCGGTCAAGAGAAGCGCCATCGCGCCCAGCAGCTGGGCAGGGGGCGCGCTCTGGGTGCCCATGGCCTGCTTCAGAAAGTGCAACACGATCAGAATCCGAGTAAAGCCCGTCATCATCAGCAGCAGCGTCGGGAGGAGCGTCAGCAGCCCCATCATGACCACGATGCCGACCGTGCCGTTCAGCCGGAGGCCGCCGTCCTTCTCGTCGCCCAGCTTCACATCCATCTGCGGCAGGAGGCGCATGATCGCTTCGTCCGCACCAACCGGCGCGGTGGCCGCGGTCCCGGCCCGCGGGTTCTTGGCGGAAATGGCCGTGGAGTCCACCTGCATTTGCGACATGGGCCGACGCGAGGTCGCCCCACCGGGGGTCACCGACGCGCCGTTGCCCTGACGAGGCGGCACGGCGGACTGCGCGGCAGGCTGCGCGGTCGTCGGTGCGCCCTGGGCGCCGGGGGCGCGCATCGAGGGGGGCGTTGACAGCGTCGGGGCCGCGGGGGCCACCGGCGAGGTTTGCGGCGGAAGGGGGGTCGCGCCACCGGCACCGGCCGGGAGTGCGGGCAACGGCAACGTCTGCGGGGCCGTGGCGGCCGTTGCCGGACGCACGGTGGGCGCGACGGTCGGCGCGGCGGTCACCGGCGCGGCGGTCACCGGCGCGGCGGTCGGCACCGGCCGTGGGATCGTCGTCTGCGGTGTCGGCGGCGGCGTCGGCGGCGCAGCCTGCGCATGCAGCGGCGCGGCCGAGGCGGCCAGCACCACGGCGCCAACCAATACGGCGAGGCGGGTGGCGCCACCCATGGCGCTCCCGAGAATCGTGCGGAAGTCGAGGTCGGGCGTCGCGACGAGGCGCGTCGTCGGCGGCCCGTACGACAGGGGCTGCCCACTGCGCATGGTCGGCGGCGCCGTCAGAAAGGACGGGATCTCCCCGTAGTCACGCGGGCTGTACGGCTGCGTCGCGTTCATGACCGGTGCGGTCAGGGCGGACGTCGTCATCGTGGGGGCGTAGCTGGCCGAGGTCGCGGCGGCGGCGCTCACGGGCTCGCTCGCGGGGCTCACAACCGTGGCGGTGGCCACCGTGGTCACGTCCGCGGCGCGCGGGGCGCGGCCGCGCTGCAAGAAGCGCGAGAACGACGCTGCGGCTTCGTTGCTGGATTCCATCGGCGTCGGGATCTGGCTGCTGGCGATCACGCGCTGCCGATCAATCTCGTCCAGCTCAAACAACGGTCGCACGCCACCCTCGCCCACCGAAACGGCCATCACCTTCTCTCCGACGCGGATCACCGCCAGCCCAGTCTTCGGGCCCAGCGGAATGCGCTGCACGACTTCCACCACCACCCGCGTCTTGGCGGTCAGTGACAGCTTGCCCCAGCGCTTGAGCGCCCAAAGACAGAGCGCACCAAGACCGAGCACGAAGGCGAGTGCGGCGACAACGCCGAGGGAAGCGAGCAGCATGGGTCAGGTCAGTGAGACGAGGCGAAACAACTCAGGTGGTCGGCGGCACGTAGTCCGACACGAGGCAGCAGGACGGCGTCGACATCACGCGATCTGCTGGTTGGCGGCGTTGCCCGTGGTCACAATGCGCGTGATGCGCACGCCGAAATGTTCGCCGAGCACGACCACTTCCCCCTCGGCAAAGCGGCGATCGCCCACGTAGATGTCAATCGGCTCGCCAGCCAGGCGGTCCAACTGGATCACCGAGCCGCGTCCGAGGCGCAGCAGCTCCTGCACCGTCATCGTGGTCCGCCCCAGCTCGATCGAGATCGGGAGCGTGAGGTCCAGCAGCATGCTGATCGGCACTTCGCTGCTGTTGAGCATGGTCTGCTCAAAGTCGGTGAACTGCGGCGCACGCGGCGCCGGGGCTTCCGGCGCGGGTTCGCTGGCGAGAGACGAGAGCGGCTGACCGGCAGCCTTGGCCGCTTTGGCGCTGGCGACCAGCGCCTCGATCTCGGCGGGATTCATGCTCATGACCGGGAGTCGGGAGAGGACGACGCCGTCGTGACAGCGTCAACGATGCGAATGGCGAGGTTGCCGGCGACACGGCCTGGATGGCCGATGAAGCGTTCCTGCGTACCGGCCTTCAGGATCACGCGCGCGTCCTTGGGAATACCGGTGGGGACCACACTGCCCACTTCGATCTTCGCGATGTCGCGCATCGACAGATGAAAGTCGGGGAGACACGCCGTCATCGGTACACGCGTCACACGCAACGCGGCTTCACTGCGCTGACGGGTCGCTTCGCGTTCCGCGTCGCTGGTGGAGAGCAGCGCCGAACGCTGCTGGCCGCTGGACGTGAAGAACTTGTCGAGCACCGAGAAGGGCAGGCAGAGCAGGACGAGGCTGCTGATGACGCCCGTGCTGATCTCGAGGTTGGCCACCAGCACCGGATCGTCACGATTGACGACCTGCAGGATTTCCGGCGACGATTCGAACCCGGAGATGTTGATGTCCATTGGCACATGGTCGGTCCAGATCTCCTGGAGCAGCGACGCCAGCTTGTCGGCGACGGACCGCACCGCCATGCGCTCGATTGGCGTGAGCGTGCGCGTGAGGGCCACACCGGTCCCCTCGCCGCCGAACAACCGATCCACGATATAGGTCGAGAACTCGGGGCCGATGTCGATGACACCGCGCTGGCCGGTTCCGGTAATGTCGAAAATGAAGGAGGCGCAGGGCATCGGCAGCGAGAGCGTAAACTCGCCGAACGAGAACTGCTCCACGCTCTGCAGACGCACTTCGATCTGACCACGGACGCGCGACACCAGCCAGGCCTCGAGCCCCTTTACGAGGCGCTCGTACATCGCTTCGAGGGTGCGCAAGCGCTCCTTCGACACGCGGTGGGGACGACGCCAGTCGTAGACCTGCACATCGACGGCCTGCGCGGCGGAGGAGCGCGGCGTACCGCGCCCACCTCCACCGAGGAGGCGGTCAATATCGTGTTGGCTGAGTGTTTCGGAGGCCATGATCGCTGGAGTTCGTGCTTACTGCACGACGAACTGCGGGAAATAGAGGCGCTTCACGGAACCCTTCCCGAAGCGCGCGACGATGGCATTCTGGACTTCGACCTTGATCCCTTCGCGCGTGCTCATCTCGGTCAGCTGGTCAACCGTCTTGGTCCCCAGCGCCGTCAGGATGATGTCGCGCAGTTCGGCATCGCGGGTGGTCATATCGGTAGTGACGGTCGGCGTGCTGGTCTCGATGGCCACCGACAGCAGCAGGAAACGGCTGCCGCCGCTGCCGGCCGGGTTGAGCACGAGGTTCTCAAGCAGGTGGACCGACGGCTCGGCGCCGGTCTTGCCCTTCTCGCCCTCCGCCCCAGCCGCCGCGTGCTCACCCTCGGCGGCGCCGGCTTCCGCGTGTGCCGCTGCGCTGTCGCTGTGCGCCGGGATGGCCTTCCCCATCTTCTTGGCCACCATCGGGCCGAGCAGGCTCGCGCCCGTGCCACCACCCACGGCCAGGCCCACGACGATCATGGCGATCATCGGAAGCTTCGCTTTCATCCCCGACGGGGGGGCTGCCTCTTCGGGGCTCGGTGGCGCGGGGGTGTCTTTGGTAGCCATGGTCGGGTGCGGACGTGAGGGTGGACTGATGTCTCTCTTAGAAGCACAGGGGATGCCACGGGGACGGATTCCCCGTGTATTGGACGATTTATTCTTCAAGTCGTTGCAAAGGAACAACTTGCAGATTCCGCATCCGGCCGGGGCTCGCCCCGGCGCCCGCCCGCCCCAGAATCAGACGGCGGCAATGCGCGCCGCATCCGGCAACAATTGCCCGCTGAGAACGACAAAGACGGCGGACGGAGCCATGTGGCTCCGCCCTCCGTCTCCTCCCCGCGCCCGAAGGCGCCGGGTCTGTCAGCGGCCGATCAGCCCCCGATTACCGCTTCACGGTCATCAGTTCCTGGAGCATTTCGTCCGAGGTGGACACCACCTTGCCGTTCGCCTGGAAGGCGCGCTGGGCCACGATCATGTTCGTGAACTCCTGCGCCAAGTCGACGTTGGACATTTCCAAGGCGCCGCTGGTCAGCTGCGACTGCGACCCTTCCAGCGCGAAGCCCAAGACCGCGCTGCCGGAGTTGGCCGATTCCTGGAGCATGTTGTCGCCGATACGCAGCAAGCCGGACGGGTTATTGAAGTCGGCCAGCACGATGCGGGCGAGCGACGACGTCGTACCGTTCGTGAAGAAACCCGTGATCAGGCCGAAACGGTCGATCGTGAAGTTCTGCAGCGAACCGGCGGTGTAGCCGTTCTGGTCGCGGAGCACCGCGGTGGAGGCGGTCGACGCGAACTGCGTCAGGCCGTTCACGCCACCGTTGAGCTTGAGGTCGATCTGCACGGGGTTGGCACCCGGCACCGCGAAGTCGAGCGCGGCCGTGATGTTCGTGCTCATGATGCCGGCCTGGTCGAACGTGAACGTGCCGGCGTTCACGCTGGGCACGGCCGTTGTCGGGCTCATGAAGTACGAAATCTTGATTTCCGAGTTCGACGGCATGTTCGACGTGAACTGCACGGCCGGCGGCGGGCCACCCGAGAAGGACCAATCCAACGGCGTCGAGTACGGCGTCCCGGTGCTGCTGGTCACCTGCACGTTCGCCGGCAGGATTTCGTAGCCGGACGGCGGCGTCGGCAGGCCGATGTCGGCCGGCGGAATGCTGCCGCTCGTCTGGAAGCTTTCCGTCAGCGCCGAGGCGATCGGATCAATCTGCCAG
Organism: Candidatus Kuenenia stuttgartensis; assembly: GCA_943330235.2. Classification (GTDB taxonomy): domain Bacteria; phylum Gemmatimonadota; class Gemmatimonadetes; order Gemmatimonadales; family Gemmatimonadaceae; genus Gemmatimonas; species Gemmatimonas stuttgartiensis_A. The sequence continues at coordinate 46,076 of CALQGY020000005.1, forward strand.
TCCCACGTGTTGGCCGACGTCTTCCACATCTGGATCTTGATGTCGTGCTTCGAACCCTGCGAGTCGAACACAGCGATCTGCGACTCGGTCCACGCCTTCTCATTGATGGGCAGCGCGCGATCGAGCGGATCCTGGAAGTTGCCGAGGAACACCGGCGCCGAGGCGTTCAGGTTGCCCGCGAGCACGGCCTGCGTGGTCGGGTTGGCCGAGACCTTCTGACCGAACGGCAACTTGATGTCGCGGATACCGTCCTGCAGCTGGCCGTTGTCGTACATGCGTCCCTGCACGATGAAGCCGTTGGCCGGCGACACCAGCTGGCCTTCCGCGTCCACCTGGAAGTTGCCGGCGCGGGTGTAAAAGCTCTGGTTGCCCTTTCGCACGACGAAGAACGAGTCACCCTGCACGGCCACGTCGGTGTTCAGACCCGTCGTTTCGAGGTTACCCTGGTTGACGATCTGGTCAATCGAGCCGATCTGCATGCCGAGACCGATCTGCACCGGGTTGATACCACCCTGGTCTCCGGGGGGACGGCTCGCACCCTGCAGCAACTGGGCGAAGCCTTCCTTGAACGTCACGCGACCAGCCTTAAAGGCGACGGTGTTGACGTTGGCGATGTTATTACCGATCACGTCCATGCGCACCTGATTGTTGCGCAGGCCGGAGACACCAGCATAAAGAGAACGAAGCATCGTGGATGGTCCTGGTGGAGGTTCGCGGTCAGCCGCGGATCTGAGTCAACTGAGACATCGGGACAGAGAGGGAATCGCCAAGAATCAGAATGGGATTGCCCTGGTCGTACTTCATGCCGGTAATCCGTCCGGCCGTGTACGTTTTCACTGCCTGCCACTGCTGGCCGCCATCCGTTGCGACCTCGAACTTGAACGAGTACTTGCCGGCCTTATCGAGCGGCGGGGTGAACGTGATGTCGCGGAGATCAAAGGACTGCTGACCAGTCCCCACCTTGTCGATGGTGCCTTGCGCGACCTGCTTGCCGCTGGCGTCGGTGATGGTGACGCGGCCGGGGCCGCTGACCGTCCCTGAATCGATCACGAGTGAACCGCTGAGATCGCGATTCACGAACACCGTGTTGCCGGTCGTCACGCCGACCTTTCCCACCGTCGACATGGCCATCTGCCCTTCAATCAGCGCCGCGAGCTCGTCACTGCGCGTGGTCTGCGACTCGCCGAGCGCGGTGAGCGCTTTGGCGGTCGCCTCCGAAGCGGATTTCGACGCGTCCATCGACTTGTTGAGCGTCACGAGCTGCTCGACTGACGAGAACTGGGCGAGCTGCGCCGCCATGTCCTTGCCGTCCATCGGATTCATCGGATCCTGATTCTTCAGCTGGGCGACCAGCATCTTCAGGAACTCGTCCTTCCCCATGCCGCTGGGGTTGGTCGGGAGGGTGCGCGGCTGCGACGGCTCTGCCGCCCCGGAGGGCGGAGAGGCGACCGGCGTGCCGCCGGTCGTTGCCGCGCTGAACATGGGGCTGATAGTGTTGCGGACTGCGGTGATCATGTGGTGCTCCCGTTGGACGAGTCACGCTGGCCACGCTGGCCAGCACCCTGTCGTGCCGAATCCCGCTGCTCTTCGCGCGACTGCCGCGACTGCTCGGGCCGATCCCATTCACGCGCATTGGCCGAGCGATCACGCTGGCCCTGATTCATCGCACCGTCGTTCGAGGCGGACTGCTGTGCCGCGTTCAGGCGAATGCCGTCGCGCTCGCCGGCGATCGCGCGGCTGACATCGGCCGACTCTACCTTCGCCGCACTCGAGATCTGCACGCTGTCGCTCTCCAGGCCGTGACGGCCCAGGGCGTCCTGCAGCTCGGCGGTGCGCATACGCAGCCGCTCGGCGTTGGACGCGTCGGTGCTGATCTGCGTCGCCACACTCGCGCCACGCAGATCGACCGTGATCCGATCCTGACCGCCATCCGGCGCATCGACGTTGAGCGTCATGCGCGAGACCGCGCCAGCCGGCGCGCTGTCGCGAAGATCCTGCAACTCGGTCACGCGGTCGGTGCTCCCCGCGGCCACCACGGCCGGCGTCGAGCCCGCGTCGGTGGGCGCCGAGGTCATCGTCGGCTGCTGCGCACCGAAGGCGGCCGATTCCGTCGCCCCCAGCGTCTCGCGTCGAGCGGATCCGATCTTCCGGCCCTCGTTCGTCGAACGCCCTTGGTCATCACGCTCGCCACGACCAGACGCATGGCCCTGACCGTTCGTGTTCGCGGGCCCGGCCATGGTCACCGTGGCTGGTGCCGAACTGCTCACGGGCGAGTAGCTGCGATCAAAGCCACGGGACGAAGCGGTATCGGCTACGCCGGCGACGCTGGCGACACCCGCCGTTCCCGCCGTTCCCGCCACACGCGCCACCCCCGCCTGATTGGCGTTGGTCGCAATCAACGGCACCGCCTTGAACTCCCGCGGCACGGCGGAGGCTACGCGCGCGCCATTGTCACGCGGTCCATCGCTGGGCAACTCGAGATGTCCGGGATCGCGCGCACCAAGGGTCTTCAACCCTTCTTCGGCGGCGATACGCTGGAGGCGCGAGAACCCTTCGGGGTTGTTGTACTTGCCATCAACGACCACGTCGACCGCTTCGCCGCGCGTGTGCGCCGAGTCGCGCGTCCACGTCACCACGGAGCCGGGACGCGTGCGTCCCTGGTCGAACAGGAAGTCCTGCCGTTCCTGCGAGCGCGCGGTCTCGACGATGGACACATCATGGCCGAACTCGCCCTTCATCCGCTCCACCACCCGCTCAAGGCGGCTGCGGAGTTCCGGCGCCAAGGGGTCGACGGTGCGAATCGGTGTGGTCACGTCCGCAGCGGACGCCGCATTCGCCTGCGCCAGCGCGGTGGCCGCGGCGGTCGCGGCCGCCGACATCGCGGCGTTGTCTCCGGCGCTGGCTAGTTCGAGCCCGGCCGGCGTGCCGGCACGCGACAGCAGCGCATCCAGCGCCACGCGCACACCAGCGGCATCGTTCTCGCCCAGCGCCTTCAATTGGTCAACCGACGCGCCACGCCGCGCCACAATGCGGCTCAGCACCTCGCGGCCACGGCCATGATCACTGGCCGACTGCAGCGCCCGCGCGAGCCCGCGCAGCTCGTCGGGCGACGGTTGCATGGACGGCGCACCAAACCCTGCCAAGTCGATGGACGACGATTCTCCGTCGGCCGTTGAGTCCTTCAGAATGCCATAGCGCAGCGCGTCGGTGGTTCCGCGCGCCCGCTGCATCGCCGCCGCCAGCACATCCGATGGCGACATCGCGCCCGTCGGTGTCGACGACGTCAGCAGGTCGCTCCCCGAGAGGAGGGACGCGCCCTCCTCGGCCGATCCCTGCAGGAGCTTATCAATCAGCGACGCATCGCCGACCGGCATCTGCTTCATCAAATCGGTGCGCACCTTCGGGCCCGCGCCCGCCAGGAGCGAGAGCAATCCCGCAAACTCGGCGCGCGTCGGCTTCCGCACCTCGCGCACGTTCGACTCGTTGTCCGACGCCTCGGTCTCATCGGTGCGAGAGGCCGTGTCCGTGCTCGACGCGCGGCGGCTGCGCGTCGCATTGCTACGCGACGCGTCCACACGCGACGGCTCGAAACGCGACGGCTCCGGGCGCGACGCATCCGGGCGGGCGTTATCGACGCGCGACGGCTCAGAGCGAGACGGCTCGGGGCGCGGCGACGGCTTGTTCGTGAAAACGGTATTGATATTCATGGCGTGGTCCCGGCAGGGCGGGTCGCGCCCTTGGTGACGGCTGCCGCACGGGCGGACGGAAACTGCGTGAGGATCGCGGCCGCAGTCCGGTCGCTCATTCGCGCGAGGATGTTGCGCACATCCGTATCGGGCATCTGCTCCATCACCTTCGCGGCGTCCTTGGAGGACATCGCGCTGAAAATCTTGGCGAGGCGTTGCTCGGGCAGTGCGGTCGCCAGCGCTTCGTTCCGAGCGCTGCGCACCACGTCAGCCACGGACGACGTGGCGGCCTCCGCTTTCGCGCCGGCGGTAGTGGCACTCTTGCCGGGCATGCCGTTCGCGGCGGCCGGTTTTGCCGGGTCGCTATGCGGCGCCTCGGCAGGATTGGCGCTAGCGGCCAGCTTCGACGACGCCGCCGCCTTCAGCGGGGTCGCCTTGGTCGCCACGTCCTTTGACGGCACTGCCGACGGCACTTCCTTCGACGGCACTTCCTTCGACGGCACTTCCTTCGACGGCGCCACCGCGCTCGGCTCGGCGGCCGTCTTCGCGGACTCACGCGAGGCCTCGAGTGCACGAATGCTATCGGCCGGCGTCATCGGGATGGGTTCCCCCACGACGGCCGAGTCAGGCGTCGCATGCCCCTCGGACGCCACCGTCTCGTGCGCGGTGGAGTCGGTCGGCGGATGCGCCTTCAGGCTGTCCGCACGCTGGATCGAATCCGCTGCGAACGCTTTCGACGCGCGCATGTACGCAAATCCGGATCCCCCGCCGATACCGGCGAGGATCGCGATGACTGCGGGGATGATCAACTTCTTCATGAATTCGAACCGTGGTTCCTGGGAGTCTTCGGTGCGGCAGAGTCGGGGCGCCCCCGAATCGATGCATCCTCGGCGGCACGTGCTTCTGCATTACGCGAGAATCGGGCCAGCGCGATTTCGTCCATGCCAACGCGGTCCCGATGCGCCTCTTCCGCGCGGAATTGCTCCGTATGCCGAACCTTGAGCCGGTCCAACACCCGCCGATCGCGCGACGCATCCGAGAGCACCTGCTGGGCGCCGACGACGCTGTCTTCGGCCACGCGCACCTGCTCGCCGGCACGCTCCAGCCGTTGATCCAGCGCATTGAGCACGAGGCCCAGCTGACGCAAATGCCCTATGCGGGGCTCCGCGTGATGGGCGGCGGCCACTTCGGCGCGCGAGGAGGCATGCAGCTGCGCCAACGCATCGCGATCGCGGCGCGCCGCCTCGGCGACATCCTGCGCCACGGCCAGTTCGCGCGCCTTCGCCTGCTCGGCCTGCTCACGCAATTCCAGGATTCGCTGCAACCGGAACTTGAACATCAGCGACGCGCCACGGACGACTCAATCGCTTCGGCAATCTTCGCCATCGCCTGGTAAGTATCGCCGTAGTGGGAGATTTCGTCCGGGCGCTGCTGCAGAAATTGCAGGGCACGCTCCCGATACTGGATCGCCGCGTCCACATAGGGATCGCTCCCCTTGAGGTACGCGCCTACCATGATGAGGTCTTCCTTCTCGCGATACGCCGCTTCCAGTCGCATCAGCGCGTTGCCGGCGCGACGCTGGACGTCGTTGATGATGTGATCGCGGACACGACTCTTCGATTCCAGCACGTCGATGGCCGGAAAATGATTCTGCCCCGCGAGTCGGCGCGTAAGAACGATGTGCCCGTCCAGAATCGAGCGTGCCGCATCGGCGACTGGCTCGTTGAAGTCGTCACCGTCCACCAGCACGGTGTAGATGCCCGTGATGCCGCCACGCGACCCGTTGCCGGCGCGCTCGAGCAAACGCGGTAACGACGCGAACACCGAGGGCGGATAGCCCTTCGTGGTTGGCGGCTCGCCCGTGGCCAACCCGATCTCACGCCATGCCATCGCGACACGCGTCACCGAGTCCACCATCAGCATCACCTGCTTGCCCTGGTCGCGGAAATATTCCGCAATCGCGGTCGCCACCAGCGCGCCACGCGCACGCACCAGTGCGGCCTGATCGCCCGTCGCGACAATCACGACGGAGCGGGCCAACCCTTCGGGACCAAGCGAGTTCTCGATGAACTCGCGCACTTCGCGACCGCGCTCGCCCAACAGCGCGATGACATTCACATCCGCTTGTGCGTGTCGCGCGATCATACCGAGCATCGTGCTCTTACCCACGCCGGAGCCGGCGAAAATACCCACGCGCTGGCCACGGCCAATCGTCAGCAGGCCATCGATCGCGCGCACACCGGTTTCCAGCGGGCGGTCGATCGTGTCACGCTCCAACGGATTCGGTGGCTCCGCCGACAGCGGCACGCGCTCGATCACATCAAGCTTGCCTTTGCCATCAATGGGATGGCCAAGCCCGTTCAGGACGCGACCCAGCAGGCCGGGCCCCACGTCCACACCAAACGTGCGACCAAGCGGCTGCACCGAACTGCCCGGATGCAGACCATCCAGTTCGCCCAAGGGCATCAAGAGCACGCCGCGCTCGTGAAAGCCGACGACCTCTGCCAGCACCGAACGATCACGCGAATGACTGGTGATGCGGCACAGCGACCCCAGGCCGACTTCGAGGCCCGTGGCCTCGAGGACGAGACCCACCACGCGCGTCACGCGCCCATAAGCCGCCAGTCGGTCGTTCGGATCGAGACGGCCGAGCATCGACGACACCATCGGTGTCAGCGCATCGCCGAATGCCGGATCGGCGTGAATGGAGAGACTCATGCCTGGATCTGCCCGATGCTGCGATAGGCGCGTTCCAACGAGGTATCTACGCGTCCGTCGATGATGCGCTCACGCCCTTCCACCAGACAGCCGCCGCGCGCGATATGCGCATCGGCCACGAGACGCACATCCTGCTCGCGTCCCTTGCCGTCCACGAAGGTCGTGCTGCTGCACGTCTCAGCATCGGCGGGATGCAGGCGCACCGTAATTCCTTGGTCGATGGGAAAGCTGATCAGTGCACGCTGCACGAGATCGCGCACGATCGTGGCATCCGTTGTGACCTCGCGTTGCACGATGTGGCGCGCAACCGCGATAGACAGTGCGGCCACGTTCTCCTCGGCATTCGCGATCCAGCGGGCTTCATGCAACTGCACCGACGCCAGCGCGTCGCTCAGCGCACTCAGGCCCGCGGCCATCCGCGCTTCCGCATCGGCGCGCATCTCCTGCACCGCGTCCTGATATCCACGCTCGTACGACTCGGCTTCCAACCGGGTGCGCTCGGCGGCGAAGTGCGCATGCAGGTCGATGCTCGCCGTTGCATCCGCCGCCGCGTCCATCTCTGCGTCCGACAGCTCAAACGTCTCGGGAATCGAGAGCTCGTCGAGCGCCCACGGGGTCGCCATCATCGGTTTCTTGGCGCGGTCAGATGATGACATCGTCGGTACCGGCGCTCAGGACGACTTCGCCAGACTCTTCGAGGGCGCGCACCTTCGACACGATATCCGACTGCGCGGCTTCCACGTCGCGCATCTTGACCGGTCCCAGGAACTCGATCTCTTCCTTGAGCCCCGCGACCGCACGCTGCGACATGGTGCCCATGATCTTGTTGCGCAGGTCGGAGCTGGCCGCCTTGAGCGCCAGCGCCAACTGCTTGACATCCACTTCGCGTAGCAGACGCTGCAGCGACTTGTCGTCGAGCGAGATGAGATCCTCGAAGACGAACATGAGGTTCTTGATCTGGTCGCTGAGTCCCGGATCGCGCTCGGCCACGAGGTCGAGCACTTCTTTCTCCAACGACGAGTTGACCAGGTTGAGCACCGCGGCAACAGCCGCTGGCCCACCCACCGAGCTCATGCCCGCCGAGAACGCGAGATCCGCTTCGTTGCCGATGGCCCGCTCAACCAGCGAGATCATCTCCGGCGAGACCTTCTCCATGCGCGCGATGCGAAACATCACGTCACCACCGAGCGACGGATCGATTTCGCGAATGATGGCCGCCACCTGACTCGGGTCCAGGTGGGCAAGAATGAGGGCGATGGTTTGCGGGTGCTCACCGCGCAGCGTGCTGCCTAACTGCTGCGGGTCCGCACGACGCAGCCGACCGAAGCGATCGCTATCGGCGAGCTGCCCTTGAATACGCTTGAGAATTGCGCTGGCCTTCAATCCGCCGAACGCTTTCTCCAACACGTCCTTGGCATACTCCACACCGCCGGCGCTCAGCGAATCGACACCGAGCGTGAGCTCGAGCCATTCGGACAACACATAGTCGATCGTCGCGGGCGGCACCCGATCCAGCTGGGCGACTTCGAGCGCGATAATTTCCGCTTCTTCCGGATGTAGAGCGGCCGTGATGGTAGCCGCATGCTCTGAGCCGAGCGCCATGCAAATGATGGCAGCCTTCTGTCGACCGGTGAGTCGGTCGGGAGCGTAGCGGTCGGCGCTGTTACGGGCGAGTGCGATCATCGTGTGAGATCTTCCGTCGTTCAAGTACGCAGCCAGGCGCGCGTCACACGGATCGCGGCGTCTGGACGTTGTTCAACTGTGGCAATGGCCTGTTCGCGCTCGGGCGTGGTCGGCGCCTTCGGCAGCACGATGACCCGCTTCACTTCCTCGACCGGGGGCTGCAACCGCTCCTGCGCCGCGTCGATGGCGTCCTGCAGTGACGTCGACGAGGTCGATGCCGGCAATTCAGCGTAGCCGGGCGTCGTCGCCAACGCGCGCTGTTCGCTCGCCGTCAACGGCACCTTCTTGGGCTTGAGCGCGCTCATCGCCACCAGACCCACGATCAGCAACACCACCAACGCGGTGATCGCGATGATCGGCTTCGGATTCGACTGCAGTCGCCCCACCAGATCCTGCGCGGGCACCGAGTCCGTCACGATGGCCTCTGGGGCCGGCATGTCGAACGGCGCACTCACCACCGAAATCATGTCGCCGCGCGCCGAGTCCACGCCGAGCGCGTTGCGCACCAGCGACTCGATGCGCGTGAGCTCTTCGGCGGAACGCGTGGTCACCGTCGGCAGCACCGGCGTGGCGGGCGCTGTGGCCGTCGCCGCTGCGGCCGGCGGCATGGTCACCTTGTCGGCGATCAGCACGGCGACGGTCAGCTTCTTGAGATTGCCCGTCGCGCCGCTGAACGTCTCGACGCTGCGCGAGTTTTCGTATGAGGTGGCGGTCTGCGTGTAGCCCGCGCCCTGCTGCGGCGAGCTGGGCGACACTTCCGACTTCTGCTCGGTGGCCAGCGCCTGCTTGTCGGGATCAACGGCCTGCGTCGTGCGCTCGACCTTGTCGAAGTTCATCGACGCGGACACCTGAACGCGCGCATTGCCCGTGCCCACCAGGCTCGATAACAGTCGATCGGCCTTCTGCTCCATGTACGTCTCAACTTCGCGCTGCACGGCAAGCTGACGGCTGCTCAGTCCCGCGAGCGAGCCGTCATCCTGCATGGTCAGCGACTGACCGCGCGCGTCCACGATCGTGACATGCTCGGCATCCAATCCGCCGACGCTGCCGGCCACCATGCTGGCGATACCCTGCACCATCTCCGGCTTTGGCGGCACGCCGCCGGTCATCGTCAGCGTCACCGACGCCTTCGACGGACGATCGCTCGACTTAAAGAGCTTGTCGTCTTCCAGCGCGAGGTGCACCTGCACCGCTTCGATGTTGGTGAGCTTACCGATCGACCGCTCGAGTTCTCCCTCGAGCGCGCGACGATAGTTCACTTTCTGCGTGAAGTCCGTCATGCCCCATGACGGCTTGTCGAACAGTTCCAGTCCCGGACGGCCCGAGCCCGGCATCGCTTCGGCGGCCATATCCACGCGCGCCTTGACGAGGTCGGTGCTCGACACCAGGATCGTCGTCCCCGTGGCGTTGTCCAGTTCGAAGACGATGCCCAGCTCGGTGAGCTTGTCGGTCATCTTCTTGACCTGATCGACCGGGACGTCCGCGTAGAGCGGGACCATGGTGGGCCGAGTCGCCCAGGTCGAAACGCCGAAAACGCCGGCCGTGACGGCGACGCCGACGGCGACGATGGCGATCTGACGGCCGCGACTCATGCGGCCGAAAACGGAGTCTGCGAAGGAAGCCATGAAAACGTCGCGGGGATCAGGACTGCATGGAAATGACGGACCGGTAGGCCTCGACGGCCTTATTCCGTAATTCGATCAAGAGGTCGAGGGCCAGCCCAGCTTCTTCGGACGCGGCCATCACCTGGTGCAGCTCGACGTTCTCGCCGTTGGCGAACCGCTGCGTGAGATCACCACTGCGATCGCGCGCATCAGACACTTCATTGAGCGCGCGCGTCAGGGTGCTGCCGAAAGAGTTCTGCCCCTCGCCCACCACCGGCACCTGCTTCGCGCCAGTGTCTCGGCCGGCAAATTCCGGCATCGAGCGAGTCAGGAGATCGATACGATTCTGCATGGGATGGTTGCTCGGGTTCAGGCGCGCACGTCGAGGCGCACACCGCGCGCCGTCGGCGGCGCAGGCTGTGTGGCGGCCTTGAGGCGGCTGTACGTGAGCGGTCCGAGGGCCGCAGTCTTGGCAAAGAAATTCCGTTCGTCCGACGTGAGCACGCTCCACAGCGCCGGATCGGTACCCGGAGGCGCTTCCGTCGGCACCGCGCTCTGCGTCGCGTTCTGGCCGGCGATGGGCGTCTGCGGCTTGAGCGCAGGACGCGCCGTGGCCGCCGCGCCCGCCTGACCGGCGTTGCCGGCGCGGTCGGCGTTCGGACGCGCCGTTTCCGGGCGGCCGATCGAACCGAGGTTCGCGAGAAGCGGGTTGGTGATGCCGTTAATGCTCATGATCTGCCGAGGGAGAGAGCGCTACGAGCCGGGAACCGATATGACATCGGATTAGGAGGAGGAGGAGGAGGAGATCACACCGATTCCCGGGCCCGCAGAGCGTTGAGACGTTGGTACAGCGCGGTCATCGCGATGACGACCGCATCAGCGTATCGGGTTAGATGTCGATGGAGGCGCGGAGCATCGACTTGGCCACCTGAAAGACCGAGACGTTGGCCTCGAAGATGCGCTTGGCGTCGAGCAACCGAACCGTTTCCTGCGTCGTGTCGATGTCCGGGTAGCGGACGTAGCCCGTGGCGTCGGCGTCGGGGTGACCGGGCTCGTAGACCAATCGGCCCTCACCCTGATCTTCCGCGATGCCGGCGACGCGCACACCGTACTCACCGGCGTCGGGTCCCGTACCCATCATCGCGGTGCGCGGGAGCACCGGCACGACGATGGGCTTGATGCCATCCGTGGTCACCGACGGCACGGTGAACGGCGTTGAGCCGAACACGCCGCCGCTGCCCATGCTGCCCGCACCACCCTGCTCGCCGTAGACCGCGTTGCCGGCCGAGGCGGATTCCATGATGACGTCGCGCCGCTTGTACGGCTGTCCATCGGTCCCGCGCGTGACATCCGCGTTGGCGATGTTCTGTGCGATGGTTTCCATCCGCTGGCGCTGGGCCGACAATCCGCTGGCGGCAATCCCGAGCGACTTGAACATCGGTCGCACGGTGGACTGGCTCGGGAGCGGCAACAGCGCGGGGCGGCGAATCGGATCGATCGGCATTAGACGGCGCTACCCTTGATGGCGCCACGCAGGCTGGCGTAGGTCTTCTCGAGGAGACGGGCGGTGGCCAGAAAGCGGACCTGCTCATCCGCCAGCGACACCATCTCGTCTTCGACATTGATGGGGTTGGCGTTCGCCACCGGAGCTTTCCCGTTGGCCTGGAGTGCAAAGCCGTCGCTGTTCTGCAGCGTGGCCTTGGACACTCGATCCGCAATGCTCCGAGACCGCTCGACACTGCGGTCGAGGGCCGATTTGAGCGGCGAGGCTGATGTGACGCGATCGATGAATCCGAAGAGCATCGGCGGGTTTCCGGGAAGAATGTGCGAACGATCTCACACCCCGAAAAAGCAATGCGCGGGCCACGGCGCGCCGCCGACACGAAACTGCCTCAGAACGCGCTGGATGTGCGCTCTCTAAGTCTTTCGCTGACAATAATTTACGAAATTACAAGAAATATTTTCCCGCACCACATTTCGGTCAAGATGACCGACGCATCCGGCTAGGATTTTTGGGCCTGACGGAAAAACCTGCCGCCCCACGAGGGGCGATTCGTGCCGACTACTCGTCCTCGGCGTCCGCCTCACGGCCGGGACCATTGAGCTTGTTGCGCAGCGTGCGCACGCTGATGCCGAGCAGTTCCGCCGCCTTCGTACGGTTATTATCGGCAGCAGTCAGCGCATGCTGAATAAGGACACGCTCGGCTTCTGCAACATTCAGCGTCGAAAGATTGATCGAGCCCCCTGGCGCGGCCGCCGCCGCCGAGGTGGCCCCAGACGTGGCCGCAGGCGTGGCCGCAGACGCTGCGCCGAATGTGGTCGAGGCCGACAGGCTGCCCGCGCTGGGGAGCGTGCGCGGTCGCATGGACGGCGACCCCAGCGAGTGTGCGAGGCCAAACCGTGTTCCTTCGAGGCTGTGCTGCTGGATCATGGGGTCGGGCGTGAGAATGACGGCCCGCTCGATCACATGCTGCAGCTCGCGGATGTTGCCGGGCCACGGATACTTCTGGAGGGCTTCCAGCGCATCCGGCGCGATGCCCTCGATCTTCTTCCCCAACTCGGCCGCGTTCCGCATGGCGAAACGGAGCGCCAGCACCGGAATGTCTTCCACCCGGTCGCGCAGCGGCGGGATCATGACCGGAATCGTGGACAGTCTATAGTACAAGTCCTGCCGGAACGTCCCGTGGTCCGCTTCCGAGGCGAGATCGCGGTTGGTCGTGGCCACGATGCGGACATCCACCTTGATAGGGGACGTGCCGCCGACGCGCTCGAACTCCTGCTCCTGCAGCACACGCAGCAGCTTGGCCTGCAAGTCGAGCCGCATTTCGGAAATTTCGTCCAGCAGCAGCGTGCCGCGGTTGGCGCGCTCGAAGGCGCCCTCGACCCGCTTAATGGCGCCGGTGAAAGCGCCCTTTTCGTGACCGAACAGCGCCGACTCCACCAACCCTTCGGGGAGGGCGGCGCAGTTCAGCTTGATGAAGGGGCGCTCGCGGCGTTCGCTCTGGTCGTGGATCGCGCGGGCAAAGAGCTCCTTACCCGTGCCCGACTCGCCCTGCAGCAGGACCGTCGCCCGGGTGGGCGCTGCCATGGAGACCGTCTGCAAGATCCGACGGATGGCCGGCGAGTCGCCGATGATCTGCCGTTCGTTGCGGAACTGCATCACTTCCTTGCGCAGCAACTCATTCTCACGGCGCAGGCGCACAAACTCGAGCGCCTGCTCAACCGCCAGCTCCAGCTGCTGCGGCCGGACCGGCTTCGTGATGTAGTCAATGGCGCCGGCCTTGATGCTGGCCACCGCGTGCTCGATGCTGGCGTAGCCCGTCAGCATGATCAGCGGAACGTCATAGCCCTCGCGCGCCAGGAGCTGGATGAATTCCAGCCCCGTTAACCCGGGCATCCGATAATCCGAGATGATCAGGTCGATCCCCCCCCGCTCCAAAATCTGCAACGCCTCGGGGACGCCGCGCGCGCCGATCGGGGAGTGACCCGCCTGACTGAGCGTATCCTCGAGGATCAGACCGACGTTCGGTTCGTCGTCGACGTACAGGATTGTGGCCATTGAGCGACGTTCGGGGTCGGGAGGTACGCTGCCTGGCGGGAATCGGTGACCCCGTTCGTCAGCGCGCGTCTTTGAAGTATGGCGGGTAACAGTCTACCCGGCAAATTTAGCCGCTTTTCGGATTCCTGCCGAATAGCGCTAAAGACTGACCCCCGCCCTCCGATACTTTACCAGAAGCCTGCCAGCAGCGTGTGGCCACCGGTCTCGGTGGTGACACTCCCCGGTCTCGACCCCAGCCATGCGCGTTACCAACCAGATCATCACGCGGAACAGTCAGGCCCGCCTGCAAAGTGGATTGCAGGGGGTGGATCGCCTGCGCGAAGATATCTCGTCGGGCATCCGCATCCGGAAGATGTCGGATGATCCGACGTCGGCCGGCGAGGTCGTTCGCGTCGGCAGTTCGATGCGCGCCATCGCGCAGTTCCGCCGCAACATCGACCTCGGTGTCGCGCGCGCCTCCGCCGAAGAAACGGCGCTCAATTCCGTGACGGACAGTCTCGGGCGCGCGATCGAACTGGGTGTCGCGCAATCGTCCGCCACCGGCAACGCGCAATCACGCCTCATCGTCAAAGCCGAAGTCGATACGCTGCTCAAGTTCGCGGTCGATCTCGGCAACACGAAACTGGGTGATGCCTACGTGTTTGGTGGTACGCGCAGTGGCGAGGCACCGTTCGCGATGCCGACGACCGCCACGGGGACCTTTTCTGCCCTCACCGACGCGAGCGGGCCGGTCGACCCAAGCGGCACACCGCGCATGGAAATCGGTGACAACAAGTTTGTCACCCCGGTGCACAACGGCACCGAAGTATTTCTGGATACCGATGTCCTCAACTCCCTGCGCGCCCTGTCGACGGCGCTGGGCAACAATGACATCCCCGGCATTCGCGCTGCCACCGACCGTATTACGGCGGCGAGCGCGAACGTACAAAACGTGCTCGGTACACAGGGCGCGCGCATTAATGAAATGGAGAACGCCCGGACGAATCTGGACGGGACCGAATTGATGCTCAAAGCATTCCGCGCCGATCTGAGAGACACGGAAGTCGACAAGGCGATGGCGGAACTCGTAGGCAAACAGACGCTGTATCAGGCCGCTATGAGCGCGACGACGCGAATTCTCGGCCTAAGTCTCGCCAACTATCTGTAATCCCCCTCATGACTTCCGTAGCACACGACTCTTCGCTGTCTGCTGACACCGCTCTCCGTCCCGTCGCCTCGCTCGTGTTGGGCGATATCGAAGTCGGGCCCGATGTGATCATGTCTTTCGCCACGCCACTGTGGGGCTTCCCCGATCATCACGAGTATGCGCTGGTGCCGGCGGCCCGCGAGGGGCTATGGTGGTTGCAGTCGCTGACCGGGGAAGGGGTCACCTTCCTCCTCGCGGATCCGTTTGTGATCGATGCCACCTACGGCGTGGATCTGGGTGACACGGAGCGTGCGACGCTCGGCATTGAACAGCCCACCGATGCGCTGGGGCTGGTGATGCTCACGTTACCCATGGATCCGACGAGCGGCGCCACCGCGAATTTTCGCGCGCCGATCGTGTTCAATCTGGCCAAGCGCAAAGGGATGCAGGTGGTGAGCCGCGACGACGCGCATGATCTGCGTCATCCGGTGTCGCTGGATGTGTTCCCACCGCAGGCGAGCGGCGTTCGGCTGCAGTAGGGACCGGCTGTCCGCATACGAAAATCGCGGTGTCGTCAATGACGATGCCGCGATTTTTTGTGGCGGCCGACGCGTTACTACGCGCGCAGCGCGCGCAGTAACGCGTCGGCCGCCGCGTCCCAGCTGAAACGGCGTGCGGTCGCGATACCGGCCTCGTTGCGCGTGAGGGTGCCGGCCTGACGGGCCACGTGCACGTCGCGCAGATGCGCGACCAGCTGCACATGCTGCGAGATATCCCAGGCGGCCCAGGCACCGGTCTGCGTACCACCCATTGCGGGCTCCGTCCGATCGATGCGGATGAGCCGCGCATTCGCTGCCGACAAAAACGCGGTGTGCGCCGTCACGTGTGTCGCTATGACCGCCTTACCCAGCGAGAGCATCTCGAGCGCCTCCAGGTTCCACCCCTCGGCGCGCACAGCGAACACGCCGCAATCGGCCGTGGCCATCAAGGACGCCACGTCATGCGCGCTGGGTAGTTCCGTCGTCACCAACGTGATGCGGTCGCGCATGGGCGAGGCACGAAACGGTGCCGCCATGTGCGCGAACTCGTCGTGCGTCATGAACGGGTTAAAGCAGTGCAGCACCAGCTGCACGGCATCGTCGGGCGTGAAGGCTTCTTCAAACGCGCACAGCAGTTCGAACTGCCCCTTCCGCACTTCGAGTTTCCCCACCTGCATAAACACCGTGTCACCGGACGGCGCCGGGCGTGTCACCGCCTCATGAAACACCGTGCGATCAACACCCAACGGCACGACGTGCATGGGCACGGTGATCCCGTCGCGTTGGCATACCTCACGCGCCCACTCGGTGCAAACCAGCAGCGCATCCTGCGCCTGTAACTGCGCACGCTCGTCGGCGGTGAATGCATCGCGCTCGAAAATCGTAAACCCGACACGCGGTCCGTCGCCGACATGATCCGTGAGATCGAACTGCTGCGACAAGCGCACGCTTGGCACGTGCCTCGCGATGGTCTGCTGCGCGGCGAGCGCCTCGTCCAGCACGGGGTTGCTCAGTAACGTGCGGTCGACGGCACCAATCGGGCGGAACGCCACGGGAATACCTCGTCGCTGCAGCGCCCGCAGGAGATGCGATCCAACCACGCCATATCCGGTGCGGCTGTGCGGCGCCGCGAAGACGAAGCCGTCGCGCTCAGGGGTCCAGCGTGCCGTCGCATCGTGCGCCGCACGCTGCTGGGCCGCGGCAATTGCGCGCTCATACACCGTCATGCGCGCGTCGACGACCATGGCCACGTCATGCTCCTGCCGCACACGCGCCTGACCGGCCGCGCCCAGCTTGTCGCGCAAACGCGCGCTCCGCAGCACCGCGAGTATCTGTCGGGCGATGTCGTCAGGCTTGGTGGCCTCGGCCAGTAGCCCCGTCGCGCCGTGGCGAATCACCTCGCGTGCATCGCCACGTGTGGAACCCACCACCGGTACGCCGACGGCCTGCGCGGCGAGAAGGAGTCGCGCCGAGGGATCGTCATCGCCCAGGCTGAGCAAGAGCGTTGCGCGCCGCAGTTCCGCGGCGAGCGTGGCATCGGTCTGTGCCGCCACATCGACAAACGACACGTCGGGGTACACGGCGACGACCGCATCGCGGACCGCGGCCAGCACCGATGCCGCAGCCGCTGTCTGCGTTGGCGAGACAAGGATGCACGCGTTGGCATCGGCGTTCGTTCTCGCCGCATGCACCGCCGCGTTATCCGCGGCTCGCTGCCACTGGGCTATATCGATGGCCACGGGAACGATCGCCGTGTGATCCGCCGCGATCCCCGTGTACGCCACGGTCTCCTCCAACGCGCGTGGCGAGACCGCCATCCAGGTCTGCACGCGCGACAGCCAGTCGCGCGGCGGCGCGTCGCTCGCGCGCACGTGGTAGCCATACAGCCGCACCACGTCTGCGATGCCGATCACGGGTTCGATGAACCATTCGGCCGCATCGTTCCACTCAATGACGTCAATGGGCGCGGCGGCGTGCAAGGCCACGATCTGTGCACGCAACGCGCGGCGCGCGTCGACCGGCGATGCGCCCTCGCTGGCATGCGGTATGACGTGCGGGATGACCTGCACGCCGTCGTCGCGCTCGGTGGTGTCGTACCATCCGAAGACGGTGACGTGATGGCCGGCGCGCACGAGCGCGCGCGCGATGGTGCGCATGTCGGCCGCCATCGGTGCGCCGACGGCGGGGGCCGCGCGGTCGCCGACGAACAGCACGTGCAGGGCGCGGCCGCCATCCACGCGGCGCTCAGTCATTAGGCCGGCTCTCAATACGCCGGTGCAACGGGGCCGACCATGCGATCACGCGCTGTCGTCGGTGGGATCGCTGCCCACGAGCACGGTCGGCATCGCGATGACCGGCGTG
Organism: Candidatus Kuenenia stuttgartensis; assembly: GCA_943330235.2. Taxonomy (GTDB): domain Bacteria; phylum Gemmatimonadota; class Gemmatimonadetes; order Gemmatimonadales; family Gemmatimonadaceae; genus Gemmatimonas; species Gemmatimonas stuttgartiensis_A. The sequence continues at coordinate 63,352 of CALQGY020000005.1, forward strand.
GTTGGCGCCTCATCCAGCGGCATCACCATCAGCTCACCGTCCTGCTCAACGATGCAGCAGGCCGTGAACCCCATCGCGTCGAGCGCGGTCACCACGTCAGGCCAGGCCTCAGTGGTGGCGGCATCGCTGATGCAAATGGCGAGCACGTTCTCGGCGTCGATGACGGGCTTGAGCCACGCACCGACATCTGCCAGACGGGCCGCATCCGCGTGCACGAAGACGCGTCCTTCGGGCTCCAAGCGCGCTTCGACCGAGGAGGCGAGCTCCGGCAGCGACGCGGCGGGGAGTTCGTCCAGCCAGCCGCCCACGTCGATGGCGGCGTCCTGGAGCGCTTGCATGCGCTCCTCGGTCAGGCCGCAGACGAAGACCGTCGGCATGCCGTTGGGGGCCGTCGTGGCGCTCAGCGCGACAAAGCCGAAGCCTGGGGACAGGTCTACCAGCACGTCGCCGTTGCCGAGTTGTGCGTCCAGAAACGCGCGCACTTCGGCGGAGACACCGCCCGCCTCTTCCTCGGCGGCGGCGGCAGCCCACGCGGGATGTGCGGCATCAACCGGTAGGTGGAAGCGCGGTTGACCGTCGGCGGTGACCTGGGCGGACGGGAGAAACGAGGGCGACGAGGCCATGGGGCGGGACCGTGTGCGGTGTGCGAAATGGTCGAAAACGTCGACCGTGAGCGCTACACGTAAACTCAAGTTCCGTGCCAGTACAACGGTGTTGTCTACCAACGAGTTACGGGACTTCGCTGACAACGACTGGACCGAAAGCGCCATCGTGGACCGTGGTAGCGGAAAATATTGCCGATGCCAGCCATAAAACGGTTTGGGCCGCCGGTTTCTTCCGCTGCACCGTCCCGTGTGACGGGTGTGATGTTTGCAAACTATTGCGCTTCAACAGGTTAGAAACGTATTCTCTGGGCACGTCTCTTGCGTACTTGTCGAAGTCCGTGCGCTCGCCATGGTGGTGATTGCGATGATTTTTGTGACCAGCCCGACATCTTCGACGTGACCGTCCACTCCACTCCGTTCGTTTGGTGCGGCCCGATCTACGAACCCACCGGCTATGCCGATGAGGCGCGGGGGCTGCTTCGTGCGCTGGACGAGGCCAAGGTGCCGGTTGCGCTACGCGCCGTCGCTTTGGAGCGACCGGGGTTTCGCGACGCGCTCGACCCCGCGCATCTGCAGCTATTCGCGCGCCAGCACGCCGTCGCGATCGAGCCACCGGTGATGGTGTGTCAGCACGCGCCGGCGGATGCGTTCGTGCCGGATGTCGGCGCCGCGCTCAATATCGGCCGCACCATGTTCGAGACCGACTCGCTCCCGCCGAGATGGGTGCAGCGCTGCAATGATATGGACGAACTGTGGGTCCCCAGCTCGTTCAATAAGGAGACGTTCACGGCCGCGGGGGTCCGGACCCCCATCGTGGTGGTCCCGGGTGGCATTGATGCCGAGCGCTATCATCCCAAGGTGCCGCCCCTCGCGATAGATGGCCTGCGCGGCACGGTGTTCCTAAGCGTCTTCGAATGGCGCTACCGGAAGGGGTGGGATGTGCTGTTGCGGGCCTGGGCCGGGGCCTTCGGTCCGGACGATGACGTCACGCTGTTGCTGCGCACGTACCCGATTGGGGCACTGGACGTGCGCGATCGGGCAGCGGTGATCGACCAGTCCATTGAGGCATTCCTGCAGTCCGCCTGCGGTCGAGGGCGCACGGATGTCGCGCCCATTGTGACGATCACGCAGATGCTGCCGGATGATGCGCTGCCGGCGCTGTACGCGCGGGCCGATGCGTACGTCTCGCCGACGCGGGGCGAAGGCTGGGGACGTCCGTTCATGGAGGCGATGGCGACGGGGAAGCCGGTCATCGCGACCCGATGGAGCGCCCATCTCGATTTCATGAATGACGACAACAGTCTGCTGGTGGATCTTGATGGCCTGGTGGACACCAACGATCCGGAGATGCCACTCTACGCGTCCCAACAGTGGGCCGCGCCGAGTGTGGCGCATCTGGTGACGCAGCTCCAGCGGGTGCATCGCGATCGCGCCGAAGCACGCGAGATCGGTGCCGTAGCCCGTGCGGACATGGTGTCCGAGTGGCCGTGGTCACGGCCGGCCGGCGTCATTGCCGCGCGTGTTCGCGAGCTTGGCGTGCAGCGACAGAGCATCGTGTCCGCCGGCCGCTCCCGTGCGCCGGTCGCACCGGGCCCGCTGGTGGTCGTGGACGCGGCGCTGTTTGATGACCATGACCGATGCCCGCTTGATATCGACGCGTGGCTGACGCCGCTGGTGGCCGCTGATCCGCGGGTGCGTGTGGTGTCGCCGTCCCGATCGCGACGGCCGTCCCGCTGGAGTGCGCAGCACGTGTGGTGGGAACGACGGTTGCTCGACGGCACGGATGTGCAGCCGCGCGCGGTGACACTCTCCATCCTGCGTCGCAGTGACGCCCACGCGCCTCAACGTCCGCAGACGGGGCGCTGGGTGGTCGCGACGGGTGATGTGGCGGGTGTCCGCCTGGCCGACGAGGTCGCGCTGGCCATTGCACAGGCGGATGAAGTCTGGGTTCCGCATGACGTGGCCCGCCGCGCCTGCATCGCCGCAGGCGTCTCGCCGGACGCGCTCTGGACGATTCCGCGCATGCCCGTGGATGCCGCGCACCTGACGGCGATGACGCGCCTGTCGCGACCCGCCGGCGGCGGGACGGTCATCGGGCTGGTGCTCGCCACCGACGCGGATCTTGGGGCGGCGGATGCGCTCGTGCGCACATGGGAACGTGCTTATGCGGCGCGGACCGATGTGGTGCTGCGCGTTGTGCTGGGGGCTGCACCGACACCGGCCGTGCGGCAGTGGCACGCGGAGCTGGTCGAACGCTACGCCACCCGCGCGCCGTCGGCGCGTGTGGATGTCTGGCCCGCACCGCTCTCCGACGACCTGTGGCCATCCATGTTGCGCGCCTGCGATGCGCTGATCACGCCGGGGCTCGCGCCTGCGGTGCCCGCACTGTGGCCGCTGTGCGCAGCGCTCGGCGTGCCGCTCATTGCGCCGGACGCGTCCGACTCGGATACGGCGTCCTGGGTGATGGCCAGTGGCGGATGGGCGGTGCCCATTGCCGGCACCGGTCGCTTCAATTGGTCCGCGTTGGCGACGGCGGTCGAAGCGGCATGCGGCTCGCGCCGCGACGGCGCGCCCATCGCGACACTCGATGGGGCCACGGTGGCCCGTGCGATGGCGCAGCGCTTAGCCGTTCTCTCCGCGTCCGACGCTCCTTCCTCTCCTCCGAGGCCGTGATGTCTGAGCCTGCTGGCCACCGCTGTCGCATCTGCACCGGGACGCCTGTTCCCGTGCACAGCTTCGGTATGCAACCCATTGCCAACGCCTTTCGGCCGGCCGCGGTGTCTGCCGCCGACACGTACCGGTTTGAACTGGCCGTCTCGGTGTGTCCGCAGTGCGGCACCGTGCAGCTGATCGATCAACCCGATCGCGAGCAGATGTTTCACGGCGAGTATGCCTTTTTCACGGGGACATCCCGCGCGATGACCGAGCACTTCGCGCGATTTGCCGCCTGGGTGCGCGACGAGCATCTGCGCGGCGATGACCCGCTGGTCGTGGAGATCGGCTCGAACGACGGGACGTTGCTGGCCAACTTCCAGCAGTGGAACATCCGGCATGTCGGCGTCGAGCCCTCCGCAAATGTCGCGCGTGCTGCACAAGCACGGGGTATCCCCACCGAGGTGCGGTTTTTCGACGCGGATGCGGCGCGCGCGATTGTGGCGACGCACGGGCAGGCGTCGGCCTTCATCGCCGCCAACGTGATGTGTCACATCCCGTACCTGCACTCCGTCGTCGAGGGAATCGACCTCCTGCTCGGCGAGGATGGCATTGTCGCCTTTGAAGATCCCTATGCCGGCGACGTGCTGGCGAAGGGCTCATACGATCAGTTCTACGATGAGCACGTGTTTCTCTTCAGCTTGCATTCGGTCGCGGCGGTGTTCGCACGGCACGGCTTCGAACTCGTGGATGTCCAGCCGCAGATGACGCACGGCGGATCGATGCGCTATGTGCTGGCGCGCACCGGCAAGCGCACGCCCACGGCGGCGGTGCGCGAGTACCTCGACCGCGAGGTCGCGCAGCGCATCACGGATCCGGCACGGTGGAAGGAATTCGGACGTCGCTGCGAAGCATCGAAGCAGGCGCTGGTGTCGCTCCTCCGCGACCTCAAGGCGGCCGGCAAGACGGTGGCGGGATACGCCGCCACCTCGAAGAGCACCACCATCCTGAACTACTGCGGGATCGGCCCCGATCTCATCGCGTTCATCTCCGATACGACGCCCATCAAGCACGGTACCGTCACGCCGGGGACGGGCATTCCCGTCGTACCGCGCGCCGCGTTCGGTCCGCCGTATCCGGACTACGCGGTGCTGTTCGGATGGAATCATGAGACGGAAATCCGCGCCAAGGAACAGGAGTTCGTCGCCGGCGGCGGCCGCTGGATTCGCTTCTTTCCCGACGTGGAGATTGTTTCGTGATTCCGGTCGCTGATCCGAGTGCGCAGGTCAAAGCGCTGCGCCCGGCAATCGACGCGGCGATCGCGACCGTATTGGACAGCGGACGCTACGTCCTCGGCGCGCAGGTCGCCGCGTTCGAGTCAGAGTTTGCCGCGTATCTGGGTACGGCGTGGAGCGCTGGTGTCGGCAATGGCACGGACGCACTGCACATTGCGCTGCGCGCGCTCAACGTCGGTGTCGGTGACGAAGTGATCATGCCGTCCATGACGGCCACCGCCACCGGCACCGCGGTGCTGCAGTGCGGAGCGACACCGGTATTCGTCGATCTCGATGCGTCAACGCGCACCATGGATCCGATAGCGGTCGAGCGCGCGGTCACCGCCCGTACTAAGGCGATCATTGCCGTGCACCTGTACGGGCAGCCGTGCGATCTTGATGCGCTCTTGGCGATCGGTCGCACGCACAACATCCCGCTCATCGAAGACTGCGCGCAGAGCCACGGCGCCCGTTATCGCGGCCAACGTCTCGGCACCTTCGGTGTCCTCGCGTGCTTCAGCTTCTATCCCACCAAGAACCTCGGCGCCATCGGTGATGGCGGTGCGGTGGCCGGGTCCGATGCGGCGTTACTGACGCGGGTGCGTCTGTTGCGCGAGTACGGATGGTCCACGCGCTATCACAGCACGCATGAAGGCTGGAACAGCCGCCTCGACGAACTGCAGGCGGCCATCCTGCGCGTGAAGCTGCCGCATCTGGATGACGACAATGCGCGTCGCCGTGCGCATGCAGCGCGCTATCAGCAGCAGCTGCAGGGCCGCGGGTTGACGCTCACTCTGCCGGTGGAACGTGCCGACAGTGAGCACGTCTATCACCTGTATGCCGTTGAGACCCCATACCGCGAGGTGCTCATGCGTCATCTGGCCGCGCGTGGTGTGGGCTCCATGGTGCACTATCCGTTGGCCATTCATCAGCAGTTGGCCTTCGCCCCGTACGCGCCCGCTGGTGGACTGCCGGTCACCGAGCGATTGGCGCAGCAGACACTTTCCCTTCCGATGTATCCCCAGCTTACACGCGAGCAGCAGGAGGCCGCGTGCGCGGCGATGCTCGATTTCGAGGAACCGCGATGATGACGACGTCGCCACGCCCCAACGAGGGGCTGCTGATGGACAACCTGCAATCACTGAAGGAGTGGCAGCCCCGCTTCTACCAGCGTTACCGCGCCGAGGCGTCGCCGGAACCGATCGCCGTACAAGTGACCGCGCAGGGTGTACCCATGCCGGTCGTGGACGGGAATCCCTATCATGATCTCACGCATCCGGGTACGGAACCGCTGGTGACGTTGGTGGATCATCCCACCGACTTGGGATCCCCACTCCGACGCACGGTCGTGCTGGGTTTTGGCTTCGGCTACCACCTGTTTGCGCTCGTGGCGCAGGGCAAGGCGCCGGCCGTCATCGTCACGGATCTGGACTGCTTCGCGCAGGCGCTGCTGCACGTGGATCTGCGCACGCTCTTCCCTGTCATCGAATTGTACTTCGCTGACGCGCTCCCCGATCTGCCGCGTCTGACGGAGATCCTGCTGCATCCGGTGGCTACGTCTCGCGACCAGCCCTTGATGCAAACGCTCTACGACCGACTGGAGCGGCACCTGCCCGAGCGGACGAACGATCTTGAGCACGGCGTGTACTTCGGGACCTACCGCGGCGTCACGTGCCTCAAAAATCCGCTCGATCTGATGGTCGATCAGATGATCATCTCGCTGGTGCGTCCGACGCTCATTCTGGAGATCGGGACGCTGCGCGGCGGGTCGGCGCTGTACTTCAACGATCTGCTGCGCGCGCTCGGTGGCCACCGTCGCATTCACACGTACGACATCGACGATCATGTCAGCACGCAAGCGCTCTCGGAAGAGGGGATCTTTGTGCATGGTGGCGGTCATGCGAGTTTCGATCCGTCCATCATTCGTCCGGACGATCGCGTGCTGGTGATTGAGGACTCATCGCACAGCTACGCGAACACCCTCGAAGTGCTCGAGAAGTTCGCACCACACGTGAGCCTCGGGTCGTACTTCATCGTCGAAGACACGCTGGCCGCCATTGATGGCAAGCGTCCACATCTCGAAGGCGGTCCGATTC
>CALQGY020000006.1 GCA_943330235.2 Candidatus Kuenenia stuttgartensis
GGCCGCCCGCTTGGCACAGGAGGGCGCCGACAAGCTCGCGCTGCTGAAAGCCCGCAGCGAGTCCGAGTACCAGTTGCTTCGCAAGACCTTCGCGCACGTGATCGTCGGCTTGGGCGGTGAGAACGACCGCGATACGGCCAAACGCATCGCCGCATACGAGGCCACGCACGGCCCGATCACCGATGATGAATTGGTGAGCGGTCTCGTGGCCGTGCTGCGCCAGGACGCCTTCAATCACAAGGAACTGCAGGCCATCGACGGGCGCCGCGCCAACGGCATGAGCGTCATGATGATGGGGGCCAGTACGGGCTGCAACACGGTCTACGGCTCGACGCCGCCGGCCAATCCGCATGCGTATCCGTGGATGAACTCGTTGTTCCAGGACGGCGCCACCATCTCGTGGTTGATGGCGGAGTCGGTCATCGTCGGGCATGCCCATCGCTCGGTCGCGCCGGAACGGCTCAGCGACGCGCTGCTCGATCGCACCGAGCACGTCATGACCGAGGGGGACTACTTCACCCTCACGCACCTCGACGATGCCCTCATGACCGAGCAGGAAATTCGCGAACTTCCCAAGGTCTGGGTGATCGGCGGCGACGGCGCGCTCGGCGACATCGGCTTCCAGAATGTCTCCAAGGTCATTCTGCAGAACCGGCCCAACGTGAAAATGCTCATGCTCGACACGCAGGTGTATTCCAACACCGGCGGCCAGAACTCCGACTCGTCCACCATGCTCGGTGGCTACGACATGAACCAGTTCGGCGTCGCGTCGCAGGGGAAACTCATCGAGAAAAAGAACGTCGCCGAAGCCTTCACCAGCGGCCACGGGTCGCCCTTCGTGGCGCAGGTGTCCATCGCCAATGCGCCCAAGCTGTACAAGGCCATGCTGGAGGGCCTCGACTATCGCGGCACCGCGTTCTACCAGTGCTACACCACCTGTCAGCCCGAGCATGGCGTGGGGGACAATATGAGCGCCAAGCAGGCGAAACTCGTGCGCGACGCGCGCGGCATGCCGGAGTTCGTCTTTAACCCGCGCAAGGGTGAGACGGCGCAGGAGGCCTTCGACCTCAAAGGCAATCCCAGCGTCGATCGCGACTGGTGGAACACGAAGTACGCGTCCACCGGTGAGGCCTACACGTTTAGCGTCGCGCACTGGGCGCTCACCGAGGGGCGCTTCCGTAAGCACCTCAAGTCCATCAGCGAGGCTGAGGCGTCCATGCTCATCCCGCTCAACGACATGCTCTACTTCGTCACCCAGGACGACGTCATTCATCGTCGCGTGTTTGACGAGCGGCATCGCAGCTTCATCCCGAACTTCGGTTGCTGCATCAAGGTGGAGACCGACGGCGTCTTCACGTACTACGCGGTCACGCGCCAGATGGTCTTGTTCGCGGTCGAGCGCCGGAAGGCCTGGCGCATGCTGCAGAGCAAGGCGGGCGTCGTGAACAAGGACTACCTCGCGCAGCGGGCGTTCCTGGCGAAAGTCGACAAGGGCGAGCTGCCGTTGGACGAGGCGAAGGCGCGCGTGACCGAGCTGATGGCGGGGGAGTTGGCCGGCGTGCACTGACCGCGGCGCGACGCCCTTTGTTGCGAGTCACCGCGTTTCCATCCATCTTCTCATCACGCGCCCACCGGCATCGAGCCGGGCTCTTCGCTGGCGCGACACCTGACCGACGGAGGAGTACCCATGCAGGATTCCCAGCGAACGGCCGGACGCATCTCGCGCGCACGCCGGATCCTGGCCCCGGCGCTTGCCATCGCCGCGCTTGCCCTCTCCACCCAGGCCGCACTCGCGTTCGGCGGCGTGCAGGCCAAGCCGCAGTTGAATGTCGAAGCCGAGCGCAGCCCGCAGGGCGCCAAGCTCACGTTTAAGGGCAAGGGCTGGGCACCGAACGCACGCGTCAAGATCACCGGCACGCGTGCGCCCGGTTCCAACAACCTGCAGGACTTCGGCATGTTCAGCGCCGACAGCACCGGCAATCTCGCCGGCCGCAAGGTCGCCGCCTGCAGCACCAACAGCATGGACGACGGCCAGAATGAGTCCGTGACGATTACCGCCGCCGATTCGGCGACGGGCGTCAAGATCACCGCGAAGGTGCAGGGCGGTGCCTGGGTCTGTCAGTAACCGCGTCAGGCTGACGCGTTCACGTCACGTTGCACCGTAGGGTCGCCGGCCGCCTCGCATCTCATCGAGGCGGCCGTGTCGTTGTCGGGTCGTCGTGCACGGCCCTCTCGCCTCTCTTTACTCCGCTATGGCACTGACCGTCCTCATGCTGACGCCCGGATACCCGGGCGAAATGCCGCTCTTCGCGCGCGGCCTCTCCATGCAGGGGGCCTCCGTGCTCGGCGTGGCCAACGGACCGTCGCACGAGTTGCCATCGCTGACACGGCGCCATCTCGCGGGGTATCTGCAGGTCGGTGATCTGTTCACCGACACAGCATCGGCGATCACCCAGATTCAGCGCTGGCTGGGCGGACGCACCGTCGATCGCGTCTGTTGCCTCTGGGAGCCCGGCATCGAACTCGCCGCGCAGATTCGCGAGGCCCTCGGCGTGCCGGGCCAGTCGTTCGCGCAGGCTCAGCGGTTCCGCAACAAGGACCTCATGAAGCAGGCCCTCGCCGCCGGCGGCGTTCGCGTGCCGCGGCATCAGGTCGCGTCCACGGCCAGCGAGATCTGGGCCGCCGCCGAAGCCATTGGCTATCCGCTCATCATCAAGCCCATCGCCGGCGCGGGGTCCGTGGACACCTTCCGCTGCGACGAGGCCGCCGACGTAGCCCGCGCGCTCACGCAGTTAGGGCACGTCCCCGAGATGAACGTCGAGGAGTTCATCGAGGGCGAGGAGTTCACCTACGACACCATCTGCGCGCGCGGCGACATCAAGTACTTCCACATTGGCGTCTATCGCCCGCGCCCCCTCATCGCGCGCACCAACGAGTGGATCAGCCCGCAGACGCTGTCCTATCGCCACGTGGACGACCCGTGGGTGGCCGGTGGCCGCGCCATGGGCGAGCAGGTGCTGAAGGTGCTTGAATACGACACCGGATTCTCGCACATGGAGTGGTATCGCAAGGCCGACGGCGAAGTCATCTTCGGCGAGATTGGTGCCCGGCCGCCGGGCGCACGCACGGTGGATCTCATGAACTTCGCGTCGGACGTCGACCTGTTCACCGGGTGGGCGGAAGCGGAGACCCAGGGCACGTTCTCGCTCGACATTGAGCGCAAATACCACTGCGCCAGCATTTCCAAGCGGGCGCACGGGCACGGTCGTCTCACACGAATCGAGGGGCTGGACGGGCTCCGCCAGCGCTGTGGCGATGCCATCTGCACGGTCGATCTGCTCCCCATTGGCAGCCCGCGTCGCGACTGGAAGACCTCACTGCTCTCCGACGGCTACGTGACCCTGCGGCATCCGGACTGGCAGACGACCCTCCAGATGGCGGACGCGGTCGGGACGGATCTGCAGCTCTTCGCCGAATAGTCGCCTAGCAGGCGCTCGCAGCAGTTGCCACTTGACAGTGTGGCCTCCACGCGTCGGGTGGGAAAAGTGTGGCGTGCGTGCAGCACTGTGTCGTGGTTTTGAGGCAACGGTTGAACTCGCTTGAAGCACGTTCTGCTCGTGTTCTGAGGCAAATGAGGCGCTGCGGCCGCGGCACGCACTTTGCTCCTCATTAAGGCGAAGGCCCGCGCTCCGTGGGCCCCCCCTCAGAATTCGTTAGGGAACACGCCATGTCCAAGATCCTCGCAGAGCCTGCAATCGACCCGGTGCGTTGCTTCTTCTCCCAGCTGTGCGTGCTGCTGACGGGGATTGCGGCGGGTGTGGTCGAGCCGATCGCGGGTGAGCCGGAGCGCTCGCCGGCCTATCATATGGGGCGTCGCGATGGCTACCACGTGGTGGTCGCCCATCTCGCGTCCAGCCGCACCCTGCGCGAGGCGTCCGACAAGTGTCTGGCGTTCGGGCTCGGCGTCGACGAACGGGCGGATGCGCATCCCTATGGGCCGGATTGGTGCTGCGGCTTCGCCCGCGCCACCCTGGACGCGGCCGGTGACATCGCGATGTACGCGGCCACTGAAACGCTCCCCATCATCGACAAGGACCGTCTGCGCTCCGCGCGCACCGCGGCCCGGCATCTGTCGCCCCTCTCGGGACTGTGGCCGGCCCGCCCGACCGCCAGCCAGCCCCCCAGCAGCCGCCACGAGTGGTAGGCGCTTTGGCGCATTGAGCATGCGCGTCGAGGTACGCCTCGGCGCGCAGGGCCGGTATATTGTCCGGTCATGCCCAAGAAGCCTTCCACCGTGCTGGATGCGCGTGCGCTCGATCGCACCCTGCGTCGCATGGCCGATCAAATTATCGAATTGAACGCAGGGACCGAGGGCCTCGTGCTCGTCGGCATCCAGCGACGCGGCGTGCAGCTCGCTGAGCGCATCGGCCGCATCATCGAAGCGCAGGAAGGATCGCCGGTGCCGCGCGGCGCGCTCGATATCACGCTCTATCGTGACGACTTGCAAACGGTCGGGCCGCGTCCGGTCGTTGGCGCAACGCACTTGCCCTGGACCCTCGACGGCCAGAACGTCGTCATCGTCGACGATGTGCTCTACACTGGCCGCACGGTCCGCGCGGCCCTCGACGAGCTCGCCGACTTCGGACGCCCCGGGCGCATTGCCTTGGCGGTGCTCATCGATCGCGGCGGGCGCGAACTGCCCATCCACGCCGACATCGTGGGGCGCACCGTCACGGTGGCTGCGGGCCAGCATGTCGATGTCTCGGTCGAAGAGCTCGACGGTCGCGACGAAGTCGTGATCGCCACACGCGACGACGAGGGCTGAGCCATGGCCGGTCCGCTTGGAAAAGATCTGCTCGGTCTCGCGCCGCTGACGGCGGAGCAAATTCGGCTGGTGCTCGATACGGCGGTGCCGTTTCGCGAGATCTCCGAACGGCAGATCAAGAAGGTGCCGACGCTGCGCGGCATGACCATCGTCAATCTGTTTTTCGAAGCCTCCACGCGCACGCGCATCTCCTTCGAATTCGCCGAGAAGCGCCTCAGCGCCGACACCGTCAACGTGGCGGTCGCCGGCTCGAGCGTCTCCAAGGGCGAGACGCTCGTCGACACGGCGCGCAATCTCGAAGCGATGAAGATCGACATGGTCGTCATCCGCCATCCCGCGTCGGGCGCGGCGCAGTTTCTCGCCGAGCGCATCGAATCGAACGTCATCAACGCGGGCGACGGGACCAACGAACACCCCACGCAAGGATTGCTCGACATGCTCACGCTGCGCGATCGCTTCGGCGATCTCGCCGGGAAGCGGATCTGCATCGTGGGCGATGTGCTGCACTCACGCGTCGCGCGTTCCAACATCTGGGGACTGACCAAGCTGGGCGCCGAGGTGGCGGTCTGTGGTCCGCGTTCGCTGCTCCCCAACGCGATCGGGGAGATGGGCGTGACGGTCTTCAATCGCATTGAGGAGGCCATTGAGTGGGCGGACGCTCTCAATGTGCTCCGCCTCCAACTCGAACGGATGGAAGCGGGATACATTCCGTCGCTGCGCGAATACAATCGCGTGTTCGGCGTGACGCGCGCGCGCCTCGACCGCGCGCCGCGCGACATCTGCATTCTGCATCCGGGCCCCATGAATCGCGGCGTCGAAATCGACAGCGATGTGGCGGACGGACCGCACGCTGTTATTCTCGCTCAGGTCACGAATGGTCTCGCCATTCGCATGGCCGTGTTGTATCTCCTCGCCGGCGGCAAGCCGGAACTCGCTGAAGCCGCCAAGAAGGGAGCTGCCTGATGTCGCGTGATCTGGTGTTGAAGGGTGGACGGATCGTTGATCCGTCACAGGGTATCGATACGGTCGGTGACGTGCTGCTGCGCGGTGGCGTGGTGGAATCGTGCGGCCCGCGCATTTCGACGCCCGATGGCGCCGAGGTCGTGGACTGCAGCGGCATGATCGTCGCGCCGGGCCTCATCGATGTGCACGTGCACCTGCGCGAGCCCGGTCGCGAAGACGTCGAAACCGTCGCGACGGGCGCACACTCCGCGGTCGCGGGCGGCTTCACGGGCATCTGTGCGATGCCCAATACCAAGCCGGTCACCGATAATCAGGCCACCGTCGGATTCGTGAAGCGACAGGGCGAAGCCGCCGGCTTTGCCCGCGTCTATCCGTACGGCGCCATCAGCGTCTCCCAAAAGGGCGAGACGCTCGCAGAAATCGGCGAGATGGTCGGTGCCGGCGCGGTGGCGTTCAGCGACGACGGCCGGCCGGTGGAGAGCGCGCATCTCATGCGCACCGCCCTCGAGTATGCCCGCGCCTTCAACGTGCCCGTCGCCGAACATTGCGAGGATATGTCGCTCGCCCGCGGGGGCGCGATGAACGAAGGCATTGTGTCAGCGCGTCTGGGCCTGAAGGGTATCCCCGCCGAAGCCGAAGAGATTTACGTCATTCGCGACATTCTGCTCGCGCGACTCACGGGTGGGCACATCCACCTCTGCCACCTCAGCACCAAGGGCTCAGTGGAGCTCGTGCGATGGGGCAAGGAACGCGGGGTGAACGTGACGGCCGAAGTCTGCTCGCACCACATCTCGCTCACGGAATCGGCGGTCGAAGGCTACAACACCAACGCCAAGATGAATCCGCCGTTGCGCACGGCGGCTGATGTCGAAGCGCTCAAGCAGGGGCTGGCCGACGGCACCATCGATCTGCTGGTGACCGACCACGCGCCGCACCACTACGACGAGAAGGAGCGGGAATTCGCCGATGCGCCCAACGGCATCGTCGGTCTCGAAACCGCGTTGGGGGTGAACTGCACCTACCTGCTGCACACCGGCGTGATGTCGATGTCACAGATGATTGACGCCATGAGCTGCAAGCCGGCGCGCGTCTTCCATCTGCCGGGCGGGACGCTGGCGCGGGGGAGCATCGCCGACGTGTCGGTGTTCGATCCGTCGAGAAAGTGGACGGTCGACGCGGCGCGCTTCAAGTCGAAGGGACGGAACACGCCCTACGGCGGCCACACGTTCACGGGGCAGGCGCGCGTGACCGTCGTTGGCGGTCGCGTCGTGTACCGCGCCGAGGACTGAGCGGTTTACGCGGACGGTGACATCCCGCACGGAGACGCCCCGGTGAGCAGCCGGGGCATCACCGCGCGGGAGATCGCGGGTATCGCGGAAGCGCTCGCGACGTCCTGCCGTCGGCTCCACGCGCGCGGCCTGCTCGCTGGGGCGGAAGGGAACTGCTCGGTTCGACTCGCCGACGGCTCCATGCTCATCACCGCATCGGGGATCGATAAGGCCACCATCGGCCCGCAGCATGTGCTCCGGCGCCACGCCGATGGCGGTGAATATCACAATGACGGCGCCTCAGGGGTGCCGCGTGACACGGTCGCCGGTGACAGCGGACTGCGCCCGTCGTCGGAAATGCAGATGCATTGCGCGCTCTACGCCGAACGATCGGACGTCATGGCCGTGGTGCATGCCCATCCGCCGGCCGCAACGGGGTTCGCGACGGCCGGGCGCGCGATTCCGGCCGACGTCCTCCCGGAGGTGCCGGTGGTCGTCGGACCGGTCGCGTTGGTCCCGTACGGGCGCCCCGGGACCTCGGCGCTCCCCGATGCCATTCGTCCCTTCGCTGCACACCACGAGGTGTTCTTGCTGGCCAATCACGGAGTCACGGCGGTCGGACGTTCGTTGGTCGACGCCATGACGCGCATGGAGAGCGTCGAGCAGGCTGCCCGCATTCTAGTCGTCGCCGAACTGTTGGGCGGCGCGCGGGTATTGCCGGAGGGAGAGCCGGCCGCCTTGGCGGCGCTCCGCCCGTTGCCGTCCGCCGCATCCCCGGTGCCGATCTCCGCCCCTCTAGTCTCTTCCACCGACGTGCTTTCATGACCGAATCCCGCGACGTGTCGATCGACGAAGTGCGTGCCCTGGTCGCAGAACGGCAGCGATATGAAGACTGGCTGACCGCGCTCGAGGGACGGCGCGCGGAGACCCCAGCACGCGTGTTCGAGCGCGTGCACGGCGATTACACCACGCGACGCGATGACGTGCTGGGGCGCTTACGAGCCCACGTCCCTGGGCTGACCGCCGCCGGTCGCGAGCTCGCCTCGCAGCTCACGGCGCTCGAAGACACCCTCGGAACACTCGAGGACGAGCGCGCCGAAGCGATGCTGCGAACGGCCGTCGGCGAGTATGACGATGACCGGTGGGAGCGCGTTCGCCAGCAGGTGGAGACGCAGATTGCCGCGCTCGGCGAGCAGCGTACCAGCCTTCAGGCCGAGGTCGAAGAGGTGCGGGCGTTGCTGGCCAATGCCGGCGGTGAGGCGGAGGACGAATCGTCTCTGCGCGAGCACGTCTCGCACGATGACGCCGTTCCGGGTGCGCCGGATGCCGACGTCGTCGACGCTGTCGGGGCGGAGGCGAGCGTCGAGGCCGAAGGGATGGGTGAGCCGATCATCGAGGCCGTCGTCGAGCCCGTCGTCGAGCCAATGGACGAAGTCTTGATCGCACCGCGGAGCGAGGCGGTCGCGCCCCCGGACGTGGATGACGTCCCATCGGCGGCCATGGCGGCGACGGCGGATCTCAGCGACAGTGATCCGTTCGGGCTCATGCCGGCGGAGTCGCTCACGGCGCGCGATCTGATCGAGCCCACCAGCGAGGAACTGGCGGAACTCGATAACGCGCTGGCGGTCTTTTCCGCAGCCGGCCCAACCGAGCGGTTTGTGCCGCCGGCACCGGCCGCCCCCGACCTTCCTGCTGTACCCTCGGGGCTCAACGGCGTCGATGTGTTCGACGATGCAGAACTGGGCGATCTGCGCATGGCCCCCCCGGCCCGCGCGACGGCAGCCGTGACGCCGCAGGAATCGTCGCTGACATCTTCCGCGGCCGGTGCGCCCGCCCCGAACACGCCGGATGCCGCGCCGAGTCCAGAGGCGTCCAGCGGGCGCGAAGCCTTCGACGATCTCGCGTTCCTACGGTCGGTCGTCGATCCGACGGCGCCGACTGGCGCTGCACGGGCGTCGGCGCCCGCCGGCGATCAGCAGAAGACGCTGCGCTGCACCGAGTGCAGCACGATGAATTTCCCGACAGAGTGGTACTGCGAGCGCTGCGGCGGCGAGCTGGCCGCGTTCTGATGGGTCGGATGGACACACGCGAAAGGGGCTGGAATCATGGATTCCGGCCCCTTTCGCGTGTCACATGCTGCGTGATCCGCGTGCACTGGGCACGCGCACCCGTTAGACGCTCGCGGCCTTCTTGGCGAGGCGGCTCTTCTGGCGCGCAGCGGTGTTACGATGAATGAGTCCCTTGCGGGCGGCGCGATCGAGCAGCGACACCGCAGAGAGCTGTTCCGTGGCGTTGCCACCATTCTTCGCTTTCTTCACGGCAGTACGCAGCGCCGAACGCTGCGCGCGATTGCGCAGCGCAGCCGCACGTGACTTCCGCAGGTCTTTCTTTGCGGACTTGATATTCGGCACGAAAACCTCTTGTACGAGACTTGAGCGGATGAAGCGGCGCGGCGACCGACAGGGCGCGACGCCTGAACCTTCACGGCGCGCTGTTCTGCGTCGAAAGGCGAGAGAGACCGGTAAAAGTATCTGAGGGTTGGACTTGCGTCAACCCGACCGGCGAGGCGTGTTGCGAGAATCCCGGAGCAACGGTCCGCCGCGCCTTTTGACACCACCCTTGCGACGGGCTAGCTTCCACGTTCGACTTGCTTGGAATCACCAGTACGGATCGCACCGCGGTTCTGTACGTCTCCAGTCGCCCCCGCCGCGTTGGACACCATTCAGCAGCTGGTTCTCATAGCGCCGGTCCTGTTGTTCTCGATGGTCGCCCACGAGTACGCTCACGGGTATGCCGCCTTCAAGCAAGGTGACATGACGGCGTATTCGCTCGGACGGCTCACCTGGAACCCCATCAAGCACATCGATCCGTTCATGACGATTGTGCTGCCGCTGATGCTGGCGTTCCTCGGCGCGCCGATCTTCGGCGGCGCCAAGCCGGTGCCGGTCAATCCTCGCAATTACCGCGAGTATCGTCGGGGGGACATCATTGTGTCCATGGCGGGGATCGCGACGAATCTGGCGATCGCCGTGGCCAGCGTGCCGGTCGTGATCGTGGTGGGCATTCTGGGGGCGTCGGTCCCGGCGCTCGTGCGTCCGCTGGGCATCCTGCAGCTCATGCTGGTGCAGGGCATTTTCATCAATCTGATTCTCGCCGCGTTCAACCTCATGCCGATTCCGCCGCTCGACGGGTCGCATGTGTTCAAATATTTGCTCCCGCCCCGCTGGTCACTGTCGTACCAGCGGCTTGGGAGCTTCGGTTTCTTGATCCTCTTTGCCGTGCTCTCGTTCGGACGTCCGCTGGTAAACGCCTGGTTGGCTCCGGCGTATTTCCTGCGGATTCTGGCCGAACGGTTCTACTTTTCGTTCATCTTGCCCAACCCCTTCAGCACGTGATCGCTTCCCCTCTTCGCGTGAACGACGCCACCTCGTCGCCGTTCGTGGTGGAGCTGAGCCAGTTCACCGGCCCGCTCGACTTGCTGCTCTCGCTCATCCGCGATGAGCAGTTGGACATCTACGACATTCCGATCGCCCGGATCGCCGAGCAGTTCCTCGCGCGCATCGGATCGCTCGGGCTGGACGAGGCCGCCGACTATCTCGAGATGGCCGCACGTCTGCTCCGCATCAAGGCGCAGATGTTGCTCCCGCGCGCCGATGGCGAAGAGTCGTGGGAAGATCCGCGCGCTGAGTTGGTGCGTCGCCTGCTCGAGTATCAGCAGATGCGCGAAGTCGTCGATCTGCTCGAACATCGTGGCGAATCGCGTCGGCATCAGTTCGGCCGTCGCTGGGTGCCGCAGGCGGCAGACATCATGCCCATCGCCGCGCCGTTGGCGCTCACGCTGACCGATCTGCTGGGCGCGGTGGACCGCGTGCTGCGCACGGCCAAGGAACCCGTGCTGCACGACGTGGTGCCGCGCGCGCTGGACGTGGCCGGTGCCATGTCCACCATTCGCATCGTGCTCTCCATGCGACGGAATGCCGGCTGGTCTGACATGATTGGGCGTGATGCCGAGCCGTGGCAGATCCTGTCGGTGCTCTTGGCGTTGCTGGAAATGGCAAAACTGGGTGAACTGCGAATCGCGCAGCCGCGCCCGTTCGGCAACGTGGAGATCCGTCGTGACGCCGTTAGCGAAGCTGCTTGAAGCCGCGCTGTTCGCCGCGCCGCGCCCGCTCTCGCTCGAGTCGCTGACCACGCTCGATCCGGAGTCCAGCCCGGCGGCGGTGTCGTCGGCGCTCGATGAACTGCGCGAGCACTACGACATCGATGGGCACGGCGTGGAACTCGTCGAGCAGGGTGGTGGTTTTCAGATTCTGACCCGCGCGGAGTACGCCGAAGCCATCGAGCGCGCGCAGGTCGCCGTGCGTCCGCAGCGGCTCTCGGCCGCGGCGCTCGAAACCTTGGCGATCATCGCCTACCGGCAGCCGATCGGGCGTGCCGAAATTGAAGAAATTCGCGGAGTCGCTGTGGGCAGTGTCCTCAAGTCGCTGCATGAACGCGGCCTCATCGACATCGTGGGACGAAGTGAGGGGATCGGCCGTCCGTTGCTGTACGGCACCACCCCGCAGTTCCTCGAACAGTTCGGATTGCGTCACCTCGAGGAGCTTCCACGCGCCGACGAGTTGGCGATCGCCCTGCGCGGTGCCGGTAGCACCGTGGTCGCGGAGTGAAGCGCCCAGACGGTCGCCCGCCGCGGCGTGACTCGGACTCGTCGTCGCGCCCGGCACGCGCCTCCGGCGCATGGCCTGGCGCGGCCAAGCCCACCAAGGGGCCGCCGCGTGGTGCGTCCGCGGGATCCTCGCGCGGTCCCTCCAAAGGGTCGGCCCGTGGTGCATCCACTGGACCCTCGCGCGGCCCGTCCAAGGGGCCAGCGCGTGGCCCCTCTGCCGGCCCGTCGCGGCCGGCCGAACGGAGTGCTGCCCCGTCGGCCACGTCCGGGAGCGCAACGCCTGCGCTGCGCCCCGCGACGCCGCGTCCTGTGCTGTCCAAGGCCGCGCTCTCGAAGGCGGCGCCCGAGCGTGGCGCACCCAAAACCGGTGCGACCACGGGTGGGGCGGGGAAGTCCGGTGGCAAAGGCGCGGCACCGTGGGGCAAGCGGTTTGGTCCCGCCAAAGGCGCGACGCGCCCGGGGGCGGAACGCGGCCCCGCACGAGCCGGCACCACGCGCGACGGCGCGCCAAAGCGCGCCCCGCGCGCGCCGCGCGACGAACCGCGTGAAGCACCAGTAGCGGCCGCGCCGCGCCCCACGGGCCCCGGAGCGGACCTCGGCGCGGAGCGCGTCGCGGCGCTGGTTGCCGAACGACTCGCCGCACGCGCCGCTGAAAACGCGCCACCGGTCAAGGGGGCCCGTCGTCCCGCCAAAGGCGGCCGACCCAAGGCACCCATGCGCGCCGTCGGACTCCCTGGTGCCGATGGCAAGGGCGGCAGTGTGTCGGCCACCGAGGAAGGACCGATTCGCGTCCAGCGGGCGCTGGCGCGGGCGGGCATCGCGTCCCGCCGTGAAGCGGACAAGGCCGTCGCCGACGGTCGCGTGCGCATCAACGGCGAAATCGCGCTCATCGGCCAGCTCGTCGACCCCGCGGTCGATAAGCTCACGCTCGACGGTGAGACCGTATCGGTACTCGTCACCTCGCATCGCTGGATTGTGCTCAACAAGCCGGCGCGCGTGATGACCACCCGGAAGGATCCGGAAGGACGCCCCACGGTGTTCGATCTGGTGCGTGACGTCGCGGGCTTGGTGTATGTGGGCCGGCTGGACTTCATGACCGAGGGGGTGCTCCTCCTCACCACCGACGGGCGCGCGGCGCATGCGCTCACGCATCCCAGTCGGGAAGTGGAGCGCACGTACATGGCCACGGTGCAGGGCGATGCCGTCACCGCGGCACGAGAGGCGCGACGCGGCGTGCAGTTGGAGGACGGCCTGGTCGTGCCGCGCGAGGTGCTCGCGCACCCCATGGGGCAGCGTCGATGGGGCTTCGAGATCACCATCACGGAAGGCAAGACGCACGAAGTCCGTCGGATCTGCGACGTCTTGGGGCTCGAGGTCGAGCGTCTCGTGCGCACCAGCTTTGGTCCCATCCGACTCGGTCCACTGGAGCCGGGCGAGACGCGAGCCCTGACGCCGAAGGAGCGGGAAATGATCGAGGCGCTCATCGCCTCCGATGTGAACGCCGAGTAATCGAGGCGGGTCGGTCCCGCGCACGCGATGGTTGCGCCCGCCGAGGGAGCTTCCACCGCGTGAACGGGTATCGTGCGCGCACGACGTTCGCGTCGTGACGACCCGTCAGTGAAGGCCGGAAGCGCTCGGCGACCGGCCCACCCTGAATCATTCCCGAGGAGCTGCAAGTCGTGACCACCAGCGCCGCCGCGTCCACCGACGCGGCACTCGTGCAGGGCGTATTGCGCGAAGTCGCCCGTCGCATCGTGGGGCAGGAGTACATGGTTGAGCGTTTGCTCATCAGCCTCCTCACGGGTGGACATGTGCTGCTTGAGGGCGTCCCCGGGCTCGCCAAGACGCTCACGGTGCGCACGCTCGCCGAAACCGTGCGCACCAGCTTCGCGCGCATCCAGTTCACGCCGGACCTGCTACCCGCGGACGTCGTCGGTACGCAAATCTTCGACCAGCCCACGGGCGAATTCCGCGTCAAGCACGGCCCGATCTTCGCGAACATCATCCTCGCGGACGAAATCAATCGCGCGCCAGCCAAGGTGCAGGCGGCGCTGCTCGAGGCCATGCAGGAGAAGCAGGTCACCATCGGCGGCACCACGTATCGGCTGGCCGAACCGTTCCTCGTGCTCGCCACGCAGAACCCCATCGAGCAGGAGGGGACGTACCCGCTCCCCGAGGCGCAGGTGGATCGCTTCATGATGAAGCTGCGCGTCGGGTATCCCACGCGCGCCGAAGAGAAGGAGATCCTGCGTCGCATGGCCGGCGGCGATTCGGTCGTGATCAATCCGGTCGCCTCGCCGGAAGAACTGTTGGACGCACGCCGTCGCATCAGCGAGTTGTACATGGACGAGCGCATCGTCGACTACATCGTCGAACTGGTGCACGCCACGCGCTTCCCGGCCGAAGCAGGCGCGCCCGATTTGACGCCGCTCATCGAGTTCGGTGCCAGCCCGCGCGCGACCATCGCGCTGGGGCAGGCCTCCCGTGCGCACGCGTTTCTGCGCGGCCGCGCGTTCGTCACGCCCGATGACGTGAAGAGCATCGCCCCCGACGTGCTGCGGCATCGCGTGCTGACCACGTTCGAGGCTGATGCCGAAGGTGTGACCAGCGACGACATCGTCTCGCGTCTGCTCGCCGTCGTCGAAGCGCCCTGACCACGGCGCGACCCGACGTGTCCACCGCGACCGTATCGCCCGCGTCCGCCGTCCCCGCCGACATCCTGCGACAGGTCCGTCGCATCGAAGTGCGGACACGACGATTGGTCGACTCGAGCTTCGCCGGCGAGTACCGCTCGCTCTTCAAGGGGCAGGGGATGGAGTTCGCGGAAGTGCGCGAATACCAGCCCGGCGACGAGGTGCGCGCGATCGACTGGAACGTGACCGCGCGCATGGGTCGGCCCTTCGTCAAGCGCTATGTCGAGGAGCGCGAGCTGACCATCATGCTGGCCATCGACGTCTCGGGGTCGTCGCGGTTTGGGACACGCGCCCGATTCAAGCATGAACTCGCCATGGAGATGGCCGGCGTCCTCGCGCTGACCGCCGTTCGGAACAACGACCGCGTCGGGACCATGCTGTTTTCCGATCGCGTCGAACATGCGTTGCCGCCACGCAAAGGGCGCAAGCACGCGCTCCGCCTCATTCGCGACCTGCTCACCAACACGCCGCGTTCGCAGGGGACGTCGATCACGGCCGCGGTCGACCGGCTCATGCGATTGCTGCCGCACCGGTCGGTCATCTTCCTCTGCTCCGATTTTCTGACGCCGGATCTCGAGAAGCCGCTGGCGCGTCTCGCGCAGCGCCACGACGTGATCGCGGTGACCCTCGAGGATCCCGCTGAGCGGGTGCTCCCAGATATTGGCCTGGCGCGACTCGAAGATCCGGAGACGGGCGAACGCCTCGAGATCGATACGTCGCATCCCGCGGTGCGTGCGGCCTTTGCCCGTCGCGTAGCTGAGGCGGACGACGCACGTCGTCGTCTGTTCGGTCGGCTCGGCCTCGACGAGATCGTCGTCCATACCGAACACGGATACGTGGACGCGCTGCTCGCCTTCTTTCGGGCGCGCGTGCGTCGACCGCATGGCGCCGTGCGTACCGGACCGCGTGGCGCGCTCGGCGATGCCGCCGGCGCCGAGGCGACCGTGCGTGCGCCCGGTGGGTCGCGCGCGGCGACGAGTGCGACGGCCGCACCCGGCGCACGCACGCCGCCACATCGCGCGGCCGCCGCGTCGTCGTTTATGCGTCCGCCGTCCGGTACGCCGTGATGCGCGACCCGCGGCGTGTGAGTGTGCGAGCGGTGATGGCCCATCTGCTTGGGGCGTTGTTGGGTGTGCTGACGCTCGTCGGCACACCGTCGCATCATGTGGAGGCGCAGTCGCCTCGACGCGCGGCGCGGCGCGCACGCGTCGCCCCGGCGCGCCAGGCGGTCTCCGATTCCGTCGCCGTCGCGTCCACGCTCCGAGCCGGCTCGGTGGTGCGTCCGGACACGGTCGCGGTCGGTGATCCATTCACGTTCGTCGTCACGCTGGAGGTGCCCGCCAATGTCACCGTACAATGGCCGAGCATTACCGATACTGCGGCGGCCGTCGCCATGCGCGGGCCGGTCACCGTCACGACGGAATCGCTCGGCGCGCTTCGCCGTGAGACCGCCGAGTACGCATTGACTGCGTGGAATGTGGGCACGCTGCCCATCGGGATGCCCAACGCCATCGTCCGCGCGCCCGACGGCGTGCGGTCCGTCTCGCTCGCGGATGCGCGCATTGTGGTGCGCACGGTCCTTCCGCTTGATACGTCGTTGCATGTGCCCAAACCGCCGCGAGGTCTCTTTCCGCGCGTGGTGCCGTGGTGGCAGGCGTGGGGGCCGGCCGTTGCGGTGATTGCCGCGCTGGCGCTGCTCTGGTGGCTGTGGCGGCGTCGTCGTCGACGCGTCGTGCGGCGCCCCAGCGCCCCGCTCGATGTGTTCGGGCGCGCGATGCACGAGTTCGAGCGGCTGCAGCGTCTGGAACTCGCGGGTGCGGGCGAGCGCGGTCGCGCCGTCGTACTCGCGGCCGACATTGTTCGCACGTATCTCGCCGAACGGGTGAGCGACGCGGCGTTGTCGCGCACGAGCGCCGAACTGCTGGTGGGCATCAGCGACGACCCGCGGATCCCGCGTGATCGGCTCGCGTCGTTTCTCGCCGAGGCCGACCGCATCAAGTTTGCACAGCGCGTCGTCGTGGAGGCGCGTGCACGGGAGATGCAGGCGGAGGCACGGGCCATCGTCGAGGCCGTTGAAGCGGCGGACCATGCACGCCGCGATGCGGAGTCGGCCGCGCGTGAGGCCGCCGTGCGCGCCGCGCGCGAAGCGAGTCGGCAGCACGAGGACGATGCGCGGCGCTCGTCACGGCGTCCGAAGGGCGGGGCGTGATGAAGGCGTTGCTGGCACAGTGGCGCGCGTGGGACTGGACCACGGCATCGGGCGATCCGACGACGTGGTTTGGGATCAACATGGCGCATCCGCCGGTATTGCTGCTCCTCCTCCTGCTGCCGTTATGGGGCTGGTGGCGTCGCCGCCGGAGTGGCCGCGATCAGGCCGCGATCCCGTTCCCGTTAACCGCGATGCTCGCCGCCGGTCCGCGACCGCGCGCGGGCGCCATGCGGTACCTGCCGTGGCTGCGTGCGCTGGCCGTCGCGGGGTTTATTGTGGCCGTGGCCCAGCCGCGTTCTGGCGCGCGGGCCACGCACGTGCCCAGTGAAGGCATTGATATCGCGCTGGCCGTGGATATCTCGAGCTCGATGTTGGCGGAGGACTTTCAGCCGCAGAATCGCATTGAGGTTGCCAAGGATAAGGTCAAGCGCTTCGTGCTGGGCCGGAAGTCCGATCGCGTCGGGTTGGTCGCGTTCTCCGGTGAGGCGCTGACGCAGGTGCCCCTCACGACCGACTATCCCGTGCTGCTCGCCGCGATCGACAACCTGCAAGTCGGGCAGTTGGAGGACGGGACCGCCATCGGCACCGCGATTGCCACGGCGGCGAATCGGTTGCGGACCGCGCCAGGACGTTCGCGCGTGATGATCGTGCTCACCGACGGCGAGAACAATCGCGGCGCCATCGACCCCCGCACGGCGGCGCAGGCCGCGGCGTCGTTCGGGATTCGCATTTACACCATTGGCGTCGGTAGCGAAGGCATGGCCGCCGTTCCCGTCGGCCGGAGTCTTTTTGGCCTGCGCTACGAGAACCGGCCGGTGAAAATCGACGAGGCCTTGCTGACCGAGATCGCGACGGCCTCGGGCGGACGCTACTTCCGCGCCAAGGATGCCGAAGCGTTGCAGCGCATTTACGAGCAGATCGACCAGCTCGAACGGACCATCGTCGAGCAGCGCGCCTTTGTGCGCTACACGGAGCAATTCCGGTGGCCGTTGCTGATCGGGCTCCTCGCGCTGCTGGCCGAGTTGTTCATCCTCGCGCGTCGCGGAGTGCTTCCATGAGCATACGCGTATGAGCGAAATGCCGCAGGTCGTGTTCGATACGCCGTGGCTGCTCGTGGTGGCCGTCATGCTGCCGCTCGCCGTGTGGCTGCTGCGCCGCGTGCGCGCGCGTCGGCGCGGCGAACGACTCGCGCGATTCGCCGAACCCGGAGCCTTGGGTCGGCTGCTCCGGAGTGATCGCACCGGGCCGGGCGCACGGACGCTCCGACTGGTGACCGTCGCCACGCTGGCCGGCATCGCGCTGGCCGGACCGCGGTGGGGTGTGGCGCGTGGGCCGACCTCGGCCAAGGGCATCGACATCGCGATCGCGCTCGACGCCTCGCTCTCCATGATGGCCACCGACGACCGACCGTCTCGGCTTGAACGCATGAAACAAGAAGTGCGACGGCTGCGCGCGATGTCGCACGCCGATCGAGTCGCGCTCATTGCCTTTGCGGGGCGGAGCTATATCCTCACGCCGCTCACGTCGGACGACGGCGCGATCGAACTCTTCCTCGATAACCTCGATCCCAGCGTCGTCGGGCAGGCGGGGAGTTCTATTGCGCGCGCCATGCGTCAAGGAGCCGAGTTACTCCTTGCCAGCGACGGCAGCGCTGATCGCGCGCTGGTGATCATGAGCGACGGCGAAGTATTTGAGCCGGCCGAGGACGTGGAGAAGGCCGCGCAGGAAGCAGGCACGCAAGGCATTACCGTCGTCACCGTCGGCTTCGGGACGGAACGCGGGAGCACCATTCCCGTGCGTGAGGGCGGCGTGATGCGCGAGAAGCGCGATCAGGATGGCAAGGTGGTGGTCACTCAATACCATCCCGAGCTGCTGCAGCGCGCGGCCGACGCCGCGGGCGGCACGTTCATCGCCGCGGAGGTCTCGGACAAGGCTACGCGCGTGCGGTCGGCGCTGCGTTCGCTGCGGGCGGCCCGCCGCAACATCGACTCCCGTGAAGACGCCGTGCCCCGGTTTCTCTGGGTCCTCGTGCCGGCGCTGCTCATCCTGCTGTACGACACGTGGCTGATGGCGCGCCGCGCCCCGCGCACGACGCGGCTCACGCCGCCGTACGAGCCGCCGGCCCATGCCGAGTCGCGCATCGGCACGAGAGGTCCACGCGTTGGCACGAACGCCATCACCGCGCTCTGTATTCTGCTGGTGAACGCGGTCAGCTGCACCCAGCCCCCCGATCCGGCCGCGCTGTTCGGGCAGGGAGACGTGCACGGCGCCATTCGTGCCTATCGCGCGCTCATGGCGAAAGGCGATACATCCGCCGTGACGCGCTACAATCTGGGCACGGCACTCATCGGGGCTGACTCCCTCACCGAAGCGGTGGAACTGCTCGAAGCCGTGCGTCGCAGCACCGACGGCGAGTTGCGCATGCGTGCCCGCTACAACGCCGGCCTCGCGCAGCTGGAGCTTGGTCGTATGCCGGACAACCCCGAGTCGGATCGCGCCCTCAGTGCGGCGCGCGCCGCGTTCCGCGCCCTGCTCGAGGATCGTGCCGGCGACGGCGATGCGAAGTGGAACTACGAGCTCGCCCTGCGACATACGCCGCCAACGAGCGGCGGAGGAGGTGGTGGCGGCGGGCAGAATGATGCACCGCCGCAACCGCAGCCGTCGCCATCGTCTGGTCCGCTCGACCAACGTCAGGCCGAGGCGCTGCTGAACAGTGCGGCCAGGGAAGAGCGTGACGTGCAAGGGCGCAAGCAGCGACAGGGGAAGGTGCCGCCGACTGGGAAGGACTGGTGAGGCGTTTCCGCGTTCTTGGGGCGACGGCGCTCCTGCTGGTGCAGCACGTGATCGCGCAGGGCGTGTTCGCCGTGCACGCGTCCGCGCAGTCGCCCACGGCCATCCTCGATCGCGTCCGCGTCAATGCGCAGCGGCCCATCGACTTTCATGCGATCGCGCTCCCCGAGACGGTCTATGTCGGACAGCAGGCCACGTATCAGGTGGCCGTGTTGCTCAGTCCCGACGCGCGATCGCGACTGCGCCGTAATCCGGAATTCCTTCCGCCCGAGCTGCGCGGTCTCTTGGCCTACGAACTGGGCACGCCCATTCGCGTGGCGCCGCGCAGCTTCGGCACGGCGACATTCGAGGCGCATGTGTTCCAGCGCGCACTCTTTCCGGTCGCCGCCGGCCGACACACCGTGCCCGCGCCGCAGCTCACGTATGCGCTCCCGCAGTCCGCGAGCTATTTCAGCCGTGAAGAACAGTTCATGGTGCGCGCCGAAAGCGCTGCCTTCATCGCGAGACCGCTCCCGCTGGAAGGACGCCCCGAGGATTTCAGCGGCGCCGTCGGCGTGTTCAAGGCCGCCGTACGCATGGATACCGTCGCGGCGCGGGTCGGTGATCCGCTCGTACTCACGCTGCGCGTGCAGGGCGTCGGTAATGTGAAGCTGCTGCCGCGTCCGTCCATCGAGATCGACTGGGCGTCTGCGGTGCCGGGCTCGGAGCGTGTCGCCGTTGACAGCAGCGGTCCGCTGGTGCGCGGCACGAAAGAGTTCGACTGGATTCTGACCCCGGCACGCGATGGACGGGTCACCGTACCGGTCTTGCGGTACACCTACTTCGATCCGTATACCGCACGATACGCCGCGGCCGAATCCGAGCCGGTCGCGGTGGACGTACGCCCGGGGACCCTCGCGACGGTCGATGAGCGCGAGCCGGGTGCGCTGCTCTCGTTGCGGCCCCTCGATGGTGCCGTCGCCTCACCCGTCCGCTGGACCGGCCACGGACTGCCGCCATCCGCCTGGTGGTGGTGGATCGTGGTGGCCTTGCTGGCACCCATTCCCGCGCTCTGGTGGTCGCGCCCGCGCCGCGCGTCGGCAGGTGGCCGCGCGGTGCCGCCTCGTGCACTCCCAGAACCGACGGGCGATACATCCGGCGCGCCCCACAGCGCCACGGCGTACGGCGCCGACGGCCTACGCCATGCCGCGGACGAGCGTGTGCGTGAGGCCGTTCGCGCGGTACGCCGCACGTTCCTCGAAACGCTGGCTTCCCGCTTCGCGCAGTCGCCGCAATCACTCGTGTCGCGGCGCTACGTGGCGCGCCTCCTGCGCCGAAGCGGCGTCACGCGCGCCACCACTCGTGACGCGCTCGCGCTGCTCGAGCAACTCGACGAGAGGGGCTTTGCCCCCGCAGCGTCTGGCCACGAGTCGTCGGCCTCCGCGGCCGAGGGGCTGGCTCGCGATCTGCTGCGTCGCATCGACGACGAAGCGGTGCCGCGCGGCGCGCGTCTGGACCGATCGGCGATGATCCTGCTGGTCGTGACGCTCGGCGGTGCGCACCTTTTTGCGGCCGCATCGACTGGGCACGCACAGGGACGATCCTCCGCCGTGAGTGAGGCCGGATCGGCCTCGGCCGAGTCGGACCAGGCCGAGTCGGACCCGTCCGCGGCGGCGAGCGAGGCCTACGCGCGTCGGAGTTACGCCGAAGCGGCGCAGCGATTCGCCGCGCTCGCGGAGGTCTCGCCCAACGCGCCGGATATTCTCGCGAATTGGGGGACCGCGGCGTGGGCCGCCGGCGACACGGTCAGCGCGGTCATCGCGTGGCAGCGTGCGGCGCGCATCGAACCGCTGGCGGTCGACCTGCAGGAACGCATCGGCCTGTTGCCCGCCGGTGCACGGGGCGGCATCGCGGATGTCCCGATGATACCCGTTCCGCTCTTGCTTCGACTGGCCGTCGGGGGATGGTTGCTGGGCTGGATGATCTTCGGCGGCATCGCATACCGAACGCGTGCAGCGAGCGGCGCCGCCGCGGAGCTCGCGTTCGATGCGACGCGCACCGGACGCTGGATGCGCAGCAGCGCGCAACTCCTGCTGCTGCTGGGCGTGGCCGCCGGTGGCGCGGCGTGGTGGGGCATGCGAGTGCTGGATGCATCGGCGCTCGCCGTGGTCACGCGGCCCGAGACCATGCGCATCGCGCCAGGCATGGAGGCGGATGCCATGGGCGGCGTCACCACCGGCGATGTGGTGCGCATCGAAGACTCGCGCGACGTCTGGCAACGGGTCGTGCATGCCGACGGTCGCCGTGGATGGCTGCCGGCGTATCGCCTCACCATGCTGCGACCGCCTGCCGCGCGTGCGGTGATGCGCGACGGTTCGGTGCCGGATTCCGCCGCGGCTCGCTAGCCTTCAGCATGTCGCGCATTGCCATCCTCTCCAGTGCGGTCGCTGACCAGATCGCCGCCGGCGAAGTGGTCGAACGCCCGTCGTCGGTCGTCAAAGAACTGGTCGAGAATGCCCTCGACGCAGGCGCCACGACCGTGTCGGTCACCGTCGAGGACGGGGGGCGCGCGCTCATCCGCATCGCGGACGACGGCAGCGGGATGGACCGTGACGATGCGGTGCTCGCGCTCGCACGGCACGCCACCTCGAAAATTTCATCGGCGGAACAGCTCGTCGGCGTCCGAAGTTACGGCTTTCGCGGCGAAGCACTGCCCGCCATCGCGTCCGTGTCGGAGCTGGAAATCGAGACGGCCACCGAAGACGGATCGGGCACGCTCGTGCGCGCCGCCGCTGGTGCGGTGCTCGAGACCCGCGAGGCCACGCGTCGGCGAGGCACCACGGTCACCATGTCGCGCCTCTTCTACAACACGCCGGCCCGCCTGAAATTTCTGCGGTCGGCGCGCTCGGAATGGCGCAGCATCGTGGAGACCATGCACGCCATTGCCGCGCTCCGCCGCGACGTGCACTTCACGCTGCGGCATGACGGCAAGGTGGCCCTCGATCTCCCCGCAACCGCGGACCTGCGCGCGCGACTCGCCGCCCTCTGGGGCCATCGCGAAATCGAACGCTTCGTGGCGGTGGATGATGTGCAGGGCACCGCACACGTGACCGGACTCGTCGAACGCCCCGCCGACGTCGGCACTGGGACGCGGCGCATCCTGCTCATGATCAACGGACGTGTCGTGCGCGATCATGGCATCGTGCGCGCGGCCGAAGCGGCGTATCGCTCGACGCTGCCGGCCGGCATGCGTCCCTCGCTCATCCTGCAGCTGCGACTGCCGGCGGATGCTGTCGACGTGAACGTGCATCCAGCCAAGTCGGAAGTGCGGCTTCGTGAACGCTGGCCGGTCGAACGCGTCGTCGAACACGCGGTGCGGCGTGCGCTCGGTCTGCTCGATGCCAGCGCCGGCATCGGCTGGAAGACGTGGACCCCGGCGCCCGCACCCGACTGGCGTCAGGATGTGCACACGCTCGAGCCCGAGGCCTTGCGCCGCGCACCCACCGGGGAGGGACTCTTCGCCCCATCCCGTCGCGATGAGGACGCATCGGTCACCGCCGATGCCGCGTGGTCCGCGGATGGCTCGCCCGCGAACGAGTCACCCGACGTCGCCTCATCCGACGGCCGCGCCGCCGCGGCGCTCACGGAGGATTTTCGCGTCCCGCCGCTGCTCCAGCTCCGCCGGATGTATCTGCTGTTCGAGCACGAGGACGGGGTGGTGCTCATCGATCAGCATTCCGCGCACGAACGCGTGCTCTACGAAGGCTTCATGGGGACGCTCGAGCGCGGCGAGTCGCCGTCGCAACGGTTGCTCTTTCCCATGACGCTGCACTTAGGTCCCGATGAGGCCGAAGCCTTCGAAGCGCACCGCGCCGCCTTCGACGCACTCGGCTTCGAGATCGAGCCGTTCGGCGGACATTCGCTGCTCGTCCAGGCGGTGCCCATGCCGCACCCGCGCTTCGATGCCGAACGCTGTCTCCGGGAGACGCTGGCCGCCCTCACCGGCGATCGTTCCCCGGGCGATGCGCGACGACACGAGCGGCTGGCGGCGACCTTCGCCTGCAAGGCCGCCATCAAGGCCGGCGACGCGCTCTCGCCTGGAGAGATGCGCGCGCTCTACATCGCCTTAGCAAACACCAAACTCCCCGCGCACGATGTACACGGCCGCTCCACCATCGTGCGCTTGTCCTGGGACGAACTCGACCGGCGCTTCGGACGCAAATGAAGCCCCCCGTCGTCGCGCCACCGAGTGTTCGCGTCATCGTCGGACCGACGGCGGCGGGGAAGTCGGACATCGCGATGCGCCTCGCCGAGCGCTACAGCGGCGCGATACTCAGTGCCGATTCGCGGCAAGTGTATGAGGGATTCGATGTCGGTACCGCCAAGCCGACCCGCGCCGATCGAGAGCGCGTGCCGCATTACGGGATCGACGTATTGTCCCCCACCGTACGCTATTCGGCTCACCGGTGGGTCGACGAGGCCATCGGGTGGATACGCGATGCTCAGGCGAACGGACGCACGCCCCTGATTGTCGGCGGTACCGGCTTCTACATCCGCGCGTTGGCCGAGCCGCTCGACGCGGCACCCGCCCTCGACCCATCCCGTCGCACGGCCCTCGAGCAGTGGCTGGCGACGCTCGACGCGGAGGAGATCGAGCGGTGGTGTCGACGACTCGATCCACCGCGCGCCGCCCTCGGTCGCACACAGCGTCTGCGCGCCATCGAAACGGCGCTCTTGAGCGGCACGCGACTCAGCGATTGGCACGCCGCGGCACCCACGCACGCGTCGTCGCCGGATCACGAACCATCCGGGCAGCGCGCGAACGATCCGACGGCGGTGCCTAGACTCCGCTATCTTGTGGTAGATCCGGGACCGGTGCTCGCGACGCGCATCGAGACGCGCGTCGCGAGCATGATGGCCGCGGGATGGATGGACGAAGTGCACCGCCTGATGACGCACGTACCGTTGGATGCACCGGCATGGAACGCCAGCGGGTACGGTACGGTGCTCGCGGCGGTCCGTGGCACAATCGTGACGGCCGAGGCGGTGCAGCGGGTGATTATTGAGACACGCCAATATGCGAAGCGACAGCGCACGTGGTTCCGGAATCAGCTGCCCGCCGAGTGTGTGACGCGTATCGACAGCAGTGAGCCGAACGCGTTCGAGCTGGCGTGCGCGTGGTGGGAATCCGAAGACGGGAGTGGCACATGAAGATCGGAATCACCTGCTATCCGACGTACGGCGGGTCGGGCGCGGTGGCCACGGAACTGGGCATCGCGCTCGCCGCGCGTGGGCACGAAGTCCATTTCATCACCTATCAGCAGCCGTTTCGGCTGCCGAATTTCCTGCCGCGTGTGTTCTTCCACGAGGTGGATGTCGGGCGTTATCCCCTCTTCGAATATCCGCCGTACGACTTGGCGTTGGCCGTACGTATGCACGAGGTCGTGCGCGATCATCAGTTGGATGTGCTGCATTGCCATTACGCCATCCCGCATGCCACCAGCGCCTGGATCGCGCGTGAGATGCTGCGCGAAGGTGGAGCTGACGTGCGGGTCGTCACGACGCTGCATGGCACCGATATCACCATCGTCGGGCAGGAACGGTCGTTCTACTCCATTACGCGCTTCTCCATCGAGAAGTCCGACGCCGTCACGGCGGTGTCGCACTACCTACGCGACGAAACGTATCGCGCCTTCGGGTGCGTGGGGTCGGACGTGCAGGTGATTCACAACTTCATCGATCCAGCACTCTTCGATCGCGCGCAACATGTCTTCCCGCTCCCTTCCGAGGTCGTGCAGAATCGGCGGGTGTTGATGCACATCTCGAACTTCCGCGCCGTCAAGCGCGTGCGGGACATCGTGAAGGTGTTCGCGCGCGTGAACGCGGAGATCCCATCCCTGTTAGTCATGATCGGCGATGGCCCAGAGCGCGTCGAGGCGGAAGACGAAGCACGCGAATTGGGTGTCGCGGAGTCCATCGTGTTCTTGGGAAAGATCGACGCCATCGCCCCGCTCTTGGCGGGTGCCGATCTCTTTCTGCTGACCAGTGACAACGAGTCGTTCGGTTTGAGCGCCTTGGAAGCCTTGGCCAGCGGCGTTCCCGTGATCGGCGCCAACGCCGGCGGGTTACCGGAGGTCGTCACGAATGGCGTCACCGGATATTTGTGCGCGGTCGGCGATGTCGAGGCAATGGCGCGTGCCAGCATCGACCTGCTCGCTGACCCAGTGCGCTGGCAGGCAATGAGCGATGCCGCCGCCGCGGATGCACGCCTTCGGTTTTCGCAGGATGCCGTCGTCGCGCAGTACGAAGCCCTCTACGAACGCACGGTCGCTGCCTTCCCCAAGCCGTCTCACGTACCCGCATGACACTCGCACACGCCATCATTCTCGGTCTCGTCCAGGGCTTCGCCGAGCTGCTGCCCGTGTCCAGCTCGGCCCATTTGGCGCTGGCCCCGTACTTCCTTGATTTTCAGGATCCCGGACTCGCCTTCGACGTCGCGCTCCATTTCGGCACACTGCTGGCGCTGGTGTGGTACTTCCGCGCGGACTGGATCGCGATGGTTGGCAGTACGCTGAACATCGTCAAAACGCGACGCATCGAGACGGTGCACGAACGCCGCGCGTTGTATCTCGTGGTGGCCACGATTCCCGCCGGCATCGGCGGGCTAATGCTCGAAGACTACGCCGACAGCACGTTCCGGTCGCCGGCCCTCATCGCGTCCATGCTGGCGATCATGGGCGTCGTGCTCTGGGCGGTCGATCGGTGGAGCGTACGGACGCGTGCGATCGATGAGGTCACTCTCCGCGATGCCATCATTATCGGCTGCGCGCAGGTACTCGCGCTCATTCCCGGCGTCTCGCGCTCTGGATCCACCATCACCGCCGGGCGCGCGCTCTCGCTCGATCGGCCAAGTGCGGCGCGATTCAGCTTTTTGCTCAGTATGCCCATCACCGTCGCGGCGGTAGTACTCAAAATGCCCGAGGCGATACGCACAGAGGGGCTCTCGCTCCCACTCATCGCTGGCGTGGCCTCGGCCGCGATCAGCAGTTGGCTCGCCATCACCGTACTGCTGCGCTACATCAGCAAGCACAGCTTCGGCGTCTTTGCCGTCTATCGGTTGCTCCTGGCCGCGGCGGTGTTCATCACGCTCGCGGTACGCGGCTGAGCGATCCCCTGAGCGATCTGCACGACACCGAGGATCTCGCCGCCTCGGCCAGCCTCTCTCGGGAGGAGCCGCTCCCGTCGGCGTCCTCCTTGGGCCTCGCGTCCATCGTGCACGAGCGGCTGGTGCCCTCCACGATGGATATCGCCCACGCACTCGCCGCCGAGGGCGCACCCGCCGGCGTGCTCGTGGTCGCCGATCGCCAATCCGTTGGACGTGGGCGCGGCGGGAATCGATGGGCCTCCGCCGATGGGGCAGGGCTGTGGATGACCCTCGTCGAACGGCCCGCGGATCCGCGGGCGCTGGGCGTTCTGTCGCTGCGATTGGGACTCGCACTGGCCCAGGCGCTCGCGCCGTTCGTGGACCAACCGCTCGGGCTCAAATGGCCCAACGATGTCTTCGCAGGCGATGGGAAGCTCGCCGGCATTTTGGTCGAAGCGCGGTGGCGTGACGCACACGTCGACTGGGTGGCCATCGGCATCGGCATTAATCGCCGGGCTCCGATCGAGTGGCCCGGTGCGGCGGCCGTCCGGGATGGGGTATCGCGCGCGACGCTGCTGCAGGCGGTCATTCCCCGCGTGCGGGCGGCGGCGATGTATCAGGACGTGCTAACCGACGACGAACGCGCCGCGTGGCATGACCGCGACATGGCGCGTGGGCGCCGAGTGCGCGCGCCCGGCGTCGGCATCGTCGCGGGTATCGCGGCCGACGGGGCGCTCCTCATCGCGCCCGATCGTGACGGCATCGCGAGCGCATTCCGATCAGGCTCGCTGCTGTTCGACGACGATCGCGCTGACATTCTGGCACCGCGGACCAGTCCGCCATTGTAGCAGTATTGGCGTCATTTCGGCATGACGGGCGGTGTCTTGTGCGTCGAAACGGCACATTCTGAACTCCGTAAAGTGTTCCATGCCAAACACTTATGAAATATCAGCCCGCCGCGAGACGCCTTGACGCCATCGGCCGTGCCGCTTAGACTCCCCCTGCGTTAGCACTCAACCCTCCCGAGTGCTAACACCGAGCTAGTAACTCGTTCGATCCCCTGACACATACGCAGGAGACCAGGACTTATGACCACTCAGAGTGCCGCGAAAGTAGCGCCGCTCGCCGATCGCGTCGTTGTCAAGCCGCTCGAAGAAACCGAGCAGATGCGTGGCGGGCTGTACATCCCGGATACGGCGAAGGAAAAGCCCCAGCAGGGCGCCGTCGTTGCTGTTGGACCGGGACGTTTCGAGAAGGAAACACGTGTGCCGATGGACGTGAAGGTCGGCGACAAGGTGCTGTACGGGAAGTACAGTGGCACCGAGGTGACGATCGAAGGTGAGCAGCTGCTCATCCTCCGCGAGTCCGATGTGCTCGCGATCATCAACTAAGTCGAACCAACCGCAAACGGAACGCAATCATGGCTGCTAAAGAACTGCATTTCAACGTGGAAGCGCGCGCTGCGCTCAAGCGTGGCGTCGACCAGCTCGCCGAGGCGGTGAAGGTCACGCTCGGCCCGAAGGGTCGCAATGTCGTCATCGACAAGAAGTTTGGCGCACCGACGGTCACCAAGGACGGCGTGACGGTCGCGAAGGAAATCGAGCTCGCGGATCCGATCGAGAACATGGGCGCGCAGATGGTGAAGGAAGTCGCGACCAAGACGTCGGACCTCGCCGGCGACGGCACCACGACCGCCACGGTCCTCGCGCAGGCGATTTTCCGTGAAGGCCTCAAGAATGTGACCGCCGGTTCCAACCCGATGGCGCTCAAGCGCGGCATCGAGAAGGCCGTCGCGGGCATCGTGGAAGAGCTCAAGAAGATCTCCGTGCCGACCAGCGGCCGGAAGGAAATCGCGCAGGTCGGCACCATCTCGGCCAACAACGACCCCGAGATCGGCAACCTGATCGCGGAAGCGATGGAAAAGGTCGGCAAGGACGGCGTCATCACCGTCGAAGAGGCCAAGGGTCTCGAGACGACGCTGGAGACGGTGGACGGTATGCAGTTTGACCGTGGCTACCTCTCGCCGTACTTCGTCACCGATCCGGAGAAGATGGAAGCCGTCCTCGAGGGCGCGCTCATCCTCATCCACGACAAGAAGATCTCGGCGATGAAGGATCTCCTCCCGGTGCTCGAAAAGGTGGCGCAGCTCGGTAAGCCCCTGCTCATCATCGCGGAAGACATCGAAGGCGAGGCCCTGGCCACGCTGGTCGTGAACAAGCTCCGTGGCACGCTTCGCATCTGCGCCGTCAAGGCGCCGGGCTTCGGCGATCGTCGCAAGGCGATGCTGCAGGACATCGCGACGCTGACCAAGGGACAGGTCATCTCCGACGAAGTCGGCTTCAAGCTCGAGAACGCGGTCCTCACGGACCTCGGCTCGGCCAAGCGCATCGTGATCGACAAGGACAACACGACGATCATCGACGGCGCCGGTGAAGGGAAGGACATCGAAGGCCGCGTGAAGGAAATCCGCGCTGCCATCGACAAGAGCACGTCCGACTACGATCGTGAGAAGCTCCAGGAGCGTCTCGCGAAGCTCGCCGGTGGCGTGGCCGTCATCAACGTCGGCGCCGCGACCGAAGCGGAAATGAAGGAAAAGAAGGCCCGCGTCGAAGACGCGCTGCACGCCACGCGTGCCGCCGTCGAAGAAGGCATCGTCCCCGGCGGCGGCGTCGCGCTCATTCGCGCGCAGCATGCCCTCAAGGACGTCAAGGTGGCCGAGCGTGACGAGCAGATCGGCGTTGACATCGTGCGTCGCGCGATTGAAGAGCCGCTCCGCATGATCGTGCAGAATGCCGGTGGGGAAGGCTCCATTGTCGTCGAGAAGATCCGCACGGCCAAGGAGAAGAACTTCGGCTACAACGCACTCACCGACGTGTACGAGGACCTCGTGCAGGCCGGCGTCATCGATCCGACGAAGGTCACCCGCACGGCGCTGCAGAATGCCGCGTCCATCGCGGGCCTCCTCCTCACGACCGAAGCGCTGATCGTCGAGAAGAAGGAAGCGTCTGCGCCCGCAGGTGGCGGCCATGGTGGCGGCCCCGGCGGCGGCATGGGCGGCATGTACTAAGCAGGGACTCGGCTGCGTCTCACGCAGTCTGCAAAACACAACGGGCGCCCTCGCGGGCGCCCGTTGTCGTTTGCAAGGTGCAGGCCGCGCGCGATGAAGCACACGACAGTGCTGATCGCGGGGCTACGGCGCGGCGCTACGGCGCCAGATGCAGCGACGGCGGCACGTGCACGAAATCCCCTGACACGGCCGCGCGCAGTTCCCGGGCGTGCTCCTCTCCATCGACGCCGCTCACCAACTCTTTCAACAGCCCGTCGTGCACGTCGTATACCAGCCCGTGCAGGATTGGGCGCTTGCCTTTCTTCCACGCGTGGCGGACGATCGGCGTACGTGACAGCTGAAAGACTTGCTCCAGCACGTTGAGTTCGACCAACCGATTGAATCGGGCACCGTCGTCGGCCAACGCATTGAGTTCGGCCTCGTGACGCATTTGCAGGTCGCGAACGACCTGCAGCCAGTGATCCACCAGCCGGTGCCCCTGCGGTTCCATCGCGGCGCGGACACCGCCGCATTGGTAGTGGCCACACACGAGCACATGCTTCACATCCAGCACCTCGACGGCGTACTCGAGGGCGGAGAGCATGTTCATGTCGGTTGGATCAGCCTGATTCGCGATGTTCCGATGGACGAAGATTTCGCCCGGGTGCGCGCCCGTGAGCAGTTCCGCCGGCACGCGTGAGTCGCAGCAACCGATGAACAGGTAGTGCGGTTCCTGCGTCACGGAACGGCGTTCAAAGAACCCGGCGTCGGCGGCGCGCATGGCGTTGGCCCATTCGCGATTCTGCGCGAACAGGCGGAGATAGTTCTGCATGGCCAAGTTTCGCCAATCGCGCGCCGGTCGGCAACCGCGAGGCGCGTACCTTCGTCGGCTAGAAGCCGAGGGACAGTTGCGCTGCAACGGCCGGATGGGTGGACCCGTCCGCGCCGATTGGCCCGCAGGGAACCGTCTGGCTCGCGGCCCACAGCGTGTCGCGCCGCCAGCCGGCGCGTTGCATCGCGGCCCGCGTGCGTTCCATCGCGGCGGTCGGCGTGTTATTCGTTTCGCTCAGGTGCGCGAGGATCACGCCGCGCAGGCCACGATGGGCGGCGCCGGCAATCAGTTCGGCCGCCGTGCCATTGGAGAGGTGCCCCAAGCCGCCACGAATTCGCTGTTTGAGCGCCCACGGGTACGGCCCGTTGGCCAGCATCGTTTCGTCGTGGTTCGACTCCACCACCAGCAGGTCGCAGCGCGATAGCGCGGGGGGCAGTGCCTCCGGCACGTGACCGAGGTCCATCGCAATCCCGACGCGGGCGCCGCTGCCAACGTCCGTGAGGACCAGCGCTACGCAGGCGCGGGCGTCGTGTGGGACGGCGATACACTCCACCCTGAAGCCGGAGACGGGCACGTTGCTCCCGCCCAGTACGAGATTCACCGTCGCCTTTGGAGCTTCGGCCAGCGCGTCCAGCGAGGCGCGCATCCCGTGCACCGGCCACCCCCAGCGCGTGCTGGCGGCCACCGCGCCGCTCGCGTGATCCCGGTGTTCGTGCGTGAGCAGGAGCGCGCTCACCTCCTCCGGGCGTCGCCCCGTGAGCGCGAATCGACGCGCCAGCAACCGCGGACCGAATCCGGCGTCCACCAGGACACTGCTCTCGGTGCCGTCCACGAGAATGGCGTTCCCACG
The DNA here is from genome assembly GCA_943330235.2 of Candidatus Kuenenia stuttgartensis. GTDB lineage: Bacteria > Gemmatimonadota > Gemmatimonadetes > Gemmatimonadales > Gemmatimonadaceae > Gemmatimonas > Gemmatimonas stuttgartiensis_A. Next base: position 31,266 of record CALQGY020000006.1, read on the forward strand.
ACTGCCGCTGCCCAACACGGTGACACGGAGCATGCCGTGATCAGCCGGCGGCGCGCTCGCCGAAACACGTCATCGCGCCGGCCACCGCACGTCGGCGAGCGCGTGCTGCATCACGATCGTCAGGTGGGCGCGTTGTGGCTCGCTCAGCGTCACCTGGCGACGTCCCATGACACGCGCCGCGATGGTGGTGAACTTGGCGGCGTCAAACACGCCGTAGGGCGCGCGCGTCCCCCATGCGAAGGGCGCCACGGCCTTGGGCGGCATGGTGTCCATCACATTCGCGCCGGCGCCCAGCACGCATCCCGTCGTCAGTCGTAGACCGATGCCCGTCTTCACATGATCGCCGAAGAAGGTTCCTGCGAACTGAAGACCGCTATCGCGGATACCCTCGGTCGTCCACATCGCCACCGTGCCGTACGTGTTCTTGAGATTGCTCGTGATCGTACCCGCGCCAAGGTTCACCCAGCGTCCCAACAGCGAGTGCCCTACGAAGCCGTCGTGCCCCTTGTTCGCGTGACCGATGAACACGGACGTGGAGAGTTCGCCGTGCACGCGACACATGTCGCCGATGGACGAGGCGGTGATGCGCCCGCCCATGACCGCCGTGTCTCGCCCAATAAAACACGGGCCGACAATCCGCGTGAACGCCTGCACACTCGCGCCAGCGCGCACGAGCACATCACCGGCCTGCGTGTCGAACACGACCAAGGGTTCAATGCGGGCGCCGGCCTCCACGAAGACGGTGCCGCCGCCCAGAATCACCGGGCCAGCCGCACCACCGTCGGTGGCGAGTGGACGCGCAGCAATCTGACCTGCGAGAAAGGGCACGTCCTCCGCGAGCTGCGCCGGGAGAAAACGCACGAGATCCCACGCGTCGTCTAGCCAGCGGCCCGCGACGGACACGTCGGGTGCGCCGAGTGGCGCGAGCGCCTCAAGAGTGAGCATGCCGTCGTGCAGCTGTGCCGCCGAGACGGCGCTCGCCAATCGCACGGCGGCGATGCGTCCGTCAATTCGAAGGATATGCGCGACCGCCTGCGTGGGATCAGCGGCCGGCGCCACATGCTCGCGGGTGAGTGACGGGAGCGCGCGCGCATTCACGAGCCACGTTCCCGCGGCGAGGTCGGTGTGGATCACCGGCGGGGAATCGAACTCGTCGAACGCCGCGAGATGTGGTGCTACCACGCACCCGTCTATCGGTGCGCCAAACCACCACCCCCATCGCTCCCGCCCTAAGAACGCCCCCGCACGGAGCTCTCCGACCGGCCGCGTGGTGGCGAACGGCTCGAACGTACGCGCACGCGCGTCATCGTACAGGACGATCACGGGCCGCGCAGCTCGGGTGGCAGCGCATCGAGCAACGTCTTGAGATCCGCCGCGCGCTCCCGGGTCGTCACCATCACAATACCGTCACGAGAGACCACGACCAAATCATCGACGCCATACAGCACCACCGTGCTCCCTTCGGCATGGACGACGTTGTTGCGGGCCTGCAGCAGGAACGACGGCCCCTGGGTCGCGTTGCCGTCGCCGTCGAGCGCCCGCACTCGGTGCAACGCCGCCCACGTCCCCACATCATCCCACCCGAAGCGGCCGGGGATCACCAACACCCGTGCGCTCCGCTCAAGCACGCCCACATCGATGGCGACCGATCGCACCTGCGCGAAAAACGCCGCGAGATCATCACCGGCCGCGTCCAGTGCGGGTTGCACTTCCGGCGTATGCGCACGGATCTCGTCGAGCAGGTCACCCACGCGCCACGCAAAAATGCCCGAATTCCAGAAAAAGCCATCGGCGACCAACACCGCCGCGCGCTCTGGCGTCGGCTTCTCGACAAACCGCGCCACCTGCCGCACGTCGAGCGGCGCCCCGTCCGCTACGGTGTGTGTCGTGAGCGCGGTCCCGGGTTGGATGTAGCCGAATCCGGGATCCGGCCGTGACGGCACGATGCCCACCGTGACGAGCGCCCGCTCTCGCTCCGCGACATCCGCCGCGTCACGTAACGTCCGCCGAAACGCGGCCACGTCGCCGATGGCCCAGTCCGCGTGGACGCAGGTCATCACCGACTCGGGGCCTGTGCGTTGGGCGATCACGCGCGCGGCCCATGCGAGCGCCGCACACGTCCCGGCGGGGCGGGGCTCGGCAATCACGTTCTCGGGCGGCAGCGCGGGCTCCATCGCCAGAATCGCGTCGCGCAGCGACGCGTTCGTGAGAATGAGCGTGCGCGCCAAGGGCGCCAACGGCACTAGCCGATCGAGCGTGTCGCGAAGCATCGGCGCCGATGTGATCAGCGGCAGCAGCTGCTTCGGGCGGTCGGGGGTGGAGAGCGGCCAAAAGCGCGATCCCACGCCTCCGGCGAGCACCACATTCCAGCGATTCATACGGAGATCACGAGGGAAACGAGGGCACATCGAGGTCGAGGGTCGACACCCCGACGTCTGAGGTAGACGGAGGGCTACCGGTCAATGTCACGATCCGCTCGAACAAGCGACGCGGACTGAACGGCTTCGGCCGCACGATGGCCACCCCGAGTGCTTCGGCGGCGGAGGATCAGGCCGATAGGCGGCTCGTCGTCCACCACCAGCATCTGGCTACGCGCGCTCAGATCAGTGCCGCAATCTGCGCACGGTGGCGGCGCAGTTCATAAAGCAGCGCGGCCAAATTCGCCGACGGCTGCAGGAGCACCAGCAGGAGTGCCTCGGGGGAGACGGCCGTGACCACCGCCGTCCCCGCACCGTATTCGAGCACCATCAGGGCGAAGTCACCGCGACCCGAGGCCACCCCCATGTCGATGGCCGCCGCCACCATGGGCGGGACGTGCGCCGCTAACCCGTCGGCATCCATCGCGCGCTCGGCGGCCCCGTCAATCAGCAAGCCATCGCGCCCAAGTACGATGGCCGCGTCCACACCCTCACGGCGCCGAAGCGCGCTGACTAGATCCCGAATGGTCGCCATGTCGGAACGCTGCGTAGGCCACGGGGTGAAGTCAAGCAGTCAAACCGCTTGCCCAGACCTGAGTGGAGCGGTAACCTCAACGTTCGCTTCTGCCATGGGGAATACCCGATTGTCTCGATCGCTCGGCGCGCGCCGTCTCCTGCAGCGCGCCATGTTGTTTCCGGCCTCCGTCGTCACCGTCTGCGCCCTCGCGGCATGCAGCGACTCCACGGGCCTGCTCACGCCCGCGTCCTTCGAAAACGTCGATCGCCAGTATGGCGTCTACGCGATCACAGGCTCGTCGTCTGGGTTGCCCGCCGGCTACCAGTTCGTCAGCGAGTCGCTGGTGCGTCCGCAGGTGCTCGCGACCGGCGCGCTCAATTTTGATGTCGCGTTCGACATCACCGCCGACGGCAAGGCCTCGGTCATCAGCGCCAAGCGCGTGGTGCCGACGCCGCCCTCCGCGGTGGCGCCCGTCGGCTTCCTGCAATTGACGGCGGTCTACGAGCAGCTGCAGCAAGCGCCCGTGAAGGGCTACGTCGATGACACCACGGCAATCCTCTCCGTCGGCCAGTCGGTCGTCGTGCGATTGACCGGCTCCGGCTGTGTCTACGGCGAGCCGTTCTATGCGAAGCTCACCATCGACAGCATCAATGTCGCCCAACGGCGATTGCTGGTGCGCTCGCTGGTCAATCGCAATTGCGGCTATCGCTCGTTGGTCGCGGGTGTTCCGAAGGACTGAGGCCTCGCGTCGTCCTTCTCCCACGTTTCTCCGTTCTCTTCATGCACGACATTCGACTGCTGCGCGACCAGCTGGACCTAGTGCGCGATGCCATGCGCCGCCGCGGCAAGCTCGACGAGCTCGGTCCGCTTCTCGATCGCGCCGAGTCCCTTGAGCGTGATCGCCGAAGTGCCATCACCGAGCTCGAAGCCCAGCAGGCGCGCCGCAACAAGCTGACTCAGGAAGTGGGACAACTGCGCAAGGCGGGCGCGGACGCCACGGCGCTCATGGCCGAAGCGCGCGCGGCCGGCGACGCCATCGCGGTGCTGGAGCAGCGGCGCAGTGAGGCGGATGCCGCTGTGCAGCAGATGCTCTACGAGCTCCCCAACATCACGCTGCCCGAGGTCCCGGAGGGCGGTGAGAGCGCCAACACCGTCGTGCGCGCATGGGGGACGCCGCGTGAAGACGGTGCCAGCATTAAGCCGCACTGGGAAGTCGGTGAAACGTTGGGCATCATCGACCTACCGCGCGGCGCCAAGATCAGCGGCTCGGGCTTCATCGTCTATCGCGGCGCCGGCGCCCGGTTGGTGCGCGCGCTCATGAACATGATGCTCGATATTCACACCGACGAACACGGCTACGAAGAATGCTGGGTGCCGTTGGTGGTGAATCGGGCCAGCATGACGGGGACTGGGCAGTTCCCGAAGTTCGAAGAGGACGTGTATGCGATCACGGGGGAAGATCTCTTCCTCATTCCGACCGCCGAAGTGCCGGTCACGAATCTCTATCGCGACGAAATTCTCGAAATCGGTGAGCTGCCCAAGGGCTTTTGCGCCTTCAGCGCTTGCTTCCGGAAGGAAGCGGGAGCCGCTGGCAAGGACACGCGTGGGCTCCTCCGGGTGCACGAATTCGACAAGGTGGAACTGGTCCGTTACGCGACCCCGGAAACCTCGCTCGACGAGCTCGAACGGCTCACCGGACACTCCGAAGTCATTCTCCAGCGTCTCGGCTTGCCATATCGCGTCGTCCTGCTTGCCGCGGGCGACACCGGCTTTTCCAGCGCCAAGACGTACGATCTCGAGGTCTTCGCGCCCGGCGTAGGGAAGTGGCTTGAAGTGTCGAGCTGCAGCGTCTTCACCGACTTTCAGGCGCGTCGCGCAAACATCCGCTATCGGCCGGCGCCGGGCGAGAAGCCCAAGTTCGTGCACACGCTCAACGGCTCCGCGCTCGCCTTCTCGCGGATTATCGCGAGCATCCTTGAGCATTGGCAGCAGCCGGACGGCTCGGTGCGCATTCCCGACGCGCTCCAGCCGTATCTCGGTCGTGCCGAGCTGCGCTGATGTTCTGCTCGTGAGTGCGGTCGCCGTGGCGCTCGCGGACGCGCTCGCGCTCGCGGACGTCCTCGCGCTCGCCTGAGCGCAGGCGGCAACCGCATGCGTCGTCGACGCTGGCCCGTGGTGCTGGTCGTGCTGGGTGTTCTGGCGCTGCTGACGTGGTACGTGGGCTACACGCAGCATGTCGTGACGCAGCTGCGCGGCGCCGCTGGCTCGCAGGGGCGGATGTACGGGCGCATCTATCGCGCGCTGCTCGACACGAGTGCGGCGGGGGAAGACAAGACGCCCGTCTTGTTCGAACTCGCTGGGCAGGTGAAAGAGTCCGGCTTGCCACTGGTCATTACCGACGCGGAAGGACACGTCTCCGCGGCGGCCAACCTCCCGGACATCCCCGCGCTTGATACCGCAGCCTTCGTGCGGGATCTCGACCGACGGAACGCCCCCATTCTCGAACCGGGCGTCGGTGGTGTGCACTTCGGCGACAGCCCGATCGTCAACGGGCTGCGTGTCATTCCCGTCCTGCAGGCGGCGGGTATCGGGTTACTGCTCGCGTTCGGACTCTACGCGCTCGTCGAACGCGGGCGGGCGGAGCGTGAAAAAGTGTGGGCCGGCATGGCCCGTGAGGCCGCGCATCAGTTGGGCACGCCGCTCTCCGCTATGGCCGGTTGGCTGGAGCTCATGCGCGAGGAGACGACCAACCCCACGATGACGCGCGCCGTCGAAGCGATGACGCAGGATCTCACGCGCCTCGATCGCGTGTCGCATCGCTTCGAGCGCATTGGTCGGCCGCCGCGAGATGAAGTCGTCGACTGCACCGCGCTCGTCGATCGGCTCGCGGCGTATTTTGCCGCGCGGGCCCCCACATTGGCGCGCCGCGTGAGCATCACCAGTGAGCATCCCGATGGCGCCATCACGACGCGCGGCGATGGCGTGCTGTTGGAGTGGGTGCTGGAGGTGCTGATCAAAAACGCGATCGACGCACTCGGCGGGCGCGATGGCGCGGTGGTCGTGTCGGCGCAGCGGCAGCCGGAAGGCGGCGTGCGCATTCGCGTCGCCGACAACGGGCCAGGCGTCCCCCGGAAATTGCGGAAGCGGATTTTCGATGCCGGATTCACCACGAAGGATCGCGGCTGGGGCATCGGCCTCTCGTTGGCGCGTCGCATTGTTGAGGAAAATCACGGCGGAAAATTGCTACTGGCGGACGTTGATCTTGGGGCGGCGTTCGACGTTATCTTGATCGGATGACCACGACGGGATGGACCGGCTCGCTCTTCGAAGCGCAGCCGCCGAAAATCGATCCGGAGAAGGCGCTCCGCGGACTCAATCCGGGCCAGCGCGCCGCCGTGGCCCACGACGATGGGCCCATTCTCGTGCTCGCCGGCGCCGGCTCCGGCAAGACGCGCGTGCTGACCACACGCATTGCGCGACTGATTGCGGAGCGCGGCGTTGCCGCTCACGAAATCCTCGCCGTGACCTTCACCAACAAGGCCGCAGGCGAGATGCGGAATCGCATCGGCACGCTGCTCGGGCACGAACCCAAGGGCATGTGGTGCGGCACGTTCCACGCCCTCGGCGCGCGCTTGTTGCGCGGCGTCGCGCCGCTGGTCGGGCGCGAGCAGAACTTCACCATCTACGACGAAGATGACACGCTCGCGACCCTCAAACGAGTCATGGAGCGGCGGAACGTCAGCCCCAAGCAATTCAGCCCGCAGGCGATTCTCGCGTCCATCTCCGACGCCAAGAATCAGCTCGTATCGCCGGGCGAGTTCGCGCGGGTAGCACGCGATCCGTTCGCCGTCACGGTGGCCGGTATCTACGCCGATCTCGAGACGGCCCTCGAGCGTGCGAATGCCGTGACCTTCGACGATCTGCTCGTGCTCCCCGTGCGCGCGCTTGAACGCGACACCGCGCTGCGCGAACACTATCAGCGGCGTTTCCGCTACGTGCTCGTGGACGAGTATCAGGACACCAACGCCGCTCAATACCGCTTCGTCTCGCTCATGGGTGGCGGGTATCGCAACGTCATGGTCGTCGGCGACGACGATCAGAGCATCTACGGGTGGCGCGGGGCGGACATCCGGAACATCCTCGACTTCGAGCGCGATTTTCCGGGCGCCAGCGTCGTGCGCCTTGAGGAAAATTATCGCTCGACGCCCAACGTGCTCGCGCTCGCGAATGCCGTCATCGCCGAGAATACGGAACGACGCGGCAAGACGCTACGCGCGACGCGACCGGCCGGCGAACCGGTCACGCTCATCGAGACACTGGACGAACGCGACGAAGCGGACGTCATCGCGGACATCGTCATCGATCGCACCGCGCGTGGGAACTGGGCGCGCAAGGACTGCGCGGTGCTGTATCGCACCAACGCGCAGAGCCGCGCGCTCGAAGATTCCTTCCGTCGGCGCAGCATCCCGTATCGGCTCATAGGCGCGGTGCGCTTCTACGATCGACGGGAAATCCGCGACCTGATGGCGTACCTCAAGCTGGTGGCCAATCCCGCCGACGACGAAGCCTTCCGTCGGGCGGTCAACGCACCCAAGCGTGGACTGGGCGATGCGACCATCGCGCTACTCACCGAGCACGCGGCTGCTCAAGGGACGTCGTTGCTGTCCATCGCGTCGCGCGCGGAGGTGCTCGCTGGGCTACGGCCGGCGGCGCGCACCGCGCTCGAGGACTTCGTCACGCTGGTCCAGCAAATGCGAGCGCAGGCGGTGGACGCATCCGTCGACGAATTACTGCGCACGCTCGTCCAGCGCATTCGCTACGCCGAACATTTGCGGGCAGAGGGACCCGAAGGCGTTGAACGCATTGAAAACGTGCGTGAAATGATCGCCGGTGCCGCCGAAGTGGTGGCGGACGACGGGGGCGAAGTCGGCCTCACGCCGCTCGATCACTTCTTGCAGAAGGCCACGCTCGTCGCCGGCGTCGATCGCCTCGATCCGGACGCCGACGCCGTGACCATGATGACGATGCACAACGCCAAAGGATTGGAGTTCCCGCTCGTCTTTGTGTCTGGCCTCGAGGACGGTCTGTTTCCGTTGGCGCGCGCCGCTGAAGATCCCAAACAACTCGAAGAAGAACGGCGCCTGTTTTACGTCGGCATCACGCGTGCCGAACAGAAGCTCTACCTCACGTGCGCGGAACAACGGCGACGCAACGGGGAGATGATGTTCTCCATGCCGTCGCGCTTCTTGCGTGCGGTCACCCCGTCCCTCGCGGAGCGTCAGAAATCACCGCGCGCGCGCGCGGAAGGGCGAGGGGGCTACGGTGGGTCCGCCGGCGCCGCGCGCGCGTCCAGTGACGGTTCCTGGGGACGCAGCAGCTATGATCGTGCCGGAGGCGCTGGCGCTGCCGGCAGTGGACCGCGTCGCCCGGCTGGGCCCTACGGCAGTGCCTCTGGGCGTCCGGATTCGCGGGGCAGCGCGTCGGGCGAGGTGCCGTTCGGCAAAGCCGCGGTCTCGTGGAACAAGGGGCCCGCGCGCCCACGACCGTCGGAGCCTGAGGACGAGTCACAGGACGCGCCGATGCTGGTCGTCGGTGAGCGCGTACGGCATGGCAAATTCGGCACGGGCACGATCGCGGAGCTTACCGGCAGCGGGCGCGACGCGAAGGTCCGGATCGACTTCGACGACGAAGAGGTGGGGCGCAAGACGCTGGTGATCGCGCAGGCCAAACTCGAACGCGGGTGGGAATAAGTGAGCATTTCCGAGTCGGACGTCCGGCACATCGCGGCGCTCGCGCGCGTCGGCGTTGACGAGTCTCGCATTCCCACGCTCGTCGCCGAGTTGAACGGCATCCTCGCCCATATGGACGTGCTGCAACGCGTCGAGCTATCGCCGGCCGCCGCCGATGGCACGAGCGAGCAGGGCATGCCGCTCGCCGCGGACGTCCTGGGCGCCGTGCCGTTGCTCCGCGAGCGCGCGACGTTCGCACCGGCGATGCGTGACGGGTTCTTTCTCGTGCCGCGACTCGCGACGCATGATGCCGCCGGCGCTTCGGAGGACGAATGAACGTCGACGCACGCGACGACGCGTCGGCCGATGCGCTGCTCGACCGCAGTGTAGCCACGATCGTCGAGTGCGTGCACGCCGGCGACTGCGCACCAACTGACCTCGTCCGCGCAGCGCTGCACCGCATCAGAACACGCGGTGCCGGACCCGACGGGTTGAACGCGGTGCTCAGCGTAGATGAAGAAGGAGCACTTCATGAGGCGCAGCGCCTCGAATCGACGCCTCGCGATCACGCGCAGCGCCTGGCCGCTATGCCCGTGCTCATTAAGGACAACATCGCGACGCATCGCTTGCCCACATCCTGCGGCTCGCGAATCCTCGAGGGCTACGTCAGCCCGTATGAGGCGACCGCTGTTCGGCGGCTGCGCGACGCCGGCGCGATTGTGATTGGCAAGACCAACATGGACGAGTTCGCGATGGGCTCCTCCACCGAGAACAGCGCTTTCGGACCCACGCGCAACCCGCTGGATCCGACGCGGGTTCCCGGCGGCTCGTCGGGGGGATCTGCCGCGGCGGTGGCCGCCGGCGTCACGCCGATCGCGCTCGGATCCGAGACCGGCGGGTCGGTACGACAGCCGGCCGCCTTCTGCGGTATCGTCGGCGTGAAACCCACCTACGGTCGGGTCAGCCGCTTCGGTCTGGTCGCGTACGGGTCATCGCTCGATCATATCGGCGTGTTCGGTACGCGTGTCGATGACGCGGCCCGCGTGCTCGAAGTCATCGCGGGTGTCGATCCGCACGACGCCACCTCCATCAATCACGCGGTGCCGAGCTACGGGACCGACGCGGACGCGTCGCTGGCCGGCGTCGTCATCGGCAAGCCCGTCGAATATTTCCCGGAATCGCTCGATCCGCGCATCCGCGCTCTCTGTGAGCGTTCGCTCGAACATCTGCGCGCACGGGGCGCAGAGATACGCGACGTCAGCCTTCCGCACACGGCACTCGCTATTCCGGTGTACTACATCGTCGCGCCTGCCGAAGCGTCCAGCAATCTCGCGCGGTATGACGGTGTCCGATTCGGTACGCGCGTCGACGGCGATGGACTGCGCGCCATGTACGAAGCCACGCGGTCAACGGGCTTCGGCGCGGAAGTGATCCGGCGTATTCTGCTCGGGACCTACGTCCTCAGCGCGGGCTACTACGACGCCTACTATCGGCGCGCACAGACGGTGCGTGCGCTCATCGCGCAGGATTTCACCACCGTCTTTGCCTCCGGTGTGCACGCGTTGTTCACCCCCACCACTCCGACCACGGCCTTTGCGCTCGGTGCCGTCTCGGATCCGTACGAGATGTACCTCAGCGACATCTTCACGGTCACGGCCAACCTCGCCGGCGTACCGGCCATGTCGCAGCCCATTGGACGGCTCGACGGACTACCCGTCGGCGGTCAACTGATGGCGGCGCACTTCGATGAGGCCACCATGCTGCGGATCGCCGCGGTGCTTGAGCACGCGCTCGGCGTGGAGGCGCACCGATGAACCGCACGACCACCGACTACGAACTCGTCATCGGGCTTGAAGTCCATTGCCAGCTCGCGACGGTTACGAAGATCTTCTGCCGGTGCGGGACGTCGTTTGGCGACGCGCCCAATCTGCACACGTGCCCCGTCTGTCTGGGGCTCCCGGGCGCACTGCCGGTGATCAATGGGCACGCCGTGCAACTCGCCACGCGCGCATCGCTCGCACTCGGCTGCACCGTGCATGAGACGTCCATCTTTGCACGGAAGAACTACTTCTATCCGGATCTGCCCAAGGGCTATCAGATCTCGCAGTTCGATCGGCCGCTGGCCACCGGAGGCGTCATCGACGTCGGCCCGGACGCCAATGGGCTGCCGCGACCCATCGGCATCACGCGCGTGCACATGGAAGAAGACGCCGGAAAGTCAGTGCATGATCGCTTCGCCGGATGGACCGCCGTCGACCTCAATCGCGCGGGCACCCCGCTCATCGAAATCGTCTCCGAACCGGAAATGCACTCGGCGGCCGACGCCGGCGCGTATCTCCGACAGCTGAAACAGATCCTTGAGTTCACGCAGGTCTCCGATGCCAACATGGAGGAGGGATCGCTGCGCGTGGATGTCAACATCTCCGTCCGACCGCGTGGCAGCAGCACCCTCGGCACACGCACGGAGCTGAAGAATCTCAATACGTTCTCCGGCGTCGAGCGGTCCATCGAGATCGAGTTCGCGCGACAGTGCGCCGTGCTGGACGCCGGCGGCGAGATTGTCCAGCAAACCATGCTCTGGGATGGCGTGCGGAACGAGATCCGCCCCGCACGAAGCAAGGAAGCCAGCCACGACTACCGGTACTTCCCGGATCCTGATCTGCCGCCACTCGTCCTCACCGCGCAGTTCATCGACGCGCAGCGCGCCGATCTTCCGGAACTCCCGCGGGCTCGGCGTGACCGGTTCGTCGCCGCCATGGGAGTCACCCGCGCAGAAGCGGAACAACTCACGGCCACCCGCGAACTGGCGGAGTACTTCGAGGCCGTGGTCGCGGCGTCGCGCGATGCGAAGCGGGCCGCCAATTGGGTGCTGGGGGTGATGCTCGCGGCCTTGAACGCGAGCGGTGGCGACATCGCGGCGCCGCCCGTGAGCGCGGTGCGGGTCGGGGCGCTCATCCAGCTTGAGGCCGCCGGCACCGTCTCCAACACGGCGGCGCGTCAGCTCTTCGGGATGTTGCTCGAGGAAGATGCGGATCCGGCCCAACTCGCCGAGCGCCACGGGTTGCTGAAAGTCAGCGATGATGGCGCGCTCGTCGCATGGATCGATGCCGTCTTCGCCGAGTGCCCGGTCGAGGCCGAGCGATTTCTGGCCGGGGAAACCAAGCTGCAGGGGGTCTTGGTGGGCCATGTCATGCGAAAGTCCAAAGGGGCGGCAGACCCCCGTCGACTCAATCAGCTACTCGCGGCGCGCGTCCCGTAAAGAGCGGTTCCGGGAGACTGGCCGCGTGCCGCAAGGGCGTGGCTGGTAGTCCGAACATGCGATCAGCCTCCAAGGCGGCCCGCACGTCGCCCCCCTGTCGGCGCGCGAGCCGTCGCACCTGCTTCGCCTCGCGGAGGGGCGCGTCGCCGGACGGGTCGTACCCGAACGCCTCGCTGTGGTCCCAGCGGGTCAGGACGTCGACGACATAGTCAAACGATCGAGCCATGTAGCGCGCGACGTCCGCATCCGAAAGATCCCAGCGGCTGTTCTCCGACACCAGCTGAAAGATGCGTTGCCAAGAATCCGTGTCCGTCACGTACACCATGCCGCGAAAGATGCGGCGGTTGGTGGCCGTCCCGAATAAGGTCGGGCTCAGAATTCGGTCGAGATGGCCGTCTGAGGCACTGTGATCGAGCACCAAGAGCTCGCGAGCACGACGCGGCCAGATGTCGCCGATGTGCGTGTCGATGCGCGATTCCCAATAGCTATGGCCGACAGCCGTCGTACTCGAGGTGACCGCCAGCTGACGCGGCACAAAGAAGTTGTGCGCCACGACATCCGCCGCGAGATGCGCGAGGTAGCCCAGCGCGAACGCACGGAGTGCCGGCTCGCGCGCGTCATCATGGATCTCCAGACCGATGTGCCACGAATGACAATGGCGACCGACTTCGGCGTACTTCTTCGCGATACTCGTGTCGGCGGCAATCGATCCGTATAAAAAATCTGACGGGAAGGCCGCGAGGAGTTCGGCAATGTGCCCGGGAATCAGCGTCAAGTTGCTCAGCAGCGCCGTGCCGAGGAACACATGGGTACCCGGCGTCCAGGCGTACAGCGGCGTCGGCACGATGAGCACGAGCGCCGCGATCGCGATCAGTGAAACGAGACTGAGGTTACGGATCGGTCGGCTCGGCATCGCGCCGGCGCGTCGAGCGTGGACTTGATCCCCTCGCGCGAAAGGCTCGGGCGCCGCCACGTAACCCGCTGCGAATCCCGCTTAATGCTGCGACCGTCGTGATCGCCGTCGCCTCAAGCTCATGCTGCAAGACGTCCAGCACCGCGTTCACGTCATCGACTCGTCGGGCCGTGGCTTCCGCCACCTCGTGCAGCTGGTCACTCATCGCCCCGGCTGCATCCGAAAAACGCTCGACGTCGGTCCGCAGCAGCGCGACGATCTCGCGGGTGTCGGTCACCATGCCCGTGGCGGCCACCAGCAGCGGCTTTGTGTCACGGGTTACGTCGTCGACGATGGCCGTCAGTCGCGACACGCCGCGGCGTACGGTCAGCAGGAGCATGACGAGTGTCACCAAGGTCGCCACGCCCAGCAGGAGCAACACCAGCTGCAAGATGCCATTGGTCCAATCAAGCAGGCCCCGCTCCGGGATCATCCGGGCGATAATCGTATCAGGGCGGGAAACCGCTTGCAGGACGGGCAAGAGAACCATCGACGCGTGTCCCATACCGTGTGATCTAAGCGTCATTCGCGGGGCGGGCAAGCAACCGCCACTGAGAGGGGACGCGCCTGTGCGCGCCGTCAAGCCACTTCACGCGCGGTTCGTCCGCGTGCTCGTCTTGACGATGACGTCCGTGCATGGCGATCCTTCGCGCACGCGGTGATTACGCCGCCCTTTGTTCGTGCGGCGTCCCGCAGCACGCGTCTCCTCGTACCCCAGGCCGCTCGCATGGCTGCGATTCAATACATCGTCGAAGGGGGCCATCGGCTCTCTGGTACCATCCGCCCCGCCGGTAACAAGAACGCGGCGCTGCCGATCGTCGCCGCCACGCTCCTCACGGACCAGCCGGTGCAGCTGGAAAATGTGCCGCGGATTCGGGACATTGAGACGCTCGTCGAGTTGATCCGGACCACCGGTGCGGAATGCACATGGACCGGTCCGAATTCGTTGCGCGTGCACGCGAAGTCCGTGCATGCGGCCGATCTCGATCCCGGCATGTGCGCGCGCATCCGCGCGTCCATCTTGCTGGCCGCGCCGCTCTTGGCTCGATGCGGCGAAGTCACCCTGTCGCCTCCGGGCGGTGATGTCATCGGTCGGCGACGTCTGGATACCCATTTCCACGTGTTGCAGGCGCTGGGGGCCAGCTACGAGCTTGGTGAACGCTTCCGCTTCACCACCGCCGGACTGCGTGGCGCTGAGGTGTTCCTAGATGAACCCAGCGTGACGGCCACCGAGAACGCGCTCGTCGCGGCCGTCGCGGCCACCGGACGGACCGTCCTTCGCAATGCGGCCAGCGAGCCGCACGTGCAGGACCTCGCGCGCTTCCTCGTGGCGCTCGGCGCGCGCATCGACGGGATCGGATCGAACGTCTACACCATCGAGGGCGGACTGCCACTCGGCGGCGCCCAGTACGCCATCGGCCCGGATCACATCGAGGTGGGCTCCTTCATCGGACTGGCCGCCGTGACGCGATCCGACATCCGCATCGCCGGCGCGGGCGTGGAGCATCTGCGCAGTACCCTCATGGGCTTCGAACGGCTCGGTATTCACTGCAGCATCGACGGCGACGATCTCGTCGTCGCCGGTGAGCAATCGCGGGTGATCCAAAGTGACCTGGGCGGTCATGTGCCCAAACTCGAAGATCAGCCGTGGCCCGCATTTCCCGCTGATCTCATGTCCATTGCGATCGTGACCGCGACGCAGTGTGACGGGATGATCCTCATGCACGAGAAGATGTTTGAGTCGCGCATGTTCTTCGTCGACAAGCTGGTCGGCATGGGCGCCCGTATCGTGCTGTGCGATCCGCATCGGGCCATCGTCTCCGGTCCCACGCGCCTGCGGGGCAGCACCGTCGAGTCCCCCGACATCCGCGCCGGCATGGCTATGCTGCTCGCCGCCCTCTGTGCCGATGGTACCAGTCGCATCAATAACGCCCAGCAGATCGAACGGGGATATGAGCGGGTCGAGGAGCGGCTCGGCGCGCTCGGCGCACGGATCCAGCGCGTTGAATTCAAGCCCAGCTGACATGTCACCCCTCGCCAGCGCGGAAAGCTTTACGGGACTGCCCAACAACGTGCGGGCGTGGACCACCACCCGCGCCGCCGGATCCTTCGGGCTGGCCTCGGACGAAGCCGTCGGCGCGGTCATCGGACGATGGGCCGCCCTCGTCGATGACTTGGAGGCGCTTGGCGTGCCGCGCCTCGGCAGCGCCACTCAAGTGCACGGTGCCGGTCTCCAGCGACACCGAGCCGGGTGGCACGGGTGGCTGCGCGCCCGGGGGATCGACGGGCACATCACCGACGTACCGGGGACCGCCCTGGCCGTCACCGTCGCGGACTGCACGCCCGTGTTCTTGGCGCATCCGCGCGGCGTAGTGGCGGCGCTACACGCAGGGTGGCGGGGGACCGCCGAACGAATCCTCGACGCCGGTCTCGACGCCATGGCGGAGCTCGACTGTCCGGCCGACGAATGTGTCGTGCATCTGGGACCCGCCATCTGCGGCGCCTGCTATGAGGTCGGACCGGAAGTATTCGAGGCCCTCACCGGGGCACGGCCGCTCGCGAAGGGGCTCATTGACGTTCGCGCCGTGCTGGCTGAGCAGGCCGAACGGCGTGGCGTGCGCGAACTTTCGGTGAGCGCGCGGTGTACGCGGTGCGATCAGGATCGCTTCTTTAGTCACCGCGGCGGCGATCCCGGACGTCAGTTGGGCATCATCGCCCTCCTGCCGCTTGGCGGGGCTGCTCACACCGGCGCGATGAGGAATGACCGATGAGTCATCTTGACCTAGCTCCCCGCGCGCCGTAGGTTCCCATATCTACAGCGGATCCGGAATTAAGGCGCCGCGACTTCGCCCGACTCGCTCGGGTGGCCGAAGTGTGGGGATGGTCCCCACACTTTTTTGTTCTCGGGTGGTTTTTCAGCGGTTGAGGTCGACAGATGGGAGAAAGTGTCGAACCCATTGTCGCTCAAGAGCTTGACACGTTGGGATTCGACTTGGTTGAACTCCGGCGTGGTGGCTCTCGGTCGCGTCCGGTGTTGGAAATCCGGATCGATCGACGAGACGGCACGAAGGTGACGATCGAGGATTGCGCCCGCGCCTCTCGAGCCCTTGAGGCGAGATTGGAAGCGGGCGCGTTGGTGACGGAGCAGTACGTGTTGGAAGTCTCGTCCCCTGGGGCCGATCGGCCCCTTCGGACGGCCGCGGATTGGCGCCGGTTTGTCGGGCGCCGAGCGACGGTCACCTGCACGCTGCTCGCTGGCGGAAAACAGGAAGTTGAGATCCTCAGCCTCGACGGAGAGGACACGGCGGCGGTGGTGTTTGTGCGCGATACCAAGGGGCGGGAGACACATGTTCCGCTTTCTGAGATCACACAAGCGCGACTGGCGTTTCACTGGAAACGATAGGGGATAGCTGATGTCCGGATCGGCGGAGATTCTCGCAGCGTTCCGCGAACTGGCCAATTCGAAGCAGCTTGACCGTACGGAATTGCATGGGCTCCTCCAGGACGGCATTCACGCCGCCTTGGCCAAGAAGCATGGAGTGAACGTGCAGGCCGAGGTCGAGATCAACGAGGAGAAGGGTGCCATCCGCATCGTCCTGTTGAAGACGGTGGTCGAGGAGGTAACCGACCCCTCGCGCGAAATGCTGCTCGAAGAGGCGCGGTTCGAGGATCCAGAGTTTCAAGTTGGCGATGTGATGGAAATCCCGGTGGATTTCGCGGAGTTCGGCCGCACGGCCGTGCAAGCCGCGAAACAGCGGATCATTCAGCGTGTCCGTGAAGGAGAGCGGACGCGTATTCGCGATGAGTTTTCCGGTCGCGTTGGGGATCTACTCTCCGGTGAAGTCCAGCAGATTGAGCGCGGTAAGCTGGTGGTGATGCTCAACAAGTTCCGTGAAGCGGAGGCGATCATCCCCTACCGTGAGCAGAACCATCGCGAGCATTACCATCAGGGCGAGCCCGTGCGTGCAGTCCTCAAGCGGGTCGAGGATACGCCGAAGGGGCCGCGACTGATCCTGAGTCGTTCCGATGCGTTGTTCGTTCAGGCGCTCTTCAAGCTCGAAGTGCCGGAAATCCAACAGGGGATCGTGGAGATCAAGGCCGCCGCGCGTGAAGTGGGCAGCCGAACGAAGATCGCGGTGACGTCGCGTGACGAAGCCGTCGATCCGGTCGGAGCGTGTGTGGGTTTGAAGGGATCGCGGGTGCAGGCCGTGGTGAACGAATTGGGCGGCGAGCGCATCGACATTGTGCCGTGGTCGCCTGATCCGGAGCGCTTTGCCAAGCTGGCGCTTGCGCCGGCGCGTGTGGCGCGGGTGTTCAGTGATGCGCTCTCGCGCACCATTCAGGCGGTCGTGGACGAAGACCAGCTCTCGCTGGCCATCGGCCGCAACGGCCAAAACGTGCGGCTCGCGTCTGAGCTGACCGGGTGGAAGATCGACCTGTACTCCAGTCGCGAGTGGATGGAGAAGGGCGGGGAAGCACCGTTGTTCGCACCGTTGCCGGAAGAAGGCGAAGAGGATGCGGATGTGCCGTTGAACGAAATCGAGGGACTGGAAACGTCGACAGTGGCGGTGCTGGCGGAAGCCGGATACCACACGCTGAACGACATTCTTGATCTCGATCGCGATGACCTGCTGCGACTTCCGGGCATTGCGCCCGTTGAGGCCGATCGCATCATGGCGATCATCGATGAACTGACGATGGAAGAGGATGCTGACGGTGGATCGTCGGTGACCGGCGGGCAGGGGTGAGTATTGTCAGTGGCGCCTCCCTCGACGATGCAGCGCGCCGCAAGGTGCTTGGATTGTTGGGGTTAGGCGTTCGCGGACGGTTGGTAGTGGTCGGGGCGGAGCGGGTGCGTCTGGAAACGATCAAGGGCGCCGTGCATATGGCGCTGGTCGCAATGGACGTCTCGCGGCATAGCCTCGACAAAGTGTTGCCGGTCCTCAAAGCCCGGCATATCGATGTGATCGAGTGGCCGAGTGCGGCCGAGCTGGGCGACGCAGTCGGGCGGGATACAACCGCTGCCGTCGGTATCGTAGATCAGGCGCTGGCGCGCGGTATCCGTGGCGCCGTAGCCGGGGCAGCCCCGGCGGGCGACGCGACGCGCGTTTCGCGGTAGGAGGATGGGTTGAGCAAGCTTCGTGTGCATGACATGGCAGGTGAGTTCGGCATCTCGGCTGACGAGGTGATCGCGCTCCTGCGCCAGATGGACGTTCCGGTTCGCAGCCATTTATCGCTGCTGACCGATGATCAGGTGTCTCGGATTCGCGCTCGATGGGAGCGTGAAAAACGCGTGCGCGCCGAAAAGGCGCAGCCTGCAGCAGCCGTCGCGCCCAGGCGCCGCCGCACGGGGGCCGCACCGGAAGTGCCGGTCCCCGAGCCGCAGCCTGAGGTGCACACCTCCAGCGTCCGTCGTCGAAAGAAGACGGACGAGGAGCTCGCCGCGGAAGAAGCCGAGGCCGCCGCAGCGCGTCGTGTCATCGAGGCCGCAGCGCCAAGCGAGCCGGTGCCTGTCGCCGTAAGCGCTCCGCCTGCTGCGGTCGCGGCACCGGTCGCAGAGCCGGTCGTCGCCGAACCCGTGCGACCCGTTCGGGAAGAGCCGCGTCCAGAGCGGGCGCCCGTCGTCGAGACGCCGGTGGCCCCCGTTGACGCCGCTCCTGTTTCGGCAGCAGCGCCGCACGTGGAGCCAGAGGTCAAGCCGCTGGTCAGTGCGGCCGTCGCGCCGACGCCGGTTACAGCAGCACCGGTCGTGCCGGCCCCCGTCGCGCCGGCCCCCGTCTCGCCGGCCCCCGTTGTCCAGGCGCCCGTGGTCCCGGCACCGGTTGTCCCGGCGCCCGCCGCCGTTGCGCCAGTCATCACCCCAGTCGCTGTCGCTCCGAGCGCGCCGGTCGTGGCTGATGCCGCGGCCGTGGTGGCGCCAGTGCCGTCGCCGACGTCATCGCTTCCGCCGGACCGTCCTCGCCCTCGCCCGGTTGTTCCGGGTGCGCCGCGGCCGCGTCCAGGCGGAACCCCCAATTTCGGATCGGCGAGACCCGTTGCCTCGGCTGCGCCGGGCGGTGGACTCGGACAGGGACAGCGCCGCGATGATCGGCGTCCGACGGGCGCCCCTGGCGCCCCAGGGCAGCCCGGTGGTCAGGCCGGCGGTGGCCAGAGCGGTCAAGGTGGTCAGGGTGGTCAGGGCGGTGGTCAGGGCGGTGGACAAGCGGGCGCCATGGCGGCCGCGAGTCAGCGTCGTGGCAAGAAGGGCAAGCGTGGAGCCGTCGATCAGGAAGCCGTGACGGCGAACATCTCCAAAACCATGACGGCCATGCGCGGCGCGGCAACAACGCGTGGGCGCGGTGGGCGTCGGTTTGGAGCGGAGATGCGCGAGGAGGCGGAGGCGCAGCGCGTGGCCGCCGTTGAGCGCGAACGCAAAACGGTGCGCGTGAACGAGTTCATCACCGTGTCGGAATTGGCCCAGACGCTGGGCATCTCCGCCACGCAGATCGTCGGATTCGCATTCAAGACGCTCGGTTTGATGGTCACCATCAATCAGCGCTTGGACTTCGATCAGATCGAACTGATCGCCGGGGAGTTCGGCTTCCAGGCCGTGAAGGAAAGCGATTACGCCGCGGACTTGCAGGAAAAGGCGGAAGCCGACGATCCCGTGGATCTGCGCCCACGCCCGCCGGTGGTCACCATCATGGGTCACGTCGACCATGGTAAGACGTCGTTGCTCGACTACATCCGGAAGGCCAACGTCGTGGCGGGTGAGGCCGGTGGTATTACGCAGCACATCGGCGCCTATCACGTACAGGTCGCCGAGGGCAAGCAGATCACGTTCCTCGACACCCCCGGTCACGAAGCCTTCACGGCCATGCGTGCCCGTGGTGCCCAAGTCACCGACATCGTCGTGATTGTGATCGCGGCCGACGACCAAGTGATGCCGCAGACGGTGGAAGCGATTTCGCACGCGAAGAGTGCGGGCGTGCCCATCATCATCGCCATCAATAAGGTGGATCTGGCGACGGCGAACATCGCCAAGGTGAAGCAGGACCTGCTGCAACACGAAGTCGTACTCGAAGACTTCGGCGGCACCGTGCTGCATTCGGAAATCTCGGCCAAGAAGGGAACGGGCGTCGCCGAACTGCTGGAGCAGATCCTGCTGCAGGCCGACATCCTCGAACTCAAGGCCAACCCGTCTCGGCGTGCCGTTGGCTCGGTCGTCGAAGCGCAGCTCGATCAGGGCAAGGGACCGGTGGCGACCGTGCTCGTGCAAAACGGCACGCTCAAGGTCGGCGACGACTACATCTGCGGTATCCATTCTGGACGTGTGCGCGCCATGCTCGACGAGCGTGGCAAGCAGGTCAAGTCGGCCGGCCCCGCCATACCAGTCCAGATCCTCGGCCTCACGGGCGTGCCCATGGCCGGCGATCAGCTCCTCGTGGTGGAAGACGCCACGGCCGCGCGTGAAATCGCGCAGCGTCGTGAACGGCTCGATCGTGAAGCAAAGAGCCGCCGTACCACCCGCGGTATCGTATCGCTCGAAGACTTCATGTCGCAGGCCAGCGCTGGGCAGAAACGTCAGTTGCGGCTTGTCATCAAGGCGGACCAGGGTGGTCCGGCCGAAGCACTTGCCGATGCGCTTGGCCAGTTGTCCAACCCCGAAGTCCAGGTGGAAATCATTCACCGTGGCGTCGGTGCCATCGCGGAAAGCGACATCCTGCTCGCCAAGGCGTCGGGCGCCATCATCATTGGCTTCCACGTGCGACCGGACAACAACGCCCGCGCGGCGGCCGAGCGTGAAGGCGTGGACATCAAGCTCTATCGCATCATCTACGAGGCGGTCGCTGATGTGAAAGCGGCACTCGAAGGCATGCTGCGCCCAGAAAGCCGCGAAGTGGTGTACGGCGAAGCCGAAGTGCGCGAGACGTTCAAGGTGGCTCGTATCGGCACCATCGCGGGCTGTATCGTCCGCTCCGGCATCATCAACCGGAAGGGACGCGTGCGCGTCATCCGGAACGGCGTCGAAATGTACGACGGCGCGATCGCATCGCTCCGCCGCTTCAAAGACGACGTCAACGAGGTCAAGGAAGGGTACGAGTGCGGCATCGGGATCGAGAACTTCAACGACGTCAAGAACGGCGACGTCTTCGAATGCTATCGGACCGAAGAAGTGGCCCGCACTCTCGATCAGGCTGCAAAGTCCTGAGGAGGCAGCATGGGCGAACCGCGGCGTCCTGACCGCGTCGCCGAAGCCATTCGCGAAGGCGTCGCGTCGTTCCTTGCGGACGGCGCGAAAGACCCGCGGATCCGTGGGTTCGTCACCGTTACGGCGGTCGACATTACCCGCGACCTCCGGCACGCAACGGTGTTTGTCAGTGTGATGGGCGAGGACGATGCCAAAAAGGCCACGCTGGAAGGACTGGCCAGCGTGGCGCATCACCTCCGCTCATTGCTGGGGAAGTCGTTGCGCTTGCGCAACGCACCAGAAATCCATTTCAAGGTCGACGAGAGCATCGCCCGTGCGTCGCGCATCGAGCTGCTCCTCGCGCAGGTCCGCAATGAGCGGGAGTCGGGCAGTACCGAGTGAACCGCGCGTGATGGGGTTGCTGTTCGTCGACAAGCCCGCGGGCATCACGTCGCACGATGTCGTCAGTGTGGTCCGGCGTGCGGCGCGCTCCAAGCGCGTCGGGCACGCCGGCACACTCGATCCCTTCGCCACCGGACTGCTGGTCGTCGCGGTTGGCACCTGCACACGCCTCCTGCCGTATCTGGCGGGTGAGCCCAAAGTGTATGACGCCGTCATCCAATTCGGCACCGAGACGGACACCGACGATCGGACCGGCACTGTGATTCGCGAAGCCCCGTTGCCGGACTTCTCCGCGCTGCCACACGCCATCGCATCCCTCACCGGCCCAATTGCGCAGGTGCCGCCTGCGTTCTCGGCCAAGCACGTCGATGGCCAGCGGGCCTACGATGTGGCGCGGCGTGGGGGTGTGGTTGACCTGCCCCCCGTGGCGGTCCAGGTCCACGGCTGGGAGATACGCGAGACCGGCGCCGATCGGATCACGGTGCGCATCACCTGCGGGGGCGGTACGTACATCCGCGCCTTGGCGCGTGATCTCGGTCGCGCGCTACACAGCGCGGCGCATTGCGCCGACCTGCGTCGCGTCGCGAGCGGTTCCGCCAGCGTGCAGGAGGCCGTTCCCCTCGAGCGGCTCACGCCAGGGGCCATCGTTGATGGCGCGGTGGCACTGCGATCACCGCTCCCGGCGCTCGATGCCATGGCCCACGAGACGCTCGACGACGACGGGATCCGCGCGCTGTCGTTCGGGCGCGCCGTACCGGCAACGGTCGAGGGGACGCGGGCTGCCTTGCTCTACAGCGGTGACATCGTTGCGATCGCCGATCGCGTTCATGATCCGGTGCGCGGTGATCGGTGGCAACCACGGGTCGTACTCCTCACGGCGCCGCATCCGGGCGGTGCGGCGTGACCATCGTCCGGGGACTCCCCGTTGGCGACGGCGCGGTCGTGACCGTGGGCACCTTCGACGGGGTACATCGGGGCCATCAGGACGTCCTCGCGCGACTGGTGGCTCGAGCGTCCACCCGCGGCTGCCCGAGCATCGTGGTGACCTTCAATCCGCATCCGCTCGAGGTGGTGAACCCAGCGGCGGCGCCGCCCCTGCTGACGACATTCCACGAAAAGCTCGAGGTGATCGCGCAGTCCGGCGTCGAGCATGCCGCCGTCCTGCCGTTTACCCCCGCCTTAGCGGCGCTCGGCGCTGAGGAGTTTGTCGATGAGGTGCTCATCGCCCGCTTTGGGATGCGCGAGCTCTTCGTCGGCCACGATCACGGTTTCGGACGCGGCCGGATGGGGGACATCGACGTCCTCCGCGCCCTCGGTCGTGACCGCGGGTTCGGCGTCACGGTGCTCGAACCCGTGGTCCTCGCCAACGGCCAGGCGGTGTCGTCGACGGCCATCCGTCGAGCGGTGGCCGGTGGGGACCTCACGAAGGCGGCCGACGGCCTGGGGCGCCCGTATGCCGTCAGCGGACGAGTCGTCGGCGGTGACCGGCGGGGACGGCTGCTCGGATATCCAACCCTCAATCTCGAACCTCCGCCGCCGCAGAAACTCCTGCCACCCGATGGCGTCTACGCGGTGCGCGTGCAAACGCCGCAGGGGGCCTTCGGTGGAATGCTCAATCTGGGGCCACGCCCGACCTTCGGCGACGCTGATCGGCGCATAGAAACGCACGTATTCGACGCGTCTCACGATTGGTACGGTGCGCCGGTACGTCTCGATTTCGTCGCCCGGCTGCGAGAAACGCGCGCTTTTCCGAGCGTCGAGGCGCTGATGGAGCAGCTCGGACGCGATGAATCGGCGGCGCGGGTCGCGCTGGGGCAGGCCAGATTCGCGTAGACCGCAGATCCCGCGTCCTCTCTGCCTACCGGACGAGGCGATCAGCCCCTAAGTTAGGGGGCTTGGCGTACTTTCGGGACGCATAGTCGCTGCACAGCCCCCGACGCGCTGACCGCTGTCGTTGTACCCGCAGGTCGTTGTATTCACTCGGTGTTCCGCTGATCGCGCTCATGACATTGCTGAGCGTCCGATCTCGTACTTCGGATGGCGTGTCCGCATGGGACATTAGCTATCCACCGTCCACCCCTGGCCACCGGCATCGATGGCGAACCTGAAGTACCGCCTCCTGCTCATCGTGGGACTTCTCGCGGCTTCCGCGTGGTCTCTCTATCCGCGAACCGTTGTCGAGCGCGTCAAGCGCGACGGCGCGTTCGTCTATGACACCTTGAAGCGTGTGCCGCTGAAGCGCGGTCTCGACCTGCAAGGCGGCATGCACCTCGAACTCGAAATTGACGAGTCGAAGCAAGCGGTCGCCAACAAGTCAGAAGCGCTGGATCGTGCCCTCAAGGTCGTCCGTCAGCGTATCGACGAATTCGGCGTCTCCGAGCCGCTCGTGCAGAAGGCCGGCGAGGATCGCATCATCGTCGAGTTGCCTGGCATCGACGATCCCGAGCGCGCCATCGAACTGGTGCAGAAATCGGCGTTTCTGGAGTTCCAGATCACCGATAAGACGCAGGCGCTCGAACGCGTGATGCCGCGGTTCGACGAAATTGCCCGCAGCGCCGGCATTGCCGTCGCCAGCGCCGTCGGCAACGATACCGCCAAGAAGAGCGGCGCCACGTCGCTGCTGACGCAGAAGGCGGATTCGTCCAAGGACAGCACCGGAAAGGCCGTCGCCACGACGGGCAAGGATAGCACTGGCAAGGACAGCACGGCCGCCAAGGCCGTCGCCGGTGGACTGTTTGCGACGAACGTCCAACCGGGTCAGCTGCCTGGCCAGTACATCATCCCCGAGTCGGCGTTCTCCGCCATCTCGAAGGCGTTGGCGCTGCCCGCCATTCAGGCGGCGATGCCGCCCGGTAAGAACATGCGCTGGGGCGTGGATTCGCTCGTCTCCGGCAACCAACGGTTCTTCGCCCTGTACGTGCTCGATTCGCGTCCGATCATCACCGGTGAGGTGCTGACCGACGCGCGTCCGAACAGCGATCCGGTCGAAGGCAACGTGGTCCAGTTCACGCTGAACAACGAAGGCGCGCGTCGCTTCAAGGCCGAGACCGGCAAGCATGTGAAGGACAACATGGCCATCGTGCTCGACCAGCGTGTCGTCACGGCGCCCGTGCTCAACAGCGCGATCGGTCGCAACGGCCAGATCACGCTCGGTGGCGGCTCGCTGCAGGCGGCGCAGGATCTGGCGCTCGTGCTGCGCGCCGGTGCGTTGCCCGTTCCGCTCAAGGTGGCGCAGTATGGCACCATCGGCGCGAGTCTCGGCAATGACTCCATCAACAAGGGTGTCCTCGCGCTCGGCATCGCGATGCTGCTGATCATGGTCATCTTGATCGGCTACTACCGGTTCTCCGGTCTGCTCGCGGTCGCGGCGCTCGTGCTCTATCTCGTGTACACGTTGGCGATGCTCGCGGGCTTCAACGCCGTGCTCACGCTTCCGGGCTTGGCCGGGTTTGTCCTCTCCATCGGTATCGCGGTCGACGCGAACGTGCTGATCTTCGAACGCATTCGTGAAGAACTCGATCATGGAAAGTCGGTCCGCTTGGCCATCGACGAAGGCTTCCGTCATGCGCTCAGCGCCATCATCGACACGTCGGCGACGACCATTCTGTCTGGTATGGTACTGTACCAGTACGGAACGGGTCCGGTTCGTGGCTTCGCGGTGACGCTCGTCGCCGGCCTCGTTGCGTCGCTGTTCACGGCGCTCTTCGTCAGCAAGACTTTCTTCCTGCTCTGGCTCAACCGCTCGCGCGGTGTGCAGACCCTGAGCATCTGAGGCCGCCATGATTCGCATCTTCCACAACACGTCGTACCACTTCCTCAAGCATTGGCGCATGGCCGCGATCCTGACGGCGGCGTTCATCGCGGCCGGACTTGCGACGTACGCCATCACCGGCGGGCCGAACTACAGCATCGAATTCACCGGCGGCACGCTGATGCAGGTGCAGTTCAAGTCCAAGCCGGACGTCGCCGTGCTGCGCTCGACGCTCGATGTCGCGGGAATTACCGGCGCGGAGATCCAGCAGTTCGGGACGGAGCTCGACTACACCATTCGCGCGCGCGATGAGAAGCAGGTGGAGGCCCAGGCGGCTGGTGCCGAAGGCATCTCCAACAAGATCAAGGCGACGCTCACCGCGAAGTACGGCGCTGGCGAAGTCACGGTCGTGCGCAGCGAGGCCGTCGGACCGAAAGTCGGCGGCGAACTGCGGTCCGGCGCCATCAACGCGATGATTATCGCCTCGCTGCTGACGCTGCTGTATCTGGCGATCCGCTTCGATTGGCGCTTCGGCCTCTCGGCCGTGCTGTCGACGGCCCACGATATCCTCGTGACCATGGCCTTCATCAAGTTGCTCCACGTCGAAGTCTCGCTGACCGTGGTCGCGGCCATCCTCACGCTCTTGGGATACTCGGCCAACGACACCATCATCATTTTCGATCGTGTCCGCGAAAACTTGCGCAAGACGCGCAAGGGTGAGTCGTTGGCGGAGTTGCTCGACCGCTCCATTAACGAAACGCTGCCGCGCTCGATCATGACGCACGCCACCGTGCTCGCCGCGACGCTCGCACTGCTGTTAGTCGCCGGTGAGGTGATTCGGCCGTTCGCGGTCGTCATGACGTTCGGCGTGTTCGTCGCCACGTTCTCTTCCATCTACGTCGCCGGCCCGATCCTCATGTACATCGAGGGACGGTATCCCCGCGCGGCGTCCGAAGCGCAGAGCCGGGCCATCCGTTCTGGTGCGACGGATGTCCCTCCGACGACCCCGCCGCGCACGCGCGGCACGGATCGCGTCGCTTCGCGTTAAGGATCTAGCACCCATCGTGCCGGCGGCCACACCGCGCCCCATGATGTTTGCGGATAGTCACGTGCATTTGGCCGATGCGGCGTTCGCAGAAGATGCGGACGCCGCCATCGAACGGGCTCGCGCAGCAGGTGCGCGAGCCCTCGTTTGTATCGGTGAGTCGCCGGCGGCGGCGCGACGGGCGCAAGCCATCGCGGCACGCTATCCGGGCTTTGTGTTTCATACCTGTGGCGTGCATCCGCACGATGCCAATGACTGGGACGATGTGCGTGATGCGGAGGCCATCCGCGAGGCGGTCGGCCTCGGTGCGGTCGCCGTGGGGGAGTGTGGCCTCGACAATCATTACGATCACGTCCCCATGGCCGCGCAGCGGCGCGCGCTCGATGCCCAGATGGCGATTGCCGCTGAGCTGGATCGTCCGATCGTGCTCCACACCCG
This sequence comes from Candidatus Kuenenia stuttgartensis, assembly GCA_943330235.2. Classification (GTDB taxonomy): domain Bacteria; phylum Gemmatimonadota; class Gemmatimonadetes; order Gemmatimonadales; family Gemmatimonadaceae; genus Gemmatimonas; species Gemmatimonas stuttgartiensis_A. The sequence goes on from CALQGY020000006.1 coordinate 57,946, forward strand.
CGAGGCCGAGGACGAAACCGTCGCGGTGCTGCGGCTGGCTGCCAGCGCCGGCATTCGCGGGGTACTGCACTGCTTCACGGGGTCGCACCGGTTAGCCGAGGTCGGACTCGAGGCGGGATGGTACGTGTCGTTCAGCGGGATCATCACGTTCAAAAAATGGACAGATGACGCGCTGCTTCGCCTCGTACCCGAGGATCGCCTGCTCATCGAGTCGGACGCACCCTATCTCGCCCCCGTGCCCCATCGCGGGAAGCGCAATGAGTCCGCGTTCGTCGCGCTCACCCTTGCTCGGATTGCGGCGGCACGCGACACTGATCCCGATCGGCTGGGCGAGGCACTCGTCCGTAACACCCAACGGCTGTTCGCACTGCCGTAGCGTCACACGCTCCCGCGACCCGAGGGTCGGAGGGCGTAGTTCCTTCACCCGTTTCCCTCGCAAAGACCATGTCCGTTCAGACGATTCACTCCGATCTCGCGCCGAAGGCGATTGGCCCGTACTCCCAAGCCATTCGCGCGAATGGGTTCTTATTCACGGCTGGACAGATTCCGCTCGATCCGGCCACCATGGAAGTCGTCAGCGGAGACGTCACGGCGCAGACCGAACAGGTTCTCGCGAACCTGACGGCCGTGCTGCACGAAGCCGGCACGGACTGGGCGCACGTGGTCAAGACCACCGTGTTTCTCCGTGACATGGCGGAATTCGCGGCGATGAATGCGGTCTACTCGCGTGTCCTCGGTGACGCGAAGCCGGCGCGTTCAACCGTGGCGGTGCTGGCACTGCCGCGCGACGTCCGCGTCGAGATCGAGGCCGTCGCACTCATCCCGTGAGTGGGCGCCCACCCGAGACGGTGTACCACGTGAACCGTTCACCGGTGACGGGGTATCGAGCGCGCATGTCGAACGCCGCGAGGTGCATGTGGCTGGTCGCGTTGCTCGGTGTCGCCGGTGGCGAGGTGCGCGCGCAAACGAAGCCGAAATCGCCGGTGCCGGTCACGCGCGATACCACAATCGCCCCGATGGCACGGGCGAAGGCGGTGACGCGAATGACACCACCGTTGTCCCCCAAAAAGGCGTTCCTGTATTCGGTCGTACTCCCAGGGCTGGGGCAGTCTCGACTCGACCGCGGGACGTCTGGTGCGCTGTTCGCCAGCGTAGAACTGGCGGCCATCACCATGATTCGCCGCAGTAACGCCGACCTGCGCGAAGTGCGACGCTATCGTATCGACACGTTGCCAGCGGATTTCGTCGTGTCTGGCAGCACGCTGACCAAGTCGGGCATCCTCACCAATCGATATACGGCCGATCTCGAGCGCACACGACGGCTGCATGTAGAAGACTGGATCGCGGCCCTGGCGTTCAATCACCTCTTCGCCGGTGCTGACTCCTTCGTCGCCGCGCAGCTGTGGGACGTGCCGGTTTCTCTCTCGGCGGTGCCAAGCAGCCGGGGCGGTGCGCTCGTTGCGACGGTGAAGTGGTGAATGCAGGGGCGCCGATCGGTGTCTTCGACTCCGGTCTCGGCGGACTCACCGTGGTGCGGGCGCTGCGGGCGCGCATGCCTGATGAGTCGCTGCTGTATGTCGGAGACACAGCGCGCGTGCCCTACGGACCGAAGAGCCCGGAAACGGTGCGGCGGTACTCGACACAGATCGCTGGGTGGCTCGTCGACCAAGGCGTGAAGGTCATTGTGGTCGCATGCAACACCGCGACGGCGCACGCGCTCTCGGCGTTACAGGAGAGCATGCCCGTTCCCGTGATTGGTGTCGTCGAACCCGGTGCCCGCGCGGCGGTCGCGACCACGCGCGGTGGGGCCATCGGCGTCATCGGTACCCTTGGGACCATCGCCTCGGGCGCGTATGAGCGCGCGATTCACGCACTGGCTCCAAGCGTCGATGTACGCGTGCAGGCATGTCCGCTCTTCGTGCCCCTCGTGGAAGAGGGCTGGATCGATCATCCGGCAACCAAACTGATCGCCCACGAGTACCTCGCCCCACTCAGGCAGACGCCCATCGACACCCTCGTTCTTGGCTGCACGCACTACCCGTTGCTGGCTCCACTGATTGCGAGCGAGATGGGCCCCGACGTCATGCTCATCGACAGCGCCGATGAGACGGCGGCAGAGACGCAGCGACTCCTCAGGGCCGCCGGAGCGCTTGCCGCCGCCGGTGCGACGGCAACGCATCGCTTTGTCGCGTCAGACGCGCCGGATCGCTTCCTGGCCCTCGGCCGACGATTCCTCGATGACGCGATGACCAGCGTCGAGCTCGTCGCCTTCGCCTGATCCGGTCCAGAGACGACGGCTGATCACATCGCCGTCGATTCGCACGAACTGTTGATCCAGATACCAGGCACCGGCGTTCGCGTACCACCCACCGCCCGCGCGCGTAAGCGTAGGCACGTGCGAGTGGCCGTGCATCACCAGCGCTGGCGCCGCTGGTGCGGACAGGACCGCACTCGCGACGGCCAGCAGCCCGCGGCCTTCGTCGCCGGCCCGGCGGTGCCGGCTCGTATCGGACGATGCGAGTGCGACACGGGAGGCAAAATCCGGATGAAGCCAGCCGAACGCACGAATCGCCAACGGATGGCGCAAGACCGTTCGCAGGCGGCGATACGGAGCGTCCTCAATCGCGCGCAGCCCATCACCGTGTGCGAGGCGCGCTGACCAGGCTCCGATGTCCCCGTGCCACGGCGCGAGCGTATAGGTCGCCCCGGTCTCGGCCATGAGGGTATCTCCACCCCAGCAGTCGTGGTTCCCGCCGATCCAGAGGACCTCAACGCCGGCATCGCGCAAATCTGCGATCGCCGCCAGCACGCGATAGCCGCTGCGGGGCATCACGTGCCGCCAGGCGAACCAAAAGTCGAAGAGGTCACCCATGATGACCAACGATCGCGCGCGCCCGCTGAGCGACCGCAGGAACGCGAGCAGGGCACGCTCGGATTCCGGCGATGCAACGCCAAGATGGGCGTCACCGATCACGTAGCACGGGGAGGGAAGCACAGTCGCAGTCTAATGCGCGCCTCGGTTCCCGACAAACTCCGGCTAACGCCTTGAGCGGCCCCCGCCGCGGCCCTCATCTTTCGCCATGGCTCTAGAAATGGTTTCCGAGGTCCGCGTGCGCTACGCGGAGACCGATCAGATGGGCGTGGTGTACCACGCCAATTACCTGATCTGGTGCGAGATCGGACGCACGGATTTTATTCGCGCACTCGGTACGCCGTACGCGCAGCTCGAACGCGACGGGGTCATGCTCGCCGTCTCCGATGCCGCGCTGCGTTTTCATGCCTCGGCACGCTATGACGACGCCATTCGCATTTACACGAGGCTCACCGATGTGCGCTCGCGCGCGATGACGTTCGCGTACCGCATCGTGCTCGCCGAATCCAACACCCAGTTGGTCTCGGGAACGACGGGGCTGATCTCGCTCACGCGAGAGGGGCGGCTGGCGTCGTTACCTGGGCCCGTTCGTCAGTTGCTCGAGTCCAGCGTATCGCCCGGCTTTGACCGGGATGCGGCATGATGGCGGCATGGTCGGCACGTGCTCGGCAGCTACCCTTTCGTCGTCATCTGCGGGCCGGCATGCTCGGACTGGCCGTCCTGATCGCATCCTGCGTACCCCGGATCAATCCCGAAGCCGATCGCGCACCGGCGGACATCTCGCTCGATGCCCGATTGCTGCAGATGGTCGATCGCCGGCTGGTAGACACAACGGTGCTGGATCTCCTGCTCCACGATGCGAGCGCGCCACGCCGAGCACGCGCTGCGCTCGCGGTCGGACAGGTCAAGATCAAAGCCCGCTATCCCGTGCTCCGGCAACTGCTGGTCGATCCGGACACGGCGGTCGCGGCGAACGCGGCCTTTGCGCTGGGGCTTGCCCACGATACCCTCGGTGTCGCCGCGCTGGCCCGTGCCGTCGCAGGCGCGCCCGACGTCGTCGCGCGTGAGGCCGCGTGGGCGCTTGGGGAGATCGGAGAGCCCGCGCGGGCGGTTATCGCCCTCGCGTTGGGAGATGGCGTCGGCCAGGCGATCACGACGAGTCCGGTGGCCCAGCGAGGGCCTGTAGTGCGGGCGGCGTTACTGCTCTCCACGGTGAAACTTCGACCCGTTCCCCTGGGTGGTGTGCTGCCGTGGCTCGCCGATCCGGCACCAGAGGTCGCTCGGGCGGCCGCGTACGTGGTGGGTCGTCAGCGGCTCCCTGGTGGTGTGCGTGCGCTGCTGGCGGTTCGAAAACATCCGGACGAAGAATTGCGCCAGCATGTCGCACGCGGACTCTCACGCCAGGCTGCCGGCGATTCCCTCGGGCAGGCGGCGCGCGATGCGCTCGTTGGCCTGCTTCGCGATGAAAGCGCGCGGGTCCGCGTCAATGCTGCGCGGAGCCTAGGATCGTACGGTCCGAACGTACGTGCCGAGATCGAGCGCGCACTAGGCGACGTCGACGCGAATGTGCGGATTGCGACCGCCGAAGTGGTACAAGCCGTCTTTGCGCAGGATACCTCGGCGTGGCGCCGAGCGTGGACGCGTGACACCACGTTCCGCGTTCGCGAGCAGCTGATGAGCGCAGCGCGAGGGGCCGGCGTCGCCATCCTCGAGGCCGAGGAGGCGACGTGGGCGGCAAGACCAGAATGGTCGTTCCGCGCCGCGGTGCTCTCGGCGCGCGCGGCAGATGCGCGGGTCGACCATATCGCGCTCGCCCGCGCGTTCTCGCGTGATCGCGACGCCCGCGTGCGAGCCAGTGCATTGGGCGTCATCGCCGCCGACGTCAATGACAGCGCAGCGCGTGTCGTGGCGGAACCGGCAGTGAACGACGGCGACGTGCAGGTCCGGGCGGCGGCGCTGACCATTTTGGCGCGTCGTGCGCGTGCGGATGATGCGGATCGTGGCGTGGCGGGCTTTGAGCGCGCGGTGAGCGACACCGATGGTGATGCGCGTGCAGCGGCACTCAAGTTGATTGCGGCCGCCTGGCAGCGAGACAGTGCCCGCATGGAGGCAAGGACCATCGGACGACTGGCGACGATTGCAGGGCCGGCGACCGCGTCAGAACGACGCCTGCTGCAAGGCGTGACCCCAGCGAAGGCGTGGGCGTCGTCCGAGCCACGCGGCGTATCGCGCGCCATCGGCGACTATGAGCGGCTCGTACGGCAGTGGGGAGCCCTCGGTGCGAAGCAGCCAATCGCCGTGATTCACACCGAGCGCGGCGACATCACCGTCGAGCTCTTTGGCGCCGACGCCCCGCTCGTGGTCGAGGCCTTTATCACCCTCGCGAAAAACGGGTTCTACCGCGAGTCGGTCTTTCATCGCGTGGTGCCCAACTTCGTGGTACAGGACGGCGATCCACGCGGTGACGGCAGCGGAGGACCGGGGTTTTCCTTGCGCGAGAGCTATTCCCGTCGTCGACACGAACGCGGTGCGCTTGGCTTGGCCACCTCCGGACCCGACACTGGCGGCAGTCAGTATTACCTGTGCCACTCGACACAACCGCATCTGGATGGGGGATACACCGTGTTCGGTCGCGTAACCGCCGGCTTCGACGTACTCGATCGTGTGATTCAAGGCGATCGCATGACGTGGATTGAAATCCGGTGACTGTACCGCGTACGAGCAGGCGTTTCCTGCAGCGGTGGGTGGTGTACGGCGCGATCGTCTGCGCGTCCTGTCGACCGGCCGCCGGACCATTGACGGGGAGATTGACGCCCGCGGCGCTTCCCGCGACGGATATCTCCCCGCGGCCGCAGCAACTGCGCTTTACCTGGAGCTACAAAGACGAGACATTCGAGGCCGCCGGCGATGGCGTGGTGCGAGTCACCGGACCCGATCGAGCGCGGCTCGATTTCTTCTTGCGCAACGGGATGGCGGGTGGGTATGCCATTCTCATCGGCGATTCACTGACCGTGCCGGGCATCGATCTGGTACGGCGATTCCTTCCACCCGTCCCGCTGCTCTGGGCGACCCTGGGACGTCTGGCGGTCCCCACGACACGCGATACGATCGCCCGCATCGACGGGGATACCTTGCGCGCTGATCTCGGCGACCTGCACAGCGGTGATGCCTCGACGGCGGGTGGGCGCGCATGGCGAGTGGCGTTCGCCGGCGTTTCACTCGCGCGCGTCGATCGCATCGAGCGTGGCAAGGTGGTCGAATGGATCTCCCGTCAACGAGGATCGACGGACCAGTGGGACTTGCGATATGTTCACGTGAAGGCCAAACGCAGTCTGCGCATTGCCATCACAGAGACGCTAACCGTTGAGGAGTTCGATGACGCGATCTGGCGTCGGCCGTAGCATAGGAGTTGTGCTGGCGATTGCGGTCACCCTGCTCACGGGATGCCTCTACGGCTTCTCGGGCGGCGGCGGCCTGCCAAGCAATCTTCGGACTGTGGCGGTACAAGCATTCGACAATCAGACGGCGTCGTCTGACATCCAACGCGAAGTGCTCGAGGAGGTCCGCAAGGGGATGCGGGATCGGCTGAGCCTTCGCGAAGCGCAGGAGCAGAAGGCCAGTATTGTCGTCCGCGGTACGATCGTGCGATACGAAGTGGATCTTCCGGCCGGTGCCAGCGCCGATGCGCGTCAGACCACGTCAACGCGTCGTCGATTGCAACTCGTCATCGACATCGAGATCCTCGACCAGCTGACGGGGCGCTCGCTGTTCAAGCGCGAGGGCCTGTCTACCGAAGGGCAATATCCTGAGGGCGGTGAAGCCACTGGTCGTCGTGCGGCCATCGAGAGCTTCGTCGCGCAGGTCATCGAAGGCATGCAGTCGCAATGGTGAACGTCACCGTGCCCCGTCCGCCGATTTCAAAGGTGATGGAGTGGGCAGCCGCAGCCGCATGGCGTGCGCAGGTCGCCGGGAAGGTCGTGTTCACCAACGGCGTGTTTGATCTACTGCATCCCGGGCACATCGATGTGCTGTGTGGAGCACGCCGAGAGGGGGACGTACTGATCGTGGGTATCAATAGCGACGCCTCCGTACGCCGCCTCAAGGGGCCCTCGCGCCCCGTGCGCACTGCGCCCGAGCGCGCGTACGTATTGGCGGCGCTCGAAGCGGTCGATGCGGTCGTAGTGTTCGATGAGGATACGCCGCTCGAACTCGTTCAGTGTTTGACGCCCGATGTGATCGTCAAGGGTGGCGACTACGCGCCGGACCGCATCGTCGGCGGCGAGGAAGTCCGCGCCCGTGGCGGTCGCGTCGTTGTAATTCCGTTAACAGCAGGACAATCCACCACCTCAATAATCGAGAAGCTCCGTGGCTGATGCACAGGCAGGATCCGCTGGTCATGCTCCCGCACGTGTTGTTGTCGCCAGAGAAGGGCGCGCGAACGATGCGTTACGTGCGGTGTCTCTCGAGCGCAGCGCGGTGCGCTACGCGGAGGGCTCGTGCCTGGTCAGCTTCGGCGGAACACGCGTGCTGTGTGCGGCGTCGGTCGAGGACGGCGTGCCCGGCTGGCGTCGCGGCAGCGGCGAAGGTTGGATGACCGCCGAATACGCGATGCTGCCGCGCGCGACGCGTACGCGCTCGTCGCGCGAGCGCCAACAGGTAGGTGGACGAACGCAGGAAATTCAACGACTGATCGGGCGAAGCGTGCGCGCGATGATTGATGACTTTCGTTTCGGCGAGTTCACGGTCAAGCTGGATTGCGACGTGATCGAGGCGGACGGCGGCACGCGTACCGCGGCAATCACCGGCGCCTGCATTGCGGTGATCGACGCGTTCGACTGGATGGTGCGCACCGGACGGACGCCGGTCACCCCGGTCAAGCGCCGGGTGGCGGCGGTGAGCGTCGGCGTCATCGATGGTGAAACGCGTCTCGACCTCGACTACGAGGAGGATGTGCGCGCTGACGTGGACATGAACGTGGTCATGAGCAGCGAAGGCCGTTTTGTCGAGGTGCAGGGGACTGGTGAGCACGGAACGTTCGGCCGCGGCGAACTCGACGGCTTGATTGATTCGGCCGTCGCCGGAATTACCTGGCTGGATGAGGCTCAGCGTCGAGTGCTTGAGGTCGCCTCTCGCTGATGCCGGGGCAGATCACGGTTGTCGTCGCGACGCGAAGTGTCGGCAAGCTACGCGAGTTAGTACCGCTCTTCGCGGCGGCCGACTACAGGTGCATCACCCTTGAGCAGGCCGCGCTCGCGGAATCGCCGGAGGAAGCATCCCTCGAAGCCTTCGACACGTTCGAGGCGAACGCGCTTGCCAAGGCGCGGTGGTTCTCGGCGCGAAGCGGCGGTCGCGTGGTGGTGGCCGACGATTCGGGACTCGAAGTTGATGCGCTCAATGGGGCCCCAGGCGTTCGGAGCAAGCGATGGTCGGGTCGCGAGGATCTGCAGGATGACGCGTTAGATGCCGCGAACAACGCCTTCTTGTTGCGCTCGCTTGAACAAGTCCCGCTTGCGGACGGTGAACCTCGTCTGGCCCGCTACGTCTGTGCCGCCGCATGCGTGTGGAATGGTGGAGAGCTGGTCGTGCGCGGCACCTGTGAGGGCGAGATTGTTGCTGTTCCAGTCGGATCAGGGGGATTTGGCTACGATCCGTACTTCTTCAGCAACGAGCTTGGCCGAACATTTGCCCAAGCGACGAGGGAGGAGAAGTCCCTCATCAGCCACCGCGGCCGTGCGTTCGCGCGGCTAATTGCCGCGATGACGGGGGCTTTGCAGCGCGAAACTTCGATGGATCTAACCGATCCACACGGTTGACCGGAGCGCTCCACTCGAATACAATACGCAGCTGCGGGGTATCTGCGGTTCAGTTGCCTTGCGGGGCGTAGCGTAGCCCGGTATCGCGCCTGCTTTGGGAGCAGGAGGTCGCCGGTTCGAATCCGGCCGCCCCGATGAGCTCGTGTAGGGCAGGTGAAGCATGTCACCGTTGGGTATCCCGAAGTGGGGAGGCTCGCGGCGGAGGTAGGCGCCAGTAGCTCAGGTGGATAGAGCGGCAGCCTTCTAAGCTGCGGGTCGGGGGTTCGAGTCCCTCCTGGCGCGCTTCGTTGGACAGCAACACCGTCGTTTTTCGAATAACGTCCGTCGTACGCACCCTTAGCTCAATGGTAGAGCAGCTGACTCTTAATCAGTAGGTTGATGGTTCAAGTCCATCAGGGTGCACTTGCAGGTGAAACAAAAACTCGCAACAGGCCGGCTCATCTTCGGATCAGTCGGCCTGTTTCGCGTTCGTGCGTTTGGTCGACCATGCGATGTCATGCAAAATGACGTTCCTTGAGTCTTTCGCATTACCGACCCCTTGCGTGTCGAGGGTGCACCGGATATTGTCCCTGCATGGGAGCGCGCCGAAACGACATGGCGCAAGTGTTTGCTGCTAAAGCACTTAACTGTTTATACAGTCTCCGTTTGCGGCAGACGATCGCTGCAGAACACGAGCATTGAGGCGCAGAGGGGTTGCGCATCGGCTCACGGCGAGATAACTTCGCCGGCCCTTCGACGGTCGCACGGTGTTTAGGTGGCCAGGTCTGGCGCCGCACCAGTCGACAGGACGCTCTCGGAAACTTTGAAAAAAGTGACTCGAGCGCCTTGACTCTGAGAAGAGAAAAGGGTAAATAGAAAGGCTGGCGCCGACGCGGCGCCGGAAACGAACAAGCTAAGTGACGCAGCCGCAAGCGGTTGCAGAAGTTTAGAAGGACGCTTTTTGACAA
>CALQGY020000007.1 GCA_943330235.2 Candidatus Kuenenia stuttgartensis
CCAATCACGCGAACACGCGCGAACAGCGCCGCCCACGCGGAGCCATCCGCGCCCGTCCGCGTCATCCGCGGCAATCAGTCAAACGACCCAGCACGACCACGAAACGATGGCCGCGAATGACGCGGACATGCGCGGATCGCTCCGCCCATCCGGAACCGTTCGCGCCCGTCCGCGTCATACGCGGCAATCAGTCAAACGACCCAGCACAACCACGAAACGATGGCCGCGAATGACGCGGACATGCGCGGATCGCTCCGCCCATCCGGAAACATTCGCGCCCGTCCGCGTCATCCGCGGCAATCAGTAACAGACACGCCGGGCCATCCGCGCCCCTCCGCCGCCTAGAACGCCGACCCCAACGTCACATACAACGCCCCGCGCCGCGACACACCGCTCGGCGCCGCATACGGCGCCGCCGCACCAATGCGCAGCCGGTACGGCGCGTCGTACTGCACCGCGAGATCCAGCACCACCTCCGCACCCGCCGACGCCATCCAGCCGTCGCGCGTGCCCGGGCGTTCGCAGAGCCCTGTCTGACGGCGCGCCAACGCGCCCGGACACCAGGCCCGCGCGGCGTCGCTGAATACCGTCAACGCCAGCTTGTCCGCAAAGAGCGTGAACGGCCCCGGCGCATCGCGCAGCAGCACCAGCGGCGCGCGATACTCCACGCTCCCGCCCAGCGCCCGCGTGCCGCGCTGCGCCCCCGGTGCGATGCCACGCACAGGGAACGTGCGCGACGGATCGCCCACCACAACACCCGGGATGAGCTCCGCACTCACCCCACTCACGCCGCCCGCGCTCAGCTCCGTGGACGAATTGTCCCCCGTCACCGCGCCCGCCACACGCGCCATCAGCACATGCCGCGCAAACCCCGGCAGATTGAGCGGCACATAGCCGCGCACCGTGCCGCTGTGCCGCCACGCGCCCGTGCTTGATGGCGCATCCTCGCGCCACCGGTAGCTGCTCGACGCCGACAACGTCATCCCCTCCTCCACCGACACACCGCGGTTCCCGCGCGCGGCCGTGGACAGCGACGCACTCGCAAACAGGTTCGGATAGCGCGTGCCGCGACGCAACAGCGCGTCCGGTGCGCCCAGCAGCGAGTCCACATCCGCCGTGAAGTCGCGCTGCTCATACTGCGCGCCCAGCGTGCCGCTGACCGTGCGACGCATGCGCGGCACCCGCCACGTGCTCGACGCGGTCGCAAAGCGACGCCGACGCGCGATCGTACCCAACAACACGCCCGTGGGCGTTGACGCGCGGAACGTGGCATCCCACGCCTGCGACCACGACGCGTCCAGCACCGGAACGCCAAGACCACGCACCGCGAGCCCGCGATACTGCCACGCGACCGAAGCGTCCGTTTCCCCGCGCGCGCGATCGACCAGCACGCTCGCCGCCCACGCGTGTCGCTCGAGAATGTCGCTCGCACTCGACGACAGTCCGAACGTGGACTGCCCGAGACGACCCGTGCCGATCTGCGGCAGCCAATACCGCGGCGCCAGCTGACGCAACACGCGGTATCGCGAGAGCGCGATCGTCGTATCAATCGCCGCAACAATCCTCGTATCACTCATCGCCATCGTCGCGACGCGTGCCCGCACCGCATTGACGCGCGGATACCACGTGTTCCGCGCCATCGGCCCATTCGTATCCAGTGGGGCCACACTCACCACGTAACCATCGCCGCGATAGCGCAACGCCGCCACCCGCGATCCGTCGGGCGACACCGTCGGCGCATACACGCCGGTGGTGACGCGACTCGCCTGCCGCACCGCCGCGCGCTCCTCGCGCCAATGCGTCGTGTCCACCTCCGCGCTGGCGCGCGCCACCGGCGCCGTCTCCAGCTGCACGATGCCGCTCCGGTCGCTGCTCCACACCAACCGACCGCCATCGGGCGTGAACGACGGCGACGCAAACACGGCGCGCCCGCCAGTCACGATCTGTTGTACCGCGCCCACCGAGTCCATGACCACGATACGCGCCTCACCCGTGGGCAGCAGTTGCACCGCCGCCAGCCGCGTGCCGTCGGGCGACCAGCGCGGATCGGCCCACGTGTGCTCCGTGCGCAACGGCGTCACGCGCCCGTCGCGCGCGACCCGCACCAGATGCGCGGCCGCCGCGTGCAACTGCACCGCCACAATCGCACCGTCACGTCGCACGTCCGGCTGCACCAGTCGTGCGTCGTGCGTGATGGCGCGCTCGTGATCACCGACGCCCACGTACAAATCACTGCGCACCACATACGCGTCGCGGTACTCCAGTTGCGCGAACACCGTACTATCGCCACCGGCCATCGGTGCGTTGACATCCAGCCCGTTGCGACGCGCCTCACGACGCACCACACCCGGACGACGCACATCAGCCGTGAACAGCCCCGTCACCGCACGCCCGTTGCTTGCCACCCACACCAGCGAGTCGCGCGTCCGCCATCGCGGCGACTCGGCGTACCAGCCGTCGGGGGCGATCGCGCGCCACAAGGCGTCGCCGCTGGTATCCATTGCGGCCACCATCGTCTGCAGCGAATCGCGCACCTCGCGGAATTGACGCGAGAACGCAGTACCGAACGCGGTCCGCGCGGCGCGATCCAGCAAGAACGGCACCGGATACGCGGCCACGCCATCGACGAACCGACGCATGCTCGAATCGCCGCCACGCTGCGCCGCGCGGTCCATCAACAACGCGCCGTACGCATACGCCGTCTGCCCCTGCGGAAACTGCGTCGTGGCCAGACTCCATCGACGGATGGGCGGCAACACCCCGTCACGCGCCGCCGTGCGTGCGACGGTGCGGGACTCGGTGCTCACCAACCGCCCGCTACCGGTCAGCTGCGTTTCGTAATGCACCGCCAACCCTTCCTTCACCCAGCTTGGCGTCAGACTGTTGGGGAAGAACATCGGGTTGCGCCCAAACACCGCGCGGCCCACGCGCCACAGGCCGAGCGACCGATCCAGATGAAAGATGTGCGCCAGCTCGTGCGTGATGACGAGCTCCAGCCAGTCATCGTGAAAGCGGAGTTCCGTGCTCCCAATGGGCGGCGCGGCATAAATCACCACGCGATTGGTCGGGAACGTCTGCGCGAAGCCGTTACTGAAGTCCACGTTGTCGGCCATCAGCAGATCGATCGGCCCCGCCGGCTCAGCCAGCGTCTGCGCCAATTGCGCATACGCCCGCTCGGCGATCACCGCCGCTCGGCGCGCCATCGCGTCGTCGCCCGCGCGTACATGCACGCGAAAGTGCGGCGTAGCCAGCGTGCGCATCGCGCCCCGCGGATCCACCTGGGCGCCCAATGGCGCGCGCACGGTCAAGAGCAGCATCAGCGCGCCGAGGACGGCCAGCATCACGCCACTACACGTGCGCACGCGTCGCATCACGGCGTCCCTGAGGGCGTACCGGAAGACGAACCGGACGGCGCGCTATTTGATGCGCCGAGCTCCAGAAAATACTGCTCTAACCCTTCCACAATGGCCTCGGCGTACCGACGCAGAAACGCCGGATTCCGCATGGCCGCCTCCTGCTCGGGCATCATCACGAACAACCCTTCGGTCAGCACCGCCGGAAACCAGCTGGGACGCGCAACGGCCAAGTTCTGGTAGTGTACCCCCAAATCGCGCAGCCCGAAGCGCGCCATGAGTGCACGCTGCACCGGGCGCGCCAGTGCCTCGCTGGACTGATGATAGAACAACGTGCTCGTGCCGTTAGCCGTGAACGGATTCACGCCATCGGGCAGTGCATTGAGGTGCACAGACACAAAGGCATGCGCGTTCATGCGCCGCGACGCCACGGCTCGCTCCGTTAACCCCACCGGTGCCAGCGTCTCGCGCGTGAGCACGGCATTGGCGCCGCGGGCGCGCAACAGTTCCACCAGCAATGTGCCCACCGGCAACACCGCGTCGCCTTCATACAGCCCCGTGGGGCCGGTCGCGCCGGCGGGCGGATGGCCGGGGTCGACGGCAATGGTCAGCCCAGTGAGCGGCATGCCCGCATACACCACCGGCGCGCGACGAATGCGCAGCACCAACGCGCGCCGCGATTCGTCCCACAGCGACAGCCAGCCATAGGCGCGTTGCGACAGCGTAAACGTCACACGCGTACGATCACTTCCCACCTGATCCCAGCTGATGCGGCGGATGAGGGTGTCGTTGCCGAAAATGGGCGAGATCTCGGGATTCATCTGCACGCCATACAGCGTCAGCACCATCGTGCGGCCGTCCGGCTCCACCAGAAACGCCGGACGCTCCCCCATGGGAATGGCGACGTCCACCCACTCGCTGGCCGGGGTCACGCGCAGGCCGCCCGTCACGCGTCGCGGCATGGCACTCCCGTCGGGCAAGGCGACGATGTCTTCGTTCGCCACCCACACGTCCAGCGCGCCGTCCAGACGCACACGCGTGCTGCCGTTCTGTCGTCCCGTAATTTCCAGCACCGTGCCCGGCAGCAGCAGCCACTTGTACGTGCCGTCCGGCACGGTGCGCGCGTTCACGACGCGATCGGTATCGCTGCCCACGGCGTTCGTGCTACGCAACACACCGAGTCGCCGCTCGTTCGCTGCCAGCACCTGCACCACCGGCACCGCGAGACGCGTGGTGTCCAGTCCGCGTGCGGCGACGACATGCGCCGCGACCGCCAACTGCGACGCCCGTACATCCGTCGCAAACGTGATGCCCGCGTCGTCGCCGGACACTACCGGCTCAGGCGCAATCGGATCACGCTGCGCGCCCACGGCCAGTAGTGCGGATTGCTGCACCCGCGCGACCGCGACCATGGGGCGGCGCGTTCCATCCGCCAACGCAACCGTCACGTGGGCATTGGCCGCCGCCCGCACGCTCACGCGAATCCATTCATCGGGCAACGCCAACACGCGCGGGCCGGGCGACACGGACGCGCTATCCACCAGGCGCGCGCCGGTGGCGGGGAGACTCAGCCGCACGGGATAGCGCACGCGCACCGTGCGTCGCACCGTGTCCGCACCGCGCGTGGCCTCAAGCTCATAGCGCGCGGCGGCGGCGGGCGGATTCACCAGCCACGCGATGAACGCGCCATTCGGCGCCACAGTCACCGGCACGCCATTGATGGCCAGACGCACATCGCCCGAGCCAACGCTGCCCAACACGAAATTCGAATCGCGGCTGGTGATGAGCTGATTCTCTGCCGGATACTGGACCTTGGGCACAATCGGCGCACCCGCAACCACCGGCACGGGCGGCAGCCCGGCGCGCGTCGCGGGGACGGGTCGCGTCGTCGGCGCGGCAGGGCCCGCCGTCGGCGCAGCACTGGGGACGGTCGTCGCGCCGGCGGGCCTCGTCGAACGACACGCCGTGAAGGCGATGGCACTCAACAGGGCGAGTGTCGCGCACGCGCAGGGACCAACAGACCGGCGGATGTTGGACATACGCTGGCGCGTAGGGCCGACGACGTGCAGGATGTCTGTTCGAAGAGGCATGGTCGGAAGGTCGCCCCTGCGAGACCGTCAGTAAAGAGATCTGTCTCGTCGCCGATTTGACCAGAACACGCTGTGGGGTCCATCTTACAGCCAGTGCGGGGGGTCGTGGCATGAACCCGCATGACTTCTGCTCCAAAACCAGCCGGCTGGTTCATCCGTACGGATACTGCCGGTCTCGGCGTCGCTCCTGCATTCGCTGCTTGATTCGCCTCATGCCCTTGTGAACGTGCCCGTTTCGCACCCCCATCGTTCTACCGCCGGCCACGACCCGCGCGTCCTTGTGCGCATGTTCGCGCAGACGGATGTGGGCCGCACGCGAGAACACAACGAAGACACGTTCCTCGTGGCCAATCTGGAGGGCGGTGCGGAGCTGCTCTTCGAGCAAGAGCCCCTCGACGTGCCGGTGGACACGCACGGCCTGCTCTTTGTCGTGGCGGATGGGATGGGTGGTGCGGCCTCGGGCGAGATCGCCAGCGGCATGGCCGGCGAAGCGGTCCTGAGCGTGCTGCGTGAGCGCTGGACCGATCGGCCGGCCCCACGCGTGGCAGACTTCGCCGCCGCGTTGCGCGATGCCACGGTCATGGCCAACAGCCGGATCCACGCGTTCTCGCGGGAGCACCCCGAGCATCGCGGCATGGGCACCACCGCGACCGTGGCCGGCGTGTTCGGCGACTCGGTGTATGTCGCCCAGGTCGGCGACAGTCGCGCCTACCTGCTGCGCGACGGCGTGGCGCGACCGCTCACCAAAGATCAATCGCTGATGCAGCGACTGGTCGAAGCGGGAGAGCTCACCGAAGAGCAGGCGGAATCCAGCGAGCGACGCAACATCATTCTGCAGGCCCTCGGTCCGGAAGCACAGGTCACCATCGACCTGACGGTGCAGAAGCTCCGACGCGGTGACACGCTCATCATGTGCAGCGACGGGCTGTGCGGACTGGTACGCGCGCCGGAAATCGCCCGCGTCGCGTCCGAGGCGCCGGACGTACGAAGCATCTGCGAACGACTCATTGCGCGCGCTAACGAATTGGGCGGCCCCGACAACATCACCGTGATCGCGGCGACGTTCAACGGGCAGACGCTCATGGACGCGCGTGCGGACGAGGCATTCGGGTACTTGGCGTATCCGTTGGCCGGGACGCTCAACCCCGATGCCGCCGAGCTCCCCACGCCGGCCTCGGCCCCGCGCGGGCACCTGCGCAGCGATCCAACGCCACGCTACGGAACGCCCGCACCGTCCGCCGACGTGATTGAGGCCGAGTTTGCGCGTGCCCGCTCTGAAAGCGCAGCAACGCGTGCGAAATCGGGGGAGACGACGCCATCGGCCTCTCAGCCGTTCAGCGATGATGCCGCGGTAGCGCTCGGCGCCCCGGTCTCGGTCGTACAGGAGCGACGGCGCAAGGTCGAGCCCATTTACTTCGCGCTCACCGCCATCGCCGTCATCGCCGCGATCTGGTTCGGCCTCGGCGTGTTGCGCCGCTAGCGAGGCGCACCAAGCGCCGCTACGGTTTGCGCGTCTTCAGCAGCGAGCGCGCGGCGGCTTGCTGCATCACGCGATCGCCACTCCACGCGGCGAGCGTCGGCACGGAAAACGGCAGTTGCGCGGCAAAGCGTGGATCGCCGAAGCCCACCACGATGGTCTCGCGCTGCATCGCCGTCGCCTCATCGACGAGCGCCCCAACCTGCGCGATCGTGCTCGACAGCAACGTGCTGCGCGACTTCGCCGACAGATAATCGGCGAACAGCGCGATCACCAGCGGTCCGCCACTCGCCGCCGACGGATGCGTCGCCACGCGCGCATCATGCCCGCCCACGCGCATCGTGTCGGTGAAGACCGTCGTCGCCACTCGCGGCGTCGGTACGGCCGCGTCATCATCCACCACGACCACTTCCGTCATCGAACCCAAGACGGGCAACGGGCCATGCTCCACGCGAAGCACACGCTCCGCGAGCAAACCGCCCCAGGCGGTGTCGGCACCACTTGGACGCCGCCACTCATTGGGCGGGGAGGCCCACTGCGCCCACTTCAGCCGACGACGCATGGATTGACGCAGCCGCTCCGGCTCCAGCGTCCCGTCGGCCGCCGCGCGCTCCAGCGCGTCCAGCGTCGGCTCCAACTCGCCCGGATCGAGGAGCACATCGCACCCGGCGCGCACCGCAAGCACCGCCGCCTGCGGGATGTCATGCCCACCGTGCGCTCCCGCCAACGTCATCGCATCCGACACAATCAGATGGTCAAACTTGAGTTGCTGGCGCAGCAGCCACTGCAGCATCTCACGCGACAACGTCGCCGGGACTCGGCTTGAATCGAGCGACGGGAACGCCACATGCGACGTCATCATGCTGGCCACGCCCGCACTGATCGCCGCGCGGAACGGATGCAGATCCAACTCTTTCAGCTGATCGGCCGGCCACTCCACGACGGGCACCTCCACGGCCGAGTCCTGCAGGGTACGGCCAAGTCCCGGGAAATGCTTCGCACACGCCAGCACCCCCTCGGCCTGACACGCTTCAATCCACGCGGTAACCAGCGTCGCCACCTTGCGCGGGTCCGATCCCAGTGCGCGCGTCCCCACCACGGGATTCTCCGCGAGCAGATCGAGATCGCACACCGGCGCAAGATTCCAGTTAATGCCCATCGTGCGGGCCTCGCGCGCGGTGAGCCGCGCCGCGCGACGCAACGCTTCGATGTCCTGCAACGCGACAATGGCCGCCACCGGCGGCAGTCCCGTCGCGCCGGCGAACTGCTGTCCGGCGCCGCGCTCCAGCTCAGCCGCCATCAACAGCGGAATTTTCGACTTCACTTGCAGCTCTTTCGCCAACGCGCGCACGACATCCTGCTCGCCACCCACGATCTGAAATCCCCCCACGCCCGCCGCCAGTGCCGCCTCAATACGAGGCCGCTCCTCGGCAACGCCAACACCGGGCGCCCACCGGATGACCGGAATGAGCAGCTGGGCGAGGTCGCGACGTGTGGTCATGAAGGGCTCACGGGATGTTTCACCAAGGGATCACGAAAGAAACGCGGAGTGATGCGCACAACGCACAGCGAACAACACAAGTCCCGCGCGACACAACGTCGACGACGCACTCACGCCGCCGGTGTATAGTGGCCCAACACGCGCGCGGCCCGTGCGCCGGTTGCGTGAACGACATTGCCGCTGCGGCCCGTCAGATGCAAATAGCCAAGCAGCGCAAACGCGACCGCCTCCTTGGCTTCCCCGTCAAAGAACCGCTCGTCGAAGCGCACGACCGATACCCCCGACGCACCGCCGAGTGCCTCGGCGAGGGCCTGAGCAAGGGCCTGCATCAGCGCGGGATTTTGGGCACCGCCACCCGACACAATCAGCTCCTGCACCGGTTCCCGCACAAACCGCGCAAACTGGTCCGCGATACTGCGCGCGGTGAACGAGGTGGCCGTGGCCACGATATCCTCATCGCGTGCCCCGTGCGCGCGACAGTCCTGCACAAAGGCGTCGATGTACTCGCGCGTGAACCATTCACGCCCCGTGCTCTTGGGCGGGGCACGATGGAAGAACGGCGCGCGCAGGCGGTCGTCCACCACCGCCTGCACCGGCGTGCCGGCGAGGGCGAGCAATCCGTCACGATCGTACGGGAGTTGCGGTCGGACCACGCGCGTAACCGCGTCGATGAGCACCACACCGGGGCCCGTATCAAACGCGCGCACCATCGGTTCAGTGGCCGTCGCCGCGTGAGACGGCTCGCCCGTCGCGGGTATGCCCGTCGCGGGTATGCCCGTCGCGGGTACGCCCGACGGCGGCACGATGGACACGTTCCCGATTCCCCCGATGTTTTGCAGGGCGCGCCACTGTGTGGGGTGCGCGAACAGACGCGCATCGGCCATCGGCACGAGCGGGGCCCCTTCCCCGCCCACGGCCACATCGCGCGCGCGGAAGTCGGCAATCACGGCACATCCCGTGCGCTCCGCGATGCGTGCGGCATCGCCAATCTGCCACGTGCTGTGCCCTGGCTCGTGCCACAGCGTCTGCCCGTGGGACGCAATCGCCGCCACCTGCGCCGACGTCAGCCCAGCCCGAGCGAGCGCCATCATGGCCGCCTCACCCAGCCAGTCGCCGAGGTCCGCGTGCAAGCGGCAGTAGTCGCGCGCACTGCCGGTGCGCATGGCCGCTTCCAGTCGCGCGCGTTCGTCGTCGGCGTACGCGCGATGCGTGAACGCGAGGAGCGCGGCGTCGATGCGCCCGTCGGCGGTATCAACCAGTCGCACCGCGGCCGCACTGATCCCATCCAGCGAGGTGCCGGACATCAGCCCGACCACCACCGCGCCGACATGGGGATCAACGGCCGGCGCGATCACGCCGATGGCTCCACCGACGATCCCGTGGTCGCATCGGGCGTCCTGTCGGACGTCATCACCGGTGGCGGCGCGTGCGACACCAGGCGACGAATCACGCCGCCGGCGGCGTCGAGCTGCTGCGTCGCGTCGGCGACATCCAGATCAAGCGCGTGCATCACCACGGCGAGTTTGACCACGCCTCCTGCACGCGCGAGCAGGGCGCGCGCGTCGTCGCGCGCGAGTTGGCAGACTTCCATCACGATGCGTTCGGCGCGATCGGCGAGCTTCACGTTCGTGGACTGCATGTCCACCATCAGGTTGCCGTAGCTCTTCCCGATGCGAATCATGGCGCCGGTCGTGATCATGTTGCACACGAGCTTCGTCGCCGTGCCCGCCTTCATGCGGGTGGATCCCGTGAGCGCCTCCGGCCCGACAATGGGGAGCATCACGATGTCCGTCACGGCGCGCATGGCCACCGGCGGTTCACTGCACGCGATCAACGCGGTCGTCGCACCGAGCGCGCGCGCGCGGTCCAATGCACCACGCACATAGGGCGTGCTCCCCGACGCCGCGATCCCAACCACTACGTCGCCGCCGACGACCGCATGCGCATCCATGGCGGCCGCGCCTGCCACGGGATCGTCTTCGGCGCCTTCGATGGGGGTGCGCAACGCACGGTCACCACCGGCAATGATGCCCACCACCATGGCGGGATTGGTGCCAAAGGTGGGCGGGCACTCACTCGCATCCAGCACACCCAATCGGCCGGACGTACCCGCCCCGATGTAGAACAATCGATGGCCCGCACGAAACGCCTGTTCGACCGCGGCGATGGTGCGCGCGATGGGCTCGCGTTGCGTGGCGACCGCGTCGGCGACACCGCGGTCTTCGGCGTTCAGCAGATCGACAATCGTTTCCGGCGACGCAAGATCGATGTCGACCGTTCGCGGATTGCGACGTTCGGTGACGCGAGGATCGAGCGCCTGTGCGGACACGAGAGGGAGTGAGGGAACGCGCGCCTGTTGCCGGTGTGGCATCGGGGGTAGCTTCCACGCATCAACAGCCCTCGACGTCGAAACTTACGAGTCCGAATGCGCGCACCGCAAGACACATCGACACGTGACGCCCTGCGTCGTCTGTCCGCCTGTACGCGTCGCCGGATCACGGCGACCCTCGTGGCCAGCGCCCTGCTGCTGCCGGCCATTGCACACGCGCAGATCCGTCGCCCCACCGTCTCCGCGAGCAATGGCTGGTGGATCAGTGGTGGCGCCGCCGGCGTGGTCATGGGCGACGTCACCGACGGCGCCTCGCACAGCACCTGGCGCTTCGGCACGGATCCGCGCGTGCAGTATCGCGCCACGCTCGAGAAGGCCCTCGATGACTTCACGACGTTCGGCGTCTCGGCCGGCTTCGGCACCGTCGATCTGATTCTCGGGTCCATCGGCGGCGCCCCGAATACGCACCTCCCCTCGAGCTGCACCACCGGGTGCGCGGCCACCACCGAGCTCTGGACCGGCATGGCCCAGTTCCGGTCCGGCGGCGGCACCGGCTTCCACACGCTGTTTGAAGCGAGCGGCGGCGCCACCGGATTCCGCAACTTCGCGTCCAAAGCCGACGGAATTGCCATCCCGGGGATCAAGAGTACCTTCGACGTCTCCGGCACGTTGGGCGCCGGCTTCGCGTATCCGCTGTCGCGGCGCATGGTCCTCTCGCTCGTGCAGGACTTCGGCATGGGATTGCACGCCAAGACCGATCTCCCCGAAGGCACCGGACGTTCCTGGCGGGTGCGCAACACGCGCGCCGCGTTGCGCCTCAAGTTCGGCGGTCGCTAAGGCGCCGTCCCTCTCTCCCTTCGCAGCATGTCGTCATCCTCGTTCCGTCCGCTGCACACCGCCGCGGCGCGTGCCCATCGCACCGCCAGCGCCGCCATCGCCCTGCTCGGCCTCACGGCCGCCTGCGCCCGCTCACCCGGCGCCGGCAGCGCCGCGCCAACGGCGAGCTCGGGCCCCGTGCTCCCGGCGCGGGTCGCCGCCACGTTTCCTGCGGGCTGGCATCTCCCCGCCGGCGCCAAGGCCACGTTTGGTGCGCAGGCCATGGCCGTCAGCAACAGCCCCGAAGCCAGCGCCGCCGCCGTCGAAATCCTGAAGGCGGGCGGTAATGCGGTCGATGCCGCCGTCGCGCTTGGCTTCGCCCTCGCCGTCGCGTGGCCGGAAGCCGGCAACATCGGCGGCGGTGGCTACATGGTCATCAAACTCGCCGACGGTCGCGTCGCCGCCATCGACTACCGCGAAATCGCGCCGTTGGCCGCCACACGCAACATGTATCTCGACGCCAACGGCAAGCTCACCAACAAGAGCATCGAGGGCCATCTCGCGTCGGGCGTGCCCGGTGCCGTGTCGGGACTCACCAACGCGCTCGCCAAGTACGGCACGATGTCGCTCAGGCAGGTGATGCAGCCGGCCATTCGTCTGGCGCGTGACGGCTTCGTCATCGATACGGCCGTGGCGGGCTCCATCGCACGCGCCAAGAGCTATGTCACCAAGTACAGCCCCAACACGCCGTACTACCCCAACGGCGAGCCGCTCGCGGCGGGTGCACGATTGGTGCAGCCCGATTTCGCGCGCAGCCTGCAGGCCATTGCCGACGGCGGCGCCTCGGCCTTCTACGAGGGGTGGATTGCCGATTCTCTCGTCGCGGAGCAGCAGCGCGGTGGCGGCATCATCACGAAGGCCGATCTCAAGCGCTACACGCCCGCGTACCGCACGCCCATTCGCACCACGTTCCGCGACTTCGGCATCATCGCCATGCCGCCGTCGTCGTCGGGCGGCGTGACCATGGCCGAAGCGCTCAATGTGCTGGAACAGTATGCGACGCTCCCCGCCTACGGCACCACGCAGTGGTTCCACCTCGTGGGCAGCGCCTTCCAGCGCGCATTCATCGATCGCAATGCGAAGCTCGGCGACCCCGATTTCATCAAGGTGCCCATCGACCAGCTGACCTCCAAGGCGTACGCGAAAGCGGTGCGCGCCACCATCGACGACGCACGCGCCACGTCCACGCGTGACGTCGAGCCCAAGATGGAAGCTGCCGCGCGCGAGCCAGTGCACACCACGCACTACTCCGTCGTCGACAACAAGGGCAACGCCGTCGCCAACACCACCACGTTGAACAACTCGTGGGGATCGGGCGTCTGGGTGCGCGGAGCCGGCTTCATGCTCAACGACGAGATGGACGACTTCGCCGCGCAGCCCGGCATGCCCAACATGTTCGGACTCGTGCAGGGCGAACAGAACGCCATCCAGCCCGGCAAGCGCATGCTCAGCGCGATGACGCCCTCCATCGTCACCGACCGGAACGGCGACGTGCTGCTGGTGGTTGGCGCGGCCGGTGGCCCCACCATCATCACGGGCACGAGCGAGGTCATTCTCAACGTGCTCGTGCATCGCATGTCACTGATGGACGCCATGCGCGCGCCGCGCGTGCACCATCAGGCGCTCCCCGATTCGCTCACCTACGAGGAGGGCGGCATCTCGGCGCCGGTGCTCGACTCGCTGCGTGCCATGGGCTACTCCATGCGGAAACTGCGCGCCCTCGTCAACGTGAACGCGATCATGCGCGTCAACGGCGGATGGGAGGGAGTGCCCGAGCCCCGTCGATCGGGTGGCGCCGTCGGCTACTGACCGCGGACGCCGCACACGAAAACGGGGAGACCGTCGCTGGCGACGACGATTTACGCGCCGCCCAACTTCACCGTCACCGGCCCGTCCAACGTCACCGTGATGGGTGCGCCGGCGTTGAGGCAGGTGTCGAAGTCGGCCGTCGCCGACGCCGCGGCCGTGCCGACCGCAGCGCCCGTGGCCGCACCAATCACCGTGCCCTTCGTGTCCTTGCCGATGATCTGACCGGCAATGGCCCCGAGCACCGCACCGCCAATCACCTTCTTCGCGTCCGTGCCTTTCGTCGCGCTGCGCACCCGCGTCGTTGACGCCGCTTGAACCGGCGCGTCCACCGAATAGCTGTTGCCGTCGAAGCGCACGGAAACGAGTCGCACCCGCAGGAACGTGCTGTCGTTGCTGTTCTTCGCGGTACGCGACTGCACCACCTGAAACGTGCCCGTCGCCCCAGCAGGAATCGTCGCGCCGTTGGTCCCGGAGACGGCCTGCGACAGCGGCGCCGTGAACGTATCGCCGGTGGGCGCGGTGTTGCTGCAGATCTTCGCGCTCGCCTCAAACTGCAACGACGTCCCCGCCGCCACGGTCCCGGTGGTGGGTGCCGGTGGCGTCTTCGCCGGGCCGGGCGACGGCGCAGGAGTCGCCCCTGGTGTCGCGGCAGGCTTCGCGGCAGGCGCCGCCGAGGGCGCAGCCGAGGGCGCCGCCGCGCGCTTCGGTGCCTTCGGTGCGGGGGCCGGCGGCGTTGGCGGTGCCGGCACAGGCGCCGCCACCGGCGCGGGCTCCACCGCAGGCGCCGGCGGCGTCACCGGGACATCCTGCAGCTTGGGCTGCGCAGCGGAATCGGTCCCCGCCATGGCCAGATCGCGTGCCGTCGCAGAATCACTCGTGGCCGCATCACTGCCGGACTTGCCGCCGCACGCCGCCAGCGCACAACAGACGGCCACCGTCATCGCGGCCCCGACGATGCGTGGCCAGCGGCGCGTATATTCCGACGAGCGAGTGCCGTGCGACGCGGATGTATTCGTATATGCGAGCATGCGCAATACCCCTTGTAGAGACGTGAGACGTGGACGTGTGAGCGACGACCAAACTGGCCTGAACCTTCCGTCACAACCGGTGCCGGCGCGAGAAGCGCTCCGGCGCCTGCTTCCGTACTACCACCCGTATCGCTGGCAGGTTGCGCTCGGACTCGGCGCCGTCGTGCTGGCCGCCGCGCTCGCGAGCGTCGTGCCGACGTTGCTGCGACGTGGTATCGACAACATGCGGTCTGGGAATGATACCACCGCGTTGTGGCGCGTGGCGGCACTGATGCTCCTCACCGCCGTCGTCAGCGGCGCGCTCCGCTTCGTCATGCGTCAGCTGTTGAACGGGGTCAGCCGCCGCATCGAAACCGATCTGCGACATGAACTGTTCGCACACCTGACCTCGCTCGACGCGACGTGGCACATGCGCTACCGCACCGGCGATGTGATGGCGCGGCTCACCAACGATCTCAGCGCGGTACGCATGGCCACCGGGCCGGCCATCATGTATCTCGTCAATACGGTCGCGGGCGGACTGTTCGCGATGATCATGATGTTGCGGATCAGCCCCATCCTGACGGGCGCCGCGCTGCTCCCCATGGCTGGCCTGCCCGTGCTCATGCTGCGCCTCGGCAAACGCGTGCACGCGCGCTTTGAGGCCGTGCAATCGCAGTTCAGCGAACTCTCCACCCGCGCGCACGAGAATGTCGCGGGGGTACGCATCGTGCGCGCGTATCAGCAGGAGCACGCGGAGTCCGCGCGCCTCAGCGCCTTGGGCGAGCGCTATCTCAACGCCAACGTCAGTCTCGCTCGCCTCAACGGTCTCATGAGCCCGGGCTTTGCGCTCCTCGCCGGTATCGGCGGCGCGGTCACCGTTGCCGTCGGTGGACGGCTGCTCATCCAGGGGCAGATCACCGTGGGCGGCTATCTCGCCTTCGGCATCTATCTCGCCATGCTCACCTGGCCGCTCATCGCGCTGGGCTGGACCACCAACCTCTTCCAGCGCGGCGCCGCGTCGATGTCGCGCGTGCTCGAGATACTCGACGCCGCACCCGGCGTCGTCACGACGCCGCCCGATGATCGGGCGCCCGTCACGCTGCCGCCGCACACCGGTGGACGCACCCTCGAGTTCCGGAACGTGTGGTTCCACTATCCAGTGGCGAACGGCGCTACCGCCGCCGAGCAACCGCGTTGGGTGCTCCGCGATGTGTCCTTCACGGTGCCCGCCGGTGCGACGCTCGCGGTGGTCGGCGCCACTGGTGCCGGCAAGAGCGCGCTGATGGATTTGATCCCTCGCCTGTTCGATCCGCAGCGCGGCGAGATTGTCCTCGACGGCATTCCCATCCGCACACTGCCGGTGCACGCGCTGCGCGACGAGATCGGTAGCGTACCGCAAGAATCGCTGCTGTTCAGTGAGACGATCGGTGCCAATATCGCCTATGGGCTCGCCGACCACGTCACGCCATCGGATGTCATGCCGCGTGACGCGGTGCATGCCGACGCCATCGCGCAGGCCGTCGAGATTGCGCAGCTCTCCGACACCATCCAGCGATTGCCGTCCGGACTCGACACGCGCCTCGGTGAACGCGGCGTCAATCTCTCGGGCGGCCAGAAGCAGCGGACCGCGCTGGCCCGTGCGCTCGCGCGGCATCCGCGTATCGTCCTGCTGGACGACGCGCTGTCCGCCGTCGACACCCAGACCGAAGCCGCCATCCTGGCCGGTCTGCGCGGCGCGCTGGCCGGTCGCACCGCGGTCATCGCGTCACACCGCATCAGCGCGGTTCGCGAGGCGGATTACATCGTTGTGCTCGATCAGGGCGCCGTCGTCGAGCAGGGACGCCACGACGACCTGGTCGCGCGTCGCGGGCGCTACGCGCAGCTGCTCAATCGCCAGCAGTTGCTTGAAGCGATCGAATCCGCCTGAGCGCCGCGACTAGAGCCGATTGAGCAGGAACTCCGGTGTGTAGGGCTGCAGCCACGCGGCCATGCGCTCAAACCATCCCGTGAACATCAGCACGCCCACCAGAATGAGCAGCACACCGGCCACGCGATTTACCGTGCCGAGGTTCTTCTTGAACTTCTGGAAGAACGCCAGGAAGCGCTCCAACAGCAGGGCGCTCAGCAAGAAGGGCACGGCCAATCCGGCGGAGTACGCCGACAGCAGACCGATGCCCTTGGTCAGCTCCGTCTGATTCGCGGCCAGCAGCAAAATCGCGCCGAGCGTCGGTCCAAGACACGGCGTCCATCCCGCTCCGAACGCAATGCCCACCACCACCGTGCCGAGATAGCCGATCGGCTTGTCACTCAGATGCATGCGCCGCTCTTGCTGTAGCGCGTCTACGCGCAGCACGCCCAGCATCCAGAGGCCCATCAGGATCATCAGCGTGCCACCAATGCGTGCAATCCATCCGCGATACGCCAGCATGAGCTGACCGAACGCGGTCGCTCCGGCCCCGAGCGACACGAAGATGAACGAGAAGCCGAGCACGAACAGAATCGCGTGCGTGAAGGTCGTGCGACGCGCGCGCGATACATCCTCCAGCCCGAGTCCCGTGATGAACGTGATGTAGCTGGGTACCAGCGGCAGCACGCACGGGCTGAGGAAGCTCAGGAGGCCGGCGGTGAACGCCACGAGCACGGTCAAGGATTCTGGAGCCACGTCAGGTCGGGAGGAGAGGGGGCCGTTGTGCGGCGCCACGACGACAATCGCCGCAGAGCCCATAAATCACCAATCGATGACGTTGCCGCGAGAAATCATGTGCCTCGGCCAGCAACGTCGTCATGCGTTCCAGTCGTTCATCGCGAAACTCCGTGACGCGACCACACACGGAGCACAACAGATGTTCGTGATGCGGAACGCCGCGTGAGGCTTCGTACCGTTTGAAGCCCTCGCCGAAATCCCGCTCCACCACCAAACCGCTCCGCACCAGCACCTCGAGCGTACGGTAAATGGTCGCCGTGCCCGCGCTCGCGCCGCTGCGACGCAGCATCTCGGCCACGTCTTCCGCGGAGACGTGTCGTTCGGTGCCCAGCACGACATCGGCAATGGCGAGTCGTTGTGCCGTCACCGGCAGACTGTGGTCACGCAGGAACGACCGGAACGCCGCGCGATCTGCGGCGATCGCGCGCACCTGTTCCTCGCTCGTGGTGGACGCGCCGTCCCCGCTCACGACGTGCTCACCGCGTACTCACAAGCCGCTCACCAGCATCTCACGAGTCGATCAGGCGCTCGGCGCACCAGGCGCCCGCGTCGGTGTCGGCGTCGGCGTCGGCGTCGGCGTCGGCGTCGGCGTCGGCGTCGGCCACGGCATGCGCAACGCGCGCGCGATCTGCTTGGCCGAGTAGCGCAGAATTTCCGACTCTTCACCCGCGCGACGCTGTACGCCGCGTACGACCATCTCGACGGTGATGAGCGGTGCATCCGCTTCCGCGACGACTTCGGACTCCCAGCGTCCGCGTTCCGGCCCCTTCTGCACCAGCCGATAGCGCGCCGTGTACACCGTGTGTCGCACCATCGGCGTGATGACGGCGTCCGGAATGACGGCGTCCGCTGGCCCGTCCTCCTCCTCGACCCCCGCCTCGACAATCTCCAGCGCCATCGACGCAAGTACCGCATCGACCGCATCGTCCGACTCGTGCTGTTCGGACTCGCCCTGCGCCGTCTCGCCCTGCGCCGTCTCGCCCTGCGCCGTCGCGTCGTGCGCCGTCTCGTCGTGCGCCGTCTCGTCCTGCGCCGTCGCGTCGTCCTCCAGCGCGACGTCGACGGCCGCCGCCATCACGACCGGGTCGACCGGCTCGACCGCGTCGTCGAGGTCGAATTCCGGCGCCAACGCCGCCAGCGGCGCGACGGCAGGCACCAAGGCCGCGATCACCGCGATCCCCGTCTCCACACCGCTCTGCCGCAGCGGCGAGAAGAGATGAAGCTCCTCGATGTGATCCAACGGCACCTTCGCAAGGACCGCGCGCAGAAACCGCTCGGTGATTTCCGACACGGGGGCGTCGGCGCGATCAGGCGCAGGGGTCGGCGACAAGTCCGGCGTGTCTTCGGCGATCACGGCGGCGACGGGTTCGGTCATCAGGTGGCGTTCAGGTAATGGGGGCCCACCGCCGCGCGCGATGCCCGGCGCGGCGCACTGGGAAGATCGCCCTTCGGTCACTGACAGAACAGGGCGACGCTTCACCGCCACGAGCTGGAACCGTCCCCACCGGCCCTTGACGCTCCCCCCAGGAGCGTATTAATCTCACCACTGTGCTATTCGCATAGCACCCAAATACCACACCCGGTCTTCCTCTGCTCCCAACGCTCATGCGCACGCTTCGGCACACCGTCTCCCTCCTGGCCTTGCCGCTCCTCGCGGCCGCTCGTCCCCTGACCGCGCCCACGGCGCACGTCGTCGATAAGGCCCATAGTGAAATCAACTTCGTCGCCGATTCGCGCATGCTCAGCGCGCACGGGTTCTTTGAAAAGTGGGACGCCGACATCAAGCTGGACCCCGCTAACATCGAAGCCTCCGCGGTGACCATCACCATCGACGCGGCCAGCATCAATACCCGCGTCACCATGCGGGACAATCACCTCAAGAGCGACGCATTCTTCGACGTGGCCAAGTACCCGTCCATCGTCTTCAAGTCGGTCAGCGTCAAGAAAACCGCCAATCCGAAGTTGATCGACATCACCGGCGACCTGACCATCCGCGGCGTGACCAAGCGCATCACGGTCCCGACGTCCATGGTGTTCTACGAGCAGGGCGTCGGGCGGTTCCGCGGGCAGTTTACCGTGCTGCGCAAGGACTACGGCGTGTCGTTCGATCCGCCGGTGAATCCGATTGAGAACGAAGTCCAGGTGCAGTGGGACTTCGCCATCAAGACGCCGGCACCGGCGAAGTAACGCTCGCAATCAGGGCGGCCGCCCGCGCCAAGGCGTCGGGCGGCTGCACGAACGAAATGCGGAAGTGCCCGCGCCCAGCTTCGCCAAACGCGATACCGGGCGTGACCACCACGCCCGGGCCCGCGATCAGCGCGTCCACCCAGCCCCAATCGTCAAAGCCGGCCGGTATCGGCAGCCACAAGTACATCGTGGCCATCGGGGTGCTGATGGGCCATCCGTGCGCATGGAACGCCCCCACCAGTGCGTCGCGGCGCGCTCGGTACTCCGCCACCACTGGCGGCACGATGGTGGCATGGTGCGTGAACGCTGCCGTACCTGCGCGCTGCGCGAAGGTGGACACGCCGTAGCCGATGTTCGCGCGATACTGATCGAGGGTCTCAATCGCCTGCGCATTCCCAGCCATGAAGGCGATACGCACGCCGGCCATGTTGAAGCTCTTCGAGCAGGTGTGCAGCTCCACCGCGACCGCGTGCGCCCCCGGCACCTGCAACACGCTGGGCACCACGAAGCCGTCAAAGGACAGCTCGCTGTACGCCAAGTCGCTCACCAGCAGCAGCGCGTGCCGCTGGGCGAACGCCACCAGTCGCTCATACTCGGCCAGCGTCACCGTGGCCGTCGTCGGATTGGTGGGATAGTTCACCACCAGCATGCGCGCGCGCGTCAGATCATCGGGCGCGATGGCATCCAGATCGAGGCGCCCGTCGGGGAGCGTCGGCACACACACGGCCGTCGCGCCTGCCAACTTCGGGGCGCGCGCATACACCGGATAGTGCACCGCCGGGATCAGCACCACGTCGCCCGGGTTCACAGAGGCGAGCACCAGTTCAGCCAACCCTTCTTTCGAGCCGGCCAGCGCGATCAGCTCGCGCGTGGGGTCGAGCCGCACGGCAAAGCGTTCGTCCATGTAGCGAGTGACCGCCGCGAAGAACGCCGGGTCCCCCTTGAAATACGGGTAGCCACTGAGCGCACGCTCCGCCGCCGCGCGCTGCATCGCCTCCACCACGACCGGCGCGATCGGCTGATCGGGACTGCCGATGCCCACATCAATCAGTGTGCGTCCGGCCGCACGGGCGGCCGCCCGACGGGCGTCGAGTTCCCAGAACACGTACTGCGGAATGGCTGAGAGCAGGCGAGACGTCATAGCAGGGGGAGGGAACGAAAAGGGATAACCGCGACGTTTGTGGCAAAATAGCGAGGACGTGGTGCGGTTCCCACGTGTGACATCAGATGGCCGCGCCAGGGTGCGATTCTGTGCCCAGCGTGTGACGCCGACGTGGCTGCATCGTATTCACACCAGCGTTGTCGGTGCCCGTTTCCATTTATTGAGCCAATCCCGCCCCCCTTCATGACTCGCCACGAGCACCGCACCGTGTCAATCGGCGCGCACATTGTGCGGGCGCTGCGCATGAAGGCCCCCGAGGATCCGCTCGAACGGCGGGCCCAGGCGGCGTTCTCGTTCATGCAGGCGACCATCGCCATCTCGCTCTGCGTGAACGCTGTCGTCGTGTACGCGGTGGACCGCCACGATCCGGTGCTTGGGCGTATGCGATTGACCGGCGCACTGATCAGTGCCGTGTGCATCGCCAGCCTGCTCCTCGTCTCCCGCGTTGGGCGTGTCATGCTCGCCGGACGGCTGACCGGGCTCGTGATGTTCGGCATGCTCCTGATGTATGGCCATTATTTCGGCTTGTATTCCGGCCCCGGGCCGTTCCTGATGGCCACCGTCGTGCTGGCCATCCTCGCGATGCTCGAGTCGACCCGCGCGCTCGCCGGCTGGGTGGCGCTGTATCTGGGTGCGTTTGCGTATGGATTGTCGGTCGCCCCGCTGCATCCCGTGTCGCCGTTACCGTCCGCGATCATCACCAACGTGGTCGTCGCGACGGTCATTTTCGCGACGTACATGATTGAGTTCCGCGAAACGCTGCTGGAAGGGCTGGCCGCGGTGCGCGAGCACGCCGACTTGCTGGAGATCTCAAACCTGAAGTTGACACGGGCGCTGGAGGAGCGGGACACCCTCTCCGATCAGTTGGTGCAGGCGCAGCGTCTCGAGGCCATGGGCCGCATGGCCGGCAGTATCGCGCATGACTTCAACAATCAGTTGACGGTGATTCGCGGCTACGCCGAGTTGATCTCCGCGGAGTTGCCCGTCGCAACCACGGCGTCCACCGACATGGGACATCTCGTCAACGCCGTGGCACGCGCCTCCGGCATCACACGCGACGTGTTGGACTTCGCCGCCCCACACCCCATTCGCCTGCAGCCCACCGATCTGACCGCGTTGCTGCGCGAGCTGTCCCCCAACTTCCTTCGGCTGCTGAACACCACCGTCGAGTTGCGAACGGAGCTGCCCAAGCGCCCCTGCTTCGCCATGGCCAACCCCGGGCAGCTGGAACGCCTGCTGCTCAACCTCGTCATCAACGCGCGCGATGTGATGCCCGCTGGTGGCCGGATCACCGTCGCCCTTGCTGCACACAGGGACCACATCCGGTTGACCGTCTCGGATACCGGGCCTGGCGTCGCGCCCGACATGCGCCAACGCATTTTCGAGCCCTTCTTTACCACCAAGGGAACCACCGGTGGTTCGGGACTGGGGCTGGCATCGTCGTACTCCATCGCGCGCCAGCACGGCGGCACCTTGGCGGTCGACGACGCGGAGGGTGGCGGCGCGTCGTTCGTGATGGACATCCCCAGCATCTCATCCGTCGCCCTGTCCACCCCTGTATTCAACACCGCGATTGCGCCCCGTCCACTGGAGGATCTGGTGATGGTGGTGGTGGAAGATGACGCCGCGCTCTCAAAGCTCACCGTGCGGCTGTTGCAGCGCGCCGGCGCCACCGTGACGGCGTTTGATAACGGCGAAGACGCGGTCGCGCATCTGCACGCTGAGGCGGCGGCATTACGCGCCCCCGATTGCATTGTCACCGACTTGCGACTGCCGCGCGGCAGCGGCGCCGAGGTCATCGACGCGGCGCGGCAACTCACGCGCGAGATTGCGCTGGTGGCCATGTCTGGATTCCTCGAAGATCCCATCGTCGCCGATCTCGCGGAGCAACGGATCCTGAGTTTTCTGGCCAAGCCGTTTACCGAAGGACAGCTGCTCGAGAGCATCGGGACGGCGCGACAGTTGGCGCAACTCGCCGTGACGGCCCACGTCGGCCACTGACGGCGGTCCGTCGGACGGTGCTGCGTCGGACGGTGCTGCGTCGCGGCGCCCGCGCGCCTACAACAACGACACCGGATCGCGATCCACGACGAGTCGCAGATCCGCCGCCTTCGGCACCGGACAACGCTCCGCGACGTAGCGCGAGAGCCGGGTCATCGCGCCACCGCGCGTCGACTTGATCAACAGGTGCCACCGCCAGCGATCCTTGATGCGATCGATGGGGCATGGGGCCGGTCCCACCAGCACGATGTCACGCAGCGCCGCGCGCGTGACCAGCGCCTGGATCCAGTGTGCCGCCGCGACCGCCGCCTGCGCCGTCGCCGTCTGCTCCGTGCCACTCACCACCACATTCGCCAACGACACAAACGGCGGATACGTGGGCATGCGACGATGCCCCAGCTCCTCGTGCACGAACGATAAGAAGTCGTGCGTGAGCGCATGCCGCACCGCGTGGTGGGTGGGCATCTTGGTTTGAATCAGCACTTCCCCGCCCTTCGCACCGCGCCCCGCACGCCCCGCCACCTGGCTCAGCAACTGAAAGGTGCGTTCCGCAGAGCGGAAGTCGGGGAGATTGAGTCCCGTGTCCGCATCCACCACGCCCACCAGTGTCACGTTGGGGAAGTCCAACCCCTTCGCAATCATCTGGGTGCCCAGCAGGATGTCGATCTCGCCGCGTCCCACGCGATCGAGAATGGCCGTATGCGCCCACTTACCGCTGGTGGTATCCACGTCCATGCGCGCGATGCGTGCATCGGGAAACCGTTCCGCCACCAGACGCTCGACTTGCTGCGTGCCAAGACCGCGTCGGCGCAGCGCATCGCTGCCGCACTGCGCGCAGATGGTCGGCACCGGCGCCTGATGCTGGCAGTAGTGGCACACCAGCGCTTCCGGCACCCGATGGTACGTGAGCGAAATGCTGCAATGCGGACACGCTTGCACATCACCGCAAGCGTGGCACTGCATATACGCCGCGTATCCGCGCCGGTTGAGCAGCAGGAGACTCTGCTCGCCGCGCACCAACCGTGACTCAATCGCCGCACTCAGCACGGGGCTGAGAATGCCCATCGTTGCATCAAATGGCGCGTTGGGCGCGCGCGCCGCCAAGGCCTCGCGCATGATGTCGCGCATGTCCACTACCTGCACGCTGGGCAGCTGCGCCCCGCCCGCCCGTGCCGGCAGCGTCAGCTGGATGGACTGTCCGCGTTCCGCCCGCTCCCAACTCTCCAGACTGGGCGTCGCACTCCCCAGCACGACCACCGCCCCCTCCGCACGCGCGCGCACAATCGCGGCCTCGCGCGCATGATAGCGTGGCGTCTCCGACTGCTTGTAACTCGACTCGTGCTCCTCATCCACGATCACGACGCCAACGCGCTCAAGCGGCGCGAACAGCGCAGACCGCGCGCCCACGGCAATGCGTCGGTCGCCGCGACGCAGCGCCTGCCACGCATCGTGCCGTTCGCCATCGCTGAGTCCCGAATGCAGCACCGCCACATCGTCGCCAAACGCGCCGCGAAAGCGATCGACCGTCTGCGA
Source organism: Candidatus Kuenenia stuttgartensis (assembly GCA_943330235.2). Classification (GTDB taxonomy): domain Bacteria; phylum Gemmatimonadota; class Gemmatimonadetes; order Gemmatimonadales; family Gemmatimonadaceae; genus Gemmatimonas; species Gemmatimonas stuttgartiensis_A. The sequence continues at coordinate 24,033 of CALQGY020000007.1, forward strand.
GGTGAGCGCGATTTCCGGCACCAACACAATCGCCGTGCGGCCGGGCTTCGCGAGCACTGCGCGCAGCACCTCGATGTACACGAGTGTCTTTCCGCTGCCGGTGATGCCGTGCAGCAGAAACGTCTGCCCGGGCGCGCCCGCGAGAATTTCCGCGATGACCGCCTGCTGATCGGCCGACGGTTGGGGTGGCGGGGCCACGCCCGCGCGGTCCGCAAATGGGTCGCGCTCCAGCACTTCGTCGCGCACCTCCACCAACCCGCGCTTCGCCATGGCCGTGATGACGCCTGCCGAGCAATCCGCCTGCTGCCGCAGCGTCTCCAGCAGCGACTTACCGCCTTGCGCCTCAAGCAGGTCGTACACGACGCGCTGCTGCTTCGCGCGAGCGAACGTCTGCTCGCGCTCGAGCAACGACGGCAACTCTTTCACCAAGATCACGACGCGACGCTGCTTGGCCGCCGATGGCGTGGTGCGCGGCGTGGTCAGCGCCGCAGGCAGCATACTGCGCATCACGAGACCAACGGGTGCCGCATACCACTCGGCGATCCATCGTCCGGTCTCGAGGAGTGCCGCCGGCAACGCCGGGACCTGATCCAGTACCGCCAGCAACGGCTTCAGCACCACCCCTTCGGGTGGCTCCGCTTCTCCGAGACACACACCGATCTCGCGTCGCGCCCGAAAGGGCACGAGCACCCGCGTGCCCACCGGAATAGGCGTCGCGATCCCGTCCGGCACCGTGTAGGTGAACGTCCGGAACAGGGGCACCGGCAGCGCCACCTCCACGCAGCGGGTGGCCATGCCTTCCCGGGGGCTAACGGCGCTGCACGCCAAGACCCGGCGCGTCGTGCAAGGTGATCCGTCCCGCGGGAATAGCGGGGCCCGTAAAGGGATCATCCGCCAACAACGCGGCGCCATCAAGATCGGCGTCATCCAGCAACGGCGCGAAATGCGCAGCCGCGGCAATCCCCAACGTGGTCTCCACCATGCAGCCGCACATCACACGCATGCCATGTGCGCGCGCCACCGCGATCATGCGCAACGCTTCGCGCACGGAACCGCACTTGGCGAGCTTGATGTTCACCCCGTCCACCACGCCGTGCAGCTTGGGAATGTCCGTGGCCACGATGCACGATTCATCGGCCACCACATCAATGGGCGACCGCTCGCGGACAAATCGCAGCCCGTCATGGTCGTGTGGTGGTAAGGGTTGCTCCAGCATGTCCACACCATTCGTCGTGAGCACGTCCAGCATGGACAATGCGTGCTTGACCGTCCACGCGGCGTTCGCATCCACGCGCAGCGTCGCCGTCGGCGCTTCCTCACGCACGATGCGCACAATGTCGGCGTCACGCGCCGTGCCGAGCTTGATCTTCAGAATGGGATACGCTGCGGCGTCGCGTACCCGCGCGCGCAGCGTCTCGTCATCAGGCGCAATACCAATGGTGAAGCTCGAGCGCGGCGTTGCCGTGCCATCAAGCCCCCACAGTTTCCAGAGCGGCACACCGAGCCGCTTGGCGGCCAGATCATGCAGCGCCGCGCTGATAGCGCACCGCGCCGACGCGTTCCACCGCAGCACCTTCTCGATCTCACGTTCAATCGCGTCGATGGACCAGCCGTCGGCCTGCTCCAGCACCGGCGTGAAGCGCGCCAACGCTGTCATCACGCTCTCCGCCGTCTCACCATAGAACCGGCTCGGCGCGGCTTCGCCCCAGCCTTCCAGGCCGTCGTCGGCGCTCTGCGCGTCGCGCAGGCGCACCCAGACCGTCTTGAATTCGCTGGTGCCACCACGCGCGATGACAAATGGATGCCGCGTGTGAACCGTCAGGATTTCAGCGTGCAGTTGCACGGGGCCACTCAGAGAGGGGTGATACGGCCTTGGCGCCCGGACCGCGCGGCACGTATGTCGGCCGCAGCGCCGGTGCCCGCGAGGAATCCGACGAGCGCATCCGCAAGATCAAACCCGCGGTCGAAGCGATCGACCGGCGGCTTGGCCAAACATTTCATGATGATGCTGCTGAGCGCGACCGGCACGTTTGGATTCACCTGATCCGGCGCGACCGGCACTTCATGCACATGCTTGTAGCCCACCGCGTACGAGTCTTCACCGTCGAACGGTGGACGCCCCAGCACCATCTCATACAGCAGCAGCCCCACCGCATACAGATCGCTGCGACCGTCCACCAGCTTCCCCATCGCCTGCTCCGGCGACATGTAATGCGGCGTGCCCATAGCGCGTCCCGAGGCCGTCAGACGACCGTGGAAGCGCGCGGTGGCAATTCCGAAATCGGTCAGCGCGACGTTGCCGTCTTCATCGAACAAAATGTTGTCCGGCTTGATGTCGCGGTGCACCACGCCGTGCCGGTGCGCATAGTCCAGCGCGCACGCCACCTGCACGCCAATCGCCGCGGCACGCGGTGCCGGCACGATCTTCTGCCGCCCCAGCAGGTCGGCCAGCGAGCCGCCGGCGTAGTACGGCATCACGAGGAAATCCAACTCGCCGGCCGTCCCCATGTCGGCAATCGCGCACACGAATGGATGCACCAGACGCGCCGCCGATTCCGCCTCGCGGCGGAAGCGCAGTCGCATCTCCTCTTCCTGCGCCAGCATCTTGTGCAGCACCTTGATCACCAGCGGACGTCCGATGGTCACGTGGCGCGCGAGATACACGTGCGCCATGCCGCCGCTGCCCAGCCGCTTCATGATGGTGTAGCGGTTGCCGGTCGCCTGCCGTAACTCGCGCAGTTCGTCTTCCGGAATGTCGAAGGGCGGCGCGCTGACTTCAGGGAGCACGATGCTGCAGCGCGTGCACCGCGCCGCGGCCGCGCGATTCCAGGTCCCGCAGTCCGGACAGAACATCGAAGCGAGGTTCGGGTGAAGGTCGAGCTAGTACAGACGTCGACGACGCAGGAAGTATAGCAGGGCCAGCCCCAGACCCAGCTGCACCACCAGCAGCAGCCAGAACCCGTGCGGCCAGCTGGACAACGGCACCTTGACGAAATTCATCCCCCACATGCCGCTGACCACGACAAACGGCAGCGACATCGTCGCCACCAGCGACAACCCCTTCGTGCTGGCCGCCAGCCGGTTGGAGACCTGCGTGAGATACGCATCCATCGTGCTGCTCAGCAGTTCACGATACGTATCCAGCGAATCATTGATGCGCAGGACGTGATCGTAAATGTCGCGGAAGTACAGCTGCACGTCCGGTGTCAGCAACTGGCTCGGCCGGTTCGTCAGCACGTTCAGCACATCGCGCGATGGCTGGAGATACCGGCGCAGCGACAACACCAGCCGCTTCACGGTGAAGATGTCGCGCATCGCGTTCTCATCGAACGACGCGAACACCCGCTCCTCCAGCCCGTCAATAAAGTCATCGATCTGGTTGAGGATCGGAAAGAAGCTGTCGATCGTATCATCCAGAATCGCGTGCAGCGCCCGCTCGACGCCGCGCCCCAGCAGGTCAGGCGCACGTCGCATCGTCTCGGCCACGCGCTCCACCGACGGCATCGGCCCGGCGTGGACCGTGACGAGATAGTTGGGCCCGAGAAAGCAGTACAGATCCTGCGTTTCGAGGTCGTACGGATCTTCGGTGCTGTCGGCCAAACCGACGCCGCGGATAATCACGAAGAGATAGCCGACGTACTCCTCCAACTTGACGCGCGAACTCGGGTTGAGCGTGTCCTCAATCGCCAGCGGGTGGAACTTGAACACCTTCTCGAGGATGGCATGCTGCGAGCGCACCGTCGAGTCGATATCCACCCACAGGGCGCCGCCCTCCGCCAACTGCAGCGCAATGTCGCGCGGGTGGCAGTCGAGCACGTCGAGGCCCGCGGGCGACCGGTAGATCGTGCGTGGCGGAGCGTCCTGGACGGGGAGTGTCATAGTCCGGAAGCTATGCGCCGCACCGGCATCCGGCCAACGGGCCGCGCCCCCGCACGTCCATGCGCGTCCATGCGCAACGGGCTAGACCAACGCGGCCAGATGCACCATCACGGCCTGCGCCACCGGGTCCGGTGCGTACCCGCCTTCCAGCACGCTGACCAGACGGCCGCCACACCAGCGCTCGGCTCGCGTCACCAGCGCGCGCGTCAGGGTACGGACGTCAGCATCGGTCAGCGTGAACCCGCCCAGCGGATCACCCGCCAGTGAATCGAAGCCCGCACTCACCAGCACGAGATCGGGGGTAAAATCCGTCGTCGCGGCATCGACGGCATGGAGCAGCGCGTCCACGTACGCCGACGACGGCAGCCCCGGTGCCATCGGCACGTTCCAGACCGTGCCGAGCGGCCCGCGGTCGTCCGCGGCACCGGTGCCTGGGTACCACGGCCACTGATGCATCGAGACAAAGCGGATGCGCACATCCTGTTCCACCAGCGCCTGCGTTCCGTTCCCGTGATGTACATCCCAGTCCACGATCAGCACGCGCGCGCAGGGGTGCTGCGCGAGCGCGTACTGCGCGAGCGCGTACTGCGCGGCAATGGCCACGTTACCAAACACGCAGAACCCCATGGCGCGATCCCGCAGGGCGTGATGGCCGGGCGGGCGGACCGCAGAGAAACTCCGCACGGCCCGCCCATCGAACGCCATGTCGACTCCGTCCAACACGCACCCGACACCGGCGGTCGCCGCGTCCCACGTCCCCTCGCTCACAACCGTATCGGGATCCAGCGGCCCGCCCCCATCGGCCACGAGGCTGGCGACACGATCGATGTACGCCGCGTCGTGTGCCAAGAGCAGCTCCTCGCGCGTCGCGTGACGCCCTTCGTGGTGCAGCAGCGCCTCAAACAGCTCCGGCTCATAGCGCAGCGCGCGCGGAATCGCCCGCAAGCGGCCCACGTGTTCGGGATGATGCCACCCCGTATCATGGCGACCGCAATCGGAGTGCGAGATGAACGCGACGTGAGTCATCGAGGTGCAGCGGAGGAAAGCAACAGACCCGGTCGCCGATGCGAACTACGCGGCGCCGCGGAGACGCCGGAGCGCCCACTCCGTGAGCAGCGCCGCACCGGCTATCACGAACAGTAGCCACAGCGGGGGCCAGGCGCGTCCGACGGAACGCGCGGACTCCACCGGGGCCGCCGACGGCGCGCCAATACGCGCCAACAGATCAGCGCGCGGCGCGGCATCGCCGGGCCACGCGCGGCGATGAGGCGCCGCCGCCTCATCGGACTCCGTCACCATCGCGACGGTACCGACCAGATCGTCCCACCATCGGCGGTGGTCGTCCGCCGACTCGTCTCGCCCCTCCATGCGCCAGTGCCACGTTCCCCGATACCCACTGGCTATCACGCGGCCCGAACCGACGCGCGCAATCACCATGACCGGGTCACGCCCCTCGCGCGCAAGCACCAGGGTGGCGGGTGACGGTACGAGATGAAACGCCGCCACGCCGAGGAGCGGATCATCCGTCAGCAGCGCACCGGCGATGGCCGGCCGATCCGCCGTGATACGCGCGACCGTCCACGCGGCGAAGACCGGATCGCGCAACGCCTCACCGGCCAAGAGCACCCCACCACCCTGACCGAGAAAACGCTGCAGCACCGCACTCGACACTACCCCACTATCCAGCACCACCACCGCGGCAGTGCGCGAGGAATCCGGCACCGTCGGCAAGCCGATACGCACCGACGAGGTGGGCGATACCGTCAGCGCGCCCTCCACCGTCCATCCCGCTTCCTCGAGAGCGGCCACCACGAACTTGGCCTCCCATCCGGGACGCGCGTACACGCGCACAGCGCGCACCACCGACGGCGCCGGTACCGCGAGACGCGCCCGCGCAATCAACTCGCCGTCGCGCACGACATCCGCCATCACCGGCGCACGTACGCGTGCGGCGCGCACCCGCAACCACGGCGCCGACGCGCGCACCGAATCGAGCACGCCGCCCACGTCGCGCACCAGCAACGACACGCTCGGCGATGGCGCTCCGCGGGCCGACGTCGCCGCAGCGCCATCACCCGCGGGGGCGCCCGAAGTATCCGTCGCGACAGCGCCCGCAAACGCCGCGGCCAGCAGCGACGCCGGGCGCGGCGCAATTGTACTGCTCGATGCGGTCGCGAGATCACGAATGCCGGTAGCATCCTGCCAATGCGCGGAGACGCCGGCCGCGAATGTCGCGCCGAGCACCGCGCGCACCGCCGCCGATGGCATCGTGCGCATCGGCATCACCAGCGTCGGCGCGCGGCGCGCCGACAACCGCTCCGCCAACGTGAGCGCGAACTGCGCCGCGCTCGAATCCGGCGATGCCATCGATGCGCCCGCGCCGGGCACGGCGACGCGCGCCACCGTCGCCTGCCCCGCCGTCACGGAATGCTCCATCACGCGGGAGAACACCGCCAGCACCAACGCCGTCGCCAGCGCCAGCACGCCAACGACCCGCGCTACACGTTCTACACGAATGCTCATGAACGTATTCATCGGGTCAACGCGTAGACCACGATGTTCACGGCGAAGCGCGTATTGTCCACCGACAGAAACCGCTTGTTGTCCGGATGGTAACTCCACTCAGAGCTGTAGTCCTTACTGCTATACAGCACGGCGATGCGCGTACCCGTCATCACGGCGTCGAGATGCTCGTGGACGAGATTGTCGCCCCACCCATTCATCTCGTGCGACGTGGTGGGCGGACCGTTCTCGAACGCAAAGAACGCGCGGTACAACGGATGCGTGTTCGGCAGCGGCACCAGCGCGCCCGCGATGCGCGCAATCTCCTCGCGCACTGTCTTATGGAACACCCCATCCACGTCATGGTTGTGGTCGTCCACGAACAGCATGCCGCCTCGCTGCAGATAGCGCCGCAACACATCCGCTTCGCGCGTCGTAAAGCGCACCGGCAGATGCCCCGTCAGAAACAGCAGCGGATACTGGAAGATCGCTTCCGATGCCAGCGCCACCACCACACCCTGCGGCGCCACCGGCAGCGCCGTATAGCGTGCGATCGCATCGATCACGTTCGCCGGCACCATGGGCGCGGAATCCCAGTCGCCGGAATCGTACTGCGCCGTCGCAAACACAAACGCATCGCCATTCAGCAACGCAGTCGGCAACGCGGTCGGCAACGCGGCCCTCACCGCATCCTTCACGGGGGACCTCCGCGCGACCACGCACCAGCGGGTACACGTTCAATACCACCCAGCACTCGGCGCGCACGCACCAACGCCTCGGTTACATCAACGGCACCGCCTCCGCGTCGCCCCGTCGCACGCCGGATGTCCTCCAACAGAGACCACAGCGCCGCCGCGAAGGCCGGGGCATCCGCCAACGACTCCATGCGCAGCACCGCGATGGAATCACGCGCAGCCATCGCGTCCGACGTCAGCCGCGAGGCCGCCGCCAGCAGCCGCGTCTCGCGGAGCGCCGACCGTGCCGGAAGGGCCACACGCGCCGCGCGATCATTCGCGGTCCCGGTATCCTTGCCCGTCAGACGCACCTTCGCGAGATCGACAATCACCGCCGGCGGCGAGCCGCGCAGATACAAGCGCGAGGCCGCGCGCGCGCGCTCGATGGCGGCTAGCGCCACACGCATGAACGGAATCGCCGTACGTAGCTCTGCTTGCTCTAACGCGCGCCCTGCATCCCACATAGCGTTGTACGCCTCCAGCAACGGCTTGTTGATCGCAAGGACCGGTGCATCGTCGCCCTCTTCCAGCATCCCCTCGGCATTTACGCCGGACATCGCCAGCTTGCCGCCTACGGTATCAATGCCGTGATCGCGGCCGTCGCCGGCCGAGTGCGAGTCTTCGCCGCCGCCTTCACCGCTCAGACGCTGGAATACCGCATCACCGACGGCCTGTCGAAGCCGCGCTTGCTCGCGCGCGAGTTGCTGCGACTCATCGCGATAGACCGGCGTGGTCAGACGCGGCCGACGCGACAACAGGCGTTCTGTCAGCATGAGCAACATCCGCTGACTCATCAGCGACTTGTCGACGTCCGGTGGCGGCGCCGGTTCCACCGCGACGGAGTCGTACTCCGACGGGCGGGCGATTCGGAACGAACGCGTCTCGCTGACCCCCGCCTCGCGCGACGCCAACGGGTGCTTATCCCGCGCCACCGCGCGCACATGCACGATGTCACCGGGGCCCAGCGACATCGCGGCCAGATCCAGCGACGCCCGCAACGTCGCGTCCTGTACCGACGCGCCACGCGACGTCGCATCGCGCATCGCGTCAAACCGACGCGCGCCGACGTGCGCCGTCGTCACGGTAAATCGCTCGCCTTCTCCACGGCTCACCACCACGTCGAACGACGCACTCGCGAGACCAAGGTCATCGTGCAGCGTCGCCTCCAGCGGCACGCGTCCCTCCGGCCGACGCAGCACGCTGTCCCGCAACGGCAATTGCAGGCTCACGCGCGGCAGTGAATCCTGCACGCCCTCCACCAACAGCAAGCGCGCGAAGCGCGACCGATGAACGCGCACCGCGAGGGGATCATTCGTCGCGACCAACGTCGCCGTCCATCCGGACCCACTCGACTGAATGGTCGCCGATGGCGCGAATGCGGATGGCGCGAATGCGGATGGCGCGAATGCCGAGGGCGCTGACGCGGATGATTCCGCTGACGACGCTGACGACGCTGAGGCACGCGGCGGAGCTGCGCGCAGGCTGCTGTCCGCGCCCTCGCCAAGTACGCGCACCGTCACGCTGTCGGGCGGGGCGTCCGTGCCGATCACGTCAATGCGCGTGCCGCTGAGCACGCGAATGGTCGCGATGTCGCCCAAGCGGCGCGCGGTCTGTCCGGCGTAGGCGGGTGGCGTGATCTGTACGTCCCATCGCGCGATCGCCGCGTCGCGCGCGGTCTGTGCAACGCCGCCGTTTGCGGCAGAGCCATTGGGCGCACGCACCGCATTCGTTCCCGTCGACCAGGCCAACATCGTCAGGAGCAGCGCGCCGCCCGCGAACAGCGCGGGGCCCTGCAGTTGCTCGCGCGCCAGTCGTGGCAACGCGCGTTGCGCCTGCGTCATGGCTGCCCGCGACGCGCGCTCCACCACCGCCCCCAGCGTCGACGACGCGCCGTCGCCCGTGCTCCACTGTTCCACCCAGGTCACCAGAGCAAAACCGGTACCCCCATGTTCTTCAATCCAGAGCGCGGCACGCAACAGCGAAATCGTCCCCGCGCGACGCCTGCGCGCCATGAGTAGGACGACGGCCACCACCACGGACAGACTCACCATCATCCACGACGCCAACGGCCACCGTACCGGCATGGCCGCGTGGCAACTCGTGAGCACAAGCCAACTCGCGAGGCCGAGCCCCAGCGACTCCAGCGCGCTGCGTACCCACACCATCCGCGCGAGCTGCGTGCGTACCGATGCGACGTCTGCCAGCAGAGCATCGCCCGATGGACACGGGCTCACGACATGACCATCGCGCAGCGTTGGACGCGTCATGGTGTCCCCTCCGTCGCGCGCGCCGTGACGCGGGCGCGCACGCGCCATTCTACCAGCAGCAACAGCAGCGCGAGCGCGAGCAGCACCGGCACGATCCATCCGCGTGTCGAGAGCGCGCCATCATCCGCCATGCGCTCTCGAAGCGCGGTCGCCGAGGCGAACGCGCCGCCGTCCACCTGCGACCGCTGCAGCGCGGCTACCGGCACCGGGGTCGGATCCACGCAGGGCGCCAGCAAGCGCGCGAACAATCCGCGCGCCGACGCCGACAGCAGGGCATCGCTTGCCGCATCCGGTACGATCGCCACCTCGCGCACGCACCCTGACGTCGAGCGCCGCTCAACTGCCGCCACGCGCCCATCAGACCACCACGCGATCGGCTGCGCCGCATTATCGACCGCGCGTGGTGGTACCGCCGGCACGTGCCACGGTCCCAGAATCGCGAGTTCGCCTGCGACCACCGCGGCGACCGAGTCGCCCGCGCCGTAGCGACGCGCGGTAGCCGTCAGCGTCCACCCGCGCGGCACACCCTGCGTCGGCCAGATGACCCGAATACGCGCACCGCGCACCACCGGCCCATCCGCGTCCTCAGCTGGCACCTCGCCACGCACCAGCACCACCGAATCGATACGCGGCGCATCGCCGGCACCACGTCCCGCGTTGAGCGCTCCCGCGTTGAGCGCTCCCGCGTTGAGCGCTTCCGCGTTGAGCGCTCCCGCATGCCACCGCATCGCCACCGCCACGACATCATCACCACCGGCCCCGCCATCACCGCCGCGCCCAGACCGCCACTCCCTCACCACCACCCGACGCGAGGTCCCCGCCGCGGCCGTCGCCAACGGCTCAGGCGCCACCGTATGCACCACCACCCGTCCGGGCCACGTCGCGCGCCACGCGCGCCAACCGGCATCGCTCGAGTCGACCGCGGTACGCAGCAACACATGCAACTCCACCGAATCCACACGCGCATCGTCGCGAATCGCATCCGCCACCACGCGCCACGCCGTCGGGAACACCGCCGCGTCATCTATGGCGCGCGGTCTATCCACCACGCCAAACACCGTGCGCGTCTCGCGAGTGCCGGCGCCCAGCAACCGGCGCATCGCCGCCGTATCCCGCGCGATCTCGCTGCCCGCAATCGCGACCCGCACCGTATGCCCCCGCCCCGCGCGCCACACCGGTCCGGCGGCCGCCGCGCCTGCCGCGAACAGCAGCGCGATACGCACCAACAACAGCAGCAGATCGTTTGGACGCCGAGCACGCGCCACCGCACGCACCTCGCGCTCGGGCAGGAACCGCGCCGTCGGCAAGAGCCGCTCCGGCGGTTGATGCACCGACAACAGGTGCAGCGCGGTGATGGCCAACACACCCACCAGCGCCGCAGCGAACACCCACGGCAAGGCAAAGACCATCATCGCCGTGTCGTCTCGCCCGCGCCTGCGGCCGCGATCGCGGCCGCGTCACCGCGCGCCTGCCCGCTCGCGACCTGCCGCACCACGCGCGCCACCGACGCATCGGTTCGCACCTCGGCGTACCCCGCCCCCGTGGCGCGCCACTGCCGCGCGCACTCCGCGCGAAACGCATCAAAGCGCGCACGATATTCGCGGTCCATCCGCGGACTCATCGTGCGGCGACGGGTCGCATCGTCAGGGTCGCGCGCCAGATGCGCGCCGGCCGGCAACGACAACTCCTCCGTCGCCACCACGTGCAGACACTCCACAATCCCGCCGGCCACGGCACGCTGTGCGGCCGCGCGCCGCAACGCCTCCGCGTCGCCCAGCAGATCCGTGATGAGCACCACACGCGCGAGCGGCGGAATGCTCGCCAACAGCGGCGCCATGGGCACATCGCCGCCCACGACGGTCGTATGCAGCAGGCGCGCCAACTCCCCCACCGTCCCACGGCGCGTCCGCGCCGACAGGCGCGCGGGTCCGTCGCGCCCCACCACCATCAGTCCCACCGGATCACTCGACGCGTGCGCCACCGCCGCCAACCCCACCGCCAGCGCACACGCGACACTCCACTTCGTCGCACGACCGGAGACCGCGCCCCCCGTGTCGGAATGCGTATCCGTAGTCGCGTCGTTGGCATCCGCCGCCTCCGGAAAGGCCATGCTGGCCGACGCATCCACCACCACCCACGTCGGCAGTTGCGCGCGATCATCCGTCAAGCGCACGAAGGCGCGATCACTCCGGCCCAGCAGCTTCCAGTCCAGCTGGCGCGGATCATCGCCCTGCCGGTACAAGCGATACTCCGTGAACTCGCCGGACGTCCCGCGTTGCCGACTGCGATGCGCCCCCGGCAATGCCGCGCCAACGGCGCGACGCGCCGGCCAGCGCACGCCGCGCAACGCATCAAGCAGTGGACCGTATGTGCGGGATGCCACGCGCCGCGCCTCGTGCGCGGGCGTCAGCCGGGCAGCGCGCTCGCCGGCGGCGCGACGTGCGCCAACAGCGCTTCAACAATCGGCTCCGACGAGACGCCGTCCGCTTCGGCCGCGAAGTTCGGCAGGATCCGATGCCGCAGCACCGGCAGCGCCACTCGGCGCACATCCGCCGGTGACACCACCGCGCGCCCGCCCAACAACGCCGCGGCCTTCGCGCCCAGAATCAACGCTTGCCCGGCCCGTGGCCCCGCGCCCCACCGCACGTACTGCTTCACCACGGACGGCACGTTCGATTCACCGGGCCGCGTCGCGCGCACCAACTGCGCCGCATAGCGCAGCACCAGATCACTGCACGGCAGCTCGCGCACCAGTCGCTGCAACGCCAGCGCTTCCTCGGCGCCAAACACCGGAACAATCGGCTCGCCTTTGCGCCCGGTCGTCGCACGCAGAATCGCAATCTCTTCCTGTTCGTCCGGATATCCCACGCGAATATCAAACAAGAAGCGATCCAGCTGCGCTTCCGGCAGCGGGTACGTCCCTTCCTGCTCGATCGGATTCTGTGTGGCCAACACGAAGAACGGTTCGGGCAGACGCATGGTCTGTCCGGCCGCCGTCACGCTGTGCTCCTGCATCGCTTCCAGCAACGCCGCTTGCGTCCGTGGCGGCGCGCGATTGATCTCATCCGCCAGCACGATATTCGCAAACACCGGCCCCCGCACGAAGCGAAACGCGCGCGCACCACCCGCACTCTCTTCGAGAATCTCGGTGCCCGTGATATCGCTTGGTACCAGATCCGGCGTGAACTGAATGCGTCGGAAATCCAAACGCATCGCGTCGGCCAGCGACTTGATCATCAGCGTTTTCGCGAGCCCCGGCACACCCACCAACAACGCGTGCCCGCCCGCCACCAACGCCATCATGATCTCCTCCAGCACCGCATGCTGCCCGACAATCCGCTTGCCCACCTCATCGCGCAGCCGTTGAGCCGCCGCAATCAGACGCTCCGCCTCCGCGCTCGCGATCGACGGCGATGCATCGTGCGGCGACGCTGTCACCGAACCGCCCGACGGCGCCGCGACATGACCAGGAACGTTGACCCGTCCATCGCACCAACCGCCTGCACCGAGAGATTCTCGTTCGTCACTTCGCAGCCGCGCAGCTTGACCACATAACCGTCGATGTCATCGACATCCGGCATCAGCTGCGCCATGGCCGCCTGCTTCACATCGCGCACACGCGACTCCGCCACGATCTCCACCCGCACTGCGTCCCAGGCCTCCGCGCACTGCACGCGCACGGTCCAGACGGACATCACGTGGTCGCCCACTAACCGGACCGCCACCGGCCGCGTGCGCAGGCTGGTCACGAACTCGCTCATGCGGCCCCCTCAACCATCGGCACCGCGGCGTCGTCCAGCGCCGGCGTCTCCACCACGGGCGCGGCGCCCGGCAGGCTGCTCAGGAAGCGCGCGATCTGTTGATCGAACAAATAGCTCGAACCGGACACCGACGACCCGCCCGGCACGACGTAGGCACCGATCACGACCTCCTCGCCACCCTGACCGCGCAGCACGACATGCGTCGGGCCCCGCTTCTCAAGGAAGGCTGAATACACGCCGCCACCACGCGAAAAAAAGTGCGTGGCCGCGTCAAGCACCTCGGCGATCGACAAGGACGTGATACGCTGCTGAAGCTGACGAGTGGATTGCTGATGCATGACCGCTGATGCGAAGGAGTGACACGTCGCGCCACGGACCCGTGACGCCGACGGAAATGTGCCAAAGAATTCGCGCAAAGGGGACTGCCGGAAGCCATCCCGTCAGTCGGGCGCCTGTAACCATTACGCAAGCGCCGCCCGAAACGCTCACGCCGCGTGAGGCCAACCGTCAGGGATCGATGTCATCCACCCCGAACACCAGCGTGATCCCTTGCAGCGTCACGTCCTCGCGCGGCGCATCACGCTGCACGCTCCCGCCCAATCGCCGGATCATTGCCACCAGCAACGCCACGTCCAGCGCGGTTATGCGCGGATGACTGGCCACGGACTCGCCCGACACCGCCCCCCGCGCATCCACCGGCGTATCCACCAGCGCGCTCACGCTCTGCGACAGATCGGGGAACGACACACCCGACCACTCTAGGCGGTGCGCCACGAAGCCTCGACCCAGCTCCACGTCCACGTGAATGGCATCACGTCCGTCATGCCGAGCAATCACCTGCCCGATCACCAGCGACAGCAGCCGGACCAGCCACGCACGGTCGCTCCGCATCGTGGGCAGCAAGACGGTCGGCTCACCGTGCGTCATACGGAGCGACAACAGATCCGCGCGCCACCCCTGCACCGCCTCCAGCAGCGGCGTGCGCGGATCCACGTCCATCAACGCCGGCACGGACTCGCCGCATTCAATCGCGGCCAGCTCCTGCGCCGCCAGCGCCGTCGCCCGCGCCGCAGCCAGCATCGTCGGAACATCCGTGACCGACATCAGCGATGGCGTTGCGCGACCGGACGGGTCGGCGTGCACTTGCGGCACACTCGCATCGCCCGCCGTCAGTGTCTCCGACACGCGACGCGTGACCGCCATCAAAAACTGATCGCGCGCCCGGCGCGACGCATCCGCCGTGCGCGCTTCGCGCTCCAGCGCCTCGTTGGCCTCGGCCAACGCGCCATTCGCGCGTCGCAGCGCGTCGATCAGCGTCGCCTTGTCCGCCGTGGCGGCCAATTGCTCCGCGACCAGACGTACCAGCGCGCGCTGCTCATCACTCACGGGCGCCGGATCGGTGAAATAAAAGGCGATCGCCCCAACCGGCCCGTTGGCACCGATCAGCGGTGCCGCCACGATCGAGCGAAACCCGAGTTCCTCCGCCACCGCATACCACGACGCCAGCGAGGGATCCGCGAAGAGATCCGGCACTTCCACCAACCGACGCTCCGCCAGCGCCACCCCGCTGGGGCCGTCCCCGATCCGCACGCGCAACGCACCAATCCAATTCCGATGCTGCGCCGGCCATTCGTGCTGTGCCACCGGGCGCAGCAACTCGCCGTCATCACCCACCTGCATGACCAGCGAAAACGCCGCACCAAGAATCGGCGTTACCCGGTCCAACGCAAACTGATACACATCCACCGGACGCTCGGCGACCAGAAACGCGTGCGCGATCTCACGCACCGCCCGCAGTTCGCGAACGAGGCGCGCGTCGGCGCCGTCGCGAACGTCCGGCGTCATGCGACTACCCGACCAACTTCGCGGCGAGATACGCCTTCAACTGCCCTGCGCCGATGCGATCCTGTGCCAGCGTGTCGCGATCACGCACCGTGACCGTGTCGTCGCCCGTGCTCTGACCGTCCACCGTGATGCAGAACGGCGTGCCCACTTCGTCCTGACGGCGGTAGCGCTTGCCGATGGAGCCGGACTCGTCGTAGTCCACCGCATACGCGCCGCGCAGATCCTGCACGAGACGATGCGCCATGTCCGGCTGTCCGTCCTTCTTCGTCAGCGGAAAGACCGCCGCCTTGATCGGCGCGATGGACGGGTGCAGCCCCAGCACCACACGCCCTTCGTCTTCGCCCGCCACCGCCTCTTCGCGATACGCATTCACCAGCACCGCCAGCGTCACGCGATCGGCGCCCACGGACGTCTCAATCACGTATGGCACGTAGCGTTTGTTGTTCAGCTGATCGTAGTACTCCAGCTTCTTCGACGAGAACTGCTGATGCTGCGACAAATCGAAGTCGCCGCGGTTATGCACGCCCTCAATTTCCTGGAAGCCCAGCGTGCCGCCGAAGTCGAAGTTCACGTCAAACGCCGCGCGCGCGTAGTGCGCCAGCTCGCCCGCCGAGTGCTGATGGAACTGCAACCGCTCCGGCGACAGGCCGAGCGCCAAGTGCCAGTCCATGCGCGCCTGCTTCCACTGCTCAAACCACTCCATGTCCGTGCCCGGCTCGACGAAGAACTGCATCTCCATCTGCTCGAATTCACGCGTGCGGAAAATAAAGTTGCCCGGCGTGATTTCATTGCGGAAAGCCTTGCCGATTTGCGCGATGCCGAACGGCACCTTCTGGCGCATGCTCTGCTGCACGTTCAGGAAGTTCACGAAAATGCCCTGCGCCGTTTCCGGGCGCAGATACACCACGCTCGCGCTCTCTTCCAGCGCCCCCATGTGTGTCTTGAACATGAGGTTGAAGTTGCGCGCCTCCGTCAGCTGACACGCGTCATGCTGCCCCGGCTGCTTGCTGGGCTTCTGCGGGCACCGCGCGTCTTCCAGCTTGTCCGCGCGAAAGCGTCCCTTGCACGTTTTGCAGTCCACCAACGGATCAACAAACCCCGCCACATGCCCGCTCGCTTCCCACGTGCGCGGATGCATCAGAATCGCGGCATCAAGCCCCTCGATGTCATCACGCGACCGCACCATCGAATTCCACCAGCGATCCTTAATACTCTTCTTCAGCTCGACGCCCAGCGGCCCGTAGTCCCACACCGATCCCGTGCCGCCGTAGATCTCGGAGGACTGGAAGATGAATCCGCGCCGCTTGCAGAGCGACACGAGCTTGTCCATCACATCGGGCTGTACTGACATCGTTAAGACTCGCGAAAGAGCGGAAGAAGTCGAACCGGAACGGACAGAACGCGCGTCAGCGCGGACGCACTCACTGCTGACGAAGATGGGCCATGATCAGATCGCCATGATCGCGGCCATTCTCGATGAAAATGCGATTCGCCTGCAACCCCGAGGCAATCACGCCTGCAAGGTAGATCCCCTCCACCGGCGTCGCCATCGTCAGCGGATCGTGCGCAGGAATTCCGGTGGCTGGATCAATCGGCACGCCCACGTGACCCAAGAGACCGGTCTCCGGGAGGTAGCCGGTCATGGTGTACACCTGCGTCGCAGGGAGACGCTGCTCGCCCGCGGCCGTGCGCACCACCACGGCCTCGGCCTCGATGGCCACCACGCGCGCACCGAATACCGCGCCGATGCTCCCCTCACGGATCCGCGCCTCGATCTCGGGCCGCACCCACGGCTTCACGTTGGCGTCCAGCGCCTCGCCGAAGTGCACCATCGTCACGCGACCCCCCGAGCGGTACATGTCGAGCGCCGCATCCACGGCCGAGTTGGCCCCGCCCACCACCACCACCGACTCGCGCCAGGTCGCGTGCCCGTCCACGTAGCCGTGTTGGACATGCGGCAGCGACTCGCCCGGCACACCCAAACGGTTAGGGCGACCGAAGTATCCCGTCGCGACCACCACCGCGCGCGACGAGATCGACTGCACCACCCCGCTACGACGACGCGTAGTCACCCGCCAGCGTGCCCGTGCGGGAGCGTCTTGCTCGGCACCCGCCCCAACCGCGGCGATAGCCTCCACGGTTTCGAACTGTCGCACGTCCAGGTCAAAGTGCGACGCCACCGCGCGGTAGTACGCCAGCGCATCTCGACGCGACGGCTTCTCCGCCGCCACGATGAACGGCAGTCCGCCAATCGCAATGCGCTCCGCCGTCGAAAAAAACGTCATGAACGTCGGATAACTCGCGATCCCGCTCACGATCGGTCCGCGATCGAAGATCACCGCCGTGAGTCCCGCGCGCTGCGCCGCGATGGCCGCCGCGAGCCCGCAGGGTCCCGCGCCGACGATCACGACATCAACGAACGGATCACGCGCGGGCATCGACTCCGATGATCTGATCACGACGCGTCCCGACGCTCACGTAGGAGATCGGCGTCTCGCACAGCGCCTCGATGCGGTCGAGATACGCGCGTGCCGCCGACGGCAGATCGGCCAGACGACGCGCATCCTGCGTCGGCTGACGCCACCCGTCAAACCACTCGTAGACCGGCACCGCCTGCTCCAGCATCTGCAGATCCGCCGGGAACTCGGTGTAGAGCTCGCCGTTCACGCGATAGCCCGTGCAAATCGCCAACTGCGGCAGCGTATCCAGCACGTCCAACTTCGTCACCGCCAACCCCGTCAGGCCGTTCACACGCGCCGCATACCGCACCACCACGCCGTCAAACCAGCCGCAGCGGCGCGGACGACCGGTCGTCGCCCCGTACTCGTTGCCCAGCGTGCGCACTTCGGTGTGCAGCGGCTCATCCAGCTCGGTCGGCAGCGGCCCGTTCCCCACGCGCGTCGTGTACGCCTTCACGACGCCCAGCGCCGACTGAATCGACATGGGCGAAATACCGACGCCCGTCGCGGCCCCGCCCACCGTCGTGTTGCTCGACGTGACGAACGGGTACGTCCCGTGATCGATGTCCAGCAACGATCCCTGCGCGCCTTCCAACAGCACGGCGGCGCCGCTCTTAATGGCGCGGTGCACGCACAATCCCACGTCTTCGGCAATCGCCATCAAACGCGGCGTCAGTGCCTCCAGCACCTGCATCGTCGTCTCCACCGACGCACGTTCCGCGGCACCACCACGCTCGAGCTGCGCGTTCGCGCGCTCCACGCCGGCGGCCACCAGCTCCCGCAGACGCGTCGGATAGCGGAGATCGAGCACCCGCACCCCGCGCCGCGCCACTTTGTCCTCGTACGCCATGCCAATGCCACGGCCCGTCGTGCCGATGACCTTGCTGGCCGCACTCGCCTTGTCCAGCAGCTTGTGGTACGGCATCACCAGATGCGCCCGCTCGCTCACGTACAGGCGGCCCTCCACGTCGATGCCGTCGGCCACGAGCTTATCGATCTCGATGAACAGCGTCTCCGGATCCAGCACCACGCCGTTGCCGATCGCGCAGCGCACGCCGGGGTGCATGATGCCACTCGGCACCTGATGGAGGACAAACGAGCGGTCCCCGATATGCACGGTATGGCCGGCGTTCGCGCCGCCCTGATAGCGCACCACCCAGTCGGCCCGCTCGGCCAGCACGTCCACCAGCTTGCCTTTGCCTTCGTCGCCCCACTGCGCGCCCACCACGACCATCGTGCGTGTCGTCGAATCGAACATGCCAAATCCTGAAGTCGGTGCGGCGCGCAGCACCAAGCGCGCACAAAAAACGCCCCGCGGGCGGTCCGCGGGGCGTTGTGGGAATCTAGCCCTTCACGTGGCTGAGGCAACCGCAACCGCAGCCAATCTCAGCGGCGTACGCCGCCCAGCAGCGCCGCCCCAAACACAATGACAGCCACCACGAGCCCGAAACCGCTCTTGGTCGCCGCGGCGACCGCGCGCCCCACCACGGCCCCCGTCGCCACGCGCGTCGGGTCGCTGCGTGTCGACCGGTGCACGGTCAGCTCCCCCACAAACGCCCCCACGAACGCGCCCACAAAAGCGCCGGCCAGCGATCCCACCACCGGAACCGGCACCCCCACCAGCGCGCCAACCAACCCGCCGACAATCGCCCCCCACGACGCACGCCGCGACCCGCCGTACTGGCGGGTGTAGCGCCCGGCAATCGTGTACTCCAACACCTCCGCCACGATCACAAGCGCCCCCACTACCAGCAGCGTCACCAGACCAATCCCGCCGGACGGAATCAGCATCCAGTAGACCAGCGCCGCCCCCAGCATGACCCAGAGCCCGGGAAGCCCCAGCGGGACCAGAACCAGTCCCCCCAGCAACGCGCCGGACAGCAGGAGGAGCGCCAGCATCGGCGCCACCATGGGCGCCAGCATGGGCGCCGCGAGGGGCGTAAGCGGGACAGTCATGCCGCCATTACGTGGGAACGACGCCCGCGGCTTCCAGACGCGCCCGCACCGTCGCCAGCTCGTCGGCCGACAGCGGCAGCAACGGGCTGCGCGGTGCCCCGCCCCGCAGCCCCACCACATCCATCGCCGCCTTGATACCGGCCGGTCCCAACGCACCGCCAATATCGGCCGCGATGGGCACCAGACGCACCTGGATCGCCGCCGCGTCGTCCACGCGACCGGCGCGCGCCGCATCGAACAGCAACCGCACGGCCGGACCCGCGTAGAGCGCGATCGCCAGAATCGCACCGGCTGCACCAGCCGCCAGTGCCGGCGCCACCGTCGCACCGTTTCCGGTGATCACGCGAAACGTCTCGCTCTGGGCTTCGAGGTACTGCGCCAACATCGGCAGGTTGCCCGCGCTGTCCTTCATGCCAATCACGTTCGGGTGCAGGGCCATCTCATGCACCAACGCGGGCGACAGCACCACGTGTGCGTACGCCGGCATGTTGTACAGCATCACCGGCAACGGGCTCGCATCCGCGACCGCGCGAAAGTGCGCGAGCAGCGCCGCTTCCGACATGCGCTTGAGGAAATAGTGCGGCGAAATCACCAGCGCCGCCGTCGCACCGATCGCCTTCGCATCATGCGCGCGCGCGATCGTCTGCCGAGTGCTCTCCGAGCCGACACCGGCCAGCAGCCACTTGTCCGACGGCACGCGCTCGCGCGCCCACGTCAGCAGCGAACGACGGTCCTCGTCGTCCAGCAACGCGGACTCGCCGCTGGAACCGGCCACGAGCACACCGTCGACGCCGTGCGCCAAATGGATGTCGAGATTGAACTGGAATGCGTCGCGATCAAGGTCGCCGTTCGCATGGAACGTCGAGACGGCGGGTACCATGAGCCCGCCAAGCGTGAGAGAGGTCATGCCGGAAATGTAGAACCGACTCACCCCTCTCGCCTACCCGCCGAAGAGACTCTCGAAGCCGGACCCGAACACGGCATCCTTCCCAAGCGGGTTCGGACTCGTGACCGGCGCGTGCGGCGTCGGGCTCGTCGCCATCGGCGGCAGCATCGTCCCCGTCCCCAAGGGATTCGGGCCCAGCCCGGCCGCTGCGGCATTGCTGACCGGCGGCGCCGGCACCGTCAGGTTGGTCGGCGCCATCACCTTCGCGGCGGCCGCCGCTTTGGAAGGCCCCCCCGGGTGAATACTGCGGTTGTGCAGCGGCGTCTTCCGCCCTCTCCCCATGCGGAACCCCAACTCAAAGTCCGCCGGTCGCGTCGCGGCCGCCAAGGCCACCTCATACGCGACTTCGCCACTCGTCACCAGCTCCGTCAGGTGCTGGTCAAACGTCTGCATGCCGTACTGCCCGCCGTCCGCGATGTAGTCGCGAATCTCGGTCACCCGGTTCTCCGCGATCAGATCACGGATCGTCGGCGTCACCACCATCACCTCGGCCGCCACGGCACGCCCCGCCCCGTCCGCACGCGGCATCAGCCGCTGCGACACCACCGCCGCCAACGTCTCCGACAACCGTAAACGCACCACCGCCTGCTCGTCCGGTGGGAACATCGCGACGATGCGCATGATCGTGCTCTGAGCATCCGGCGTGTGTAGCGTCGAGATCAGCAAATGCCCGGTCTCGGCCGCCTTCATCGCCGTGTCAATCGTTTCCGTATCGCGCATCTCGCCAATCAAGATCACATCAGGATCCTGACGTAGCGCGGCCCGAAGCCCCATCCGGAAACTGTCCGTATCGATACCCACTTCACGCTGCGTCACCGAACTCTTGATGTCGCTGTGCATGAACTCAATCGGGTTCTCGAGCGTCAAAATGTGCTTCTCGTACGACGCGTTGATGGCATGCACCAAGGCCGCCATCGTGCTCGACTTGCCGGAGCCCGTCACACCGGTGACCAACACCATGCCGCGCTCCGTATGCGCCAGCCGGTTCAACACCGCCGGCAGCTTGAGCGACTCAAACGTCGGCACCGTTTCCGGAATCACGCGCATCACCACCGAGTGCGTCGCCCGCTGCCGCATAATGTTCACGCGGAAGCGACCCACCTCGGGCGCCGCCCAGCTCGTATCGTGATCGCGCAGCGTGTCGATCGTGGCGCGGTCCGCATCGCTCGTGAGCAAATGCAACGCGATCGCGCGCGTCTGCTCGGCCGTCAGTGCCTGCTTCGTGAGCGCCACCAGCCGACCATCAATGCGCGCCCGCACCACATCGCCCGCCTTGATGTGCACGTCAGACGCGCCACGGTCGACCGCTGCCTTCAGAATCCGCTCAATCGCCACGCCACCGTCCGGTTGATGCTCACAGGGTTTCGCCTGCGACGCCGGACCATCAATACCCGGCGTCGAGGTCCACGACGTTGCGCAACGGTTCGCCCGCCACCCACCGCCGCCAATTGTCGTCGAACAGTTCCAACGCGCGCGTCCACTGACGTCGAGGTGCCACACCTGAGACGTGCGGCGTAATGAGCACCCGCGGATGATCCCACCACCCGCTATCGACCGGCAACGGCTCGGTCTGGAACACATCCAGCACCGCACCGCGCACATGCCCAGAGTCCAGCGCCGCGCGCAGCGCCGCCTCCGCGATCAACGAGCCCCGCGCTACGTTCACGACGATTGCCCCCGCTGGGAGCAACGCCAGACGCGGCCCATCCAGCAGCTCGTTCGTATCGGCGGTCGCCGGCGCGGCCACCACCACCACGTCCGCGAACGGCAACTCCGCCTCAATGGCGTCAGGCCCCGCCACACGACTGAATCCGGGCAGCGGGCCAAGCTCGGGGCGACGACGAATGCCGGTGCACTGACACCCCAGCGCCGAAAACCGCTTGGCCACCGAACTGCCAATCCCGCCGGCGCCGAGCACCAGCACGCGACACTCGTCCACCTCACGCAGCCGCGTCACCTCGGCCGGGAACGTGGTCTGATCCCACACATGCGCCGCCTGTTGGCGCACGGCCAGATCAAGTCCCCGCAGAAAGTGCAGCACGCCGCCCAGCACCGTATCGGCAATGCTCTCGCCGTAGATGCCCGCGTTATTCGTGAACACCAGCCCGCGCGACCGCATCATGGGGCTGATCGAGCCGCCAACCCCCGCCGCCATGCTGTGCGTCCACCGCAACAGCGGTGCAGCCTCCACCAGCGCACCCGGCACCCCGTAGCCGAAGTACACCTCGGCATCCACCACCGCCGCCATCGTCTCGTCGCTGGCCGGATTCGTCCAGCTCCCCAACGCCACCGCCGGCGAGGCGATCACCGTCGCGCGCCATCCGTCCGGCACCGTCGCGTGTACGTGATCGGCCACCCAATCCGGCATGCGCAGATGTGGAACCGTGCTGCGCAGATCCACCACCGCATGGCGAAGGGTCATGCGCGCGGCGGATGCACCGCATCCAAGCCCATACGCTCGCGCACCTCGCGCATCGTCTCCTGCGCAATCGCACGCGCCGCACGTCCACCATCGGCCAGCGCATCCAGAATCCGCGCCGGCTCGGCGTCCAGCATCGCCGCACGATGACGAATGGGCGTCAACTCCTCCACGATGTTCCCCAACAACACCTTCTTGCAGTCCATGCACCCCCAGCCAGCCGTCGTGCACTGCTGCACGACGTTCGCCTGCGTCTCCGTGTCGCTGAACGCCTTGTGCAGCTGGTACACGTTGCACACATCGGGGCGCCCCGCATCGGTCTTGCGCACACGCTGCGGGTCGGTGACCGCGGGACGCAGCTTGGCCCAGATCTCGTCGTCGGTCTCCAACAGCCCCACCGTGTTCCCCAGCGACTTCGACATCTTCGACTGGCCATCCAGTCCGAGGATGCGGCGCGTGGGCGTCAGCAACGGCTTCGGCTCAGGAAAATAGCCCTCACCAAATCGCGCGTTCCATTTGCGCGCCGTATCACGGGCCAGCTCCAGATGCTGAATCTGATCTTCACCCACCGGCACCGCGTCGGCGCGATACAGCAGAATGTCCGCCGACTGCAGCACCGGGTACATCAGCAGCCCCGCGGGAATACTCTCCACCTTCGAGGACTTGTCCTTGAACTGCGTCTGGCGCTCAAGGTCACCCAGCGGCGTCAGCGTCGTGAAAATCCACGAGAGCTCCGTGTGTTCCGGCACGTCGCTCTGCAGGAACACATGCGCGCGCGTCGGATCGATCCCGGCGGCGAACAACGACTTCGCCATTTCCCAGCGCCGTGCACGCAGCACGGCGGGATCGTAGTTGCCGGTGATGGCGTGGTAGTCCACCACGCAAAAGAGGGCGCCGTCGTGGGTGTGCTGAAGCTGCACCCAATTCTTGACGGCGCCGAGGTAATTTCCGATATGCAGCTCGCCCGAAGGCTGGATGCCGCTGAAGATACGAGACATTCTCGAAACGTACCATCATGACCGCACGCGACAACTCCCCCGAAGATCTGTGGCTGGCCGCCGCCCGTGAAGCCGCCGCCGTCGCCGCCGCCTTTATCACCGAACGCGCCGCCACGCGACACGACTTGGTCTGGGAGGAGAAGAGCGCGACCGATTTCGTCAGCGCCGTCGATATCGGCGCCGAGGAGCGCATTCGCGACATCCTCACCACCCGCATTCCTCATCTGCGCATCGTCGGTGAAGAGCTCGGGCCCGACGGCGATACCACGGCGGGACTGGTCGCCATCGTCGATCCGCTCGACGGCACGACGAATTTCCTCCACGGATACCCAGCGTATGGCGTCTCCATATGCATCGCCGTGGATGGCGTGCCACGCGTCGGCGTGGTGCACGACGTGGCGCGCGGTGGTGTGTATTGGGCCGTCGCCGGTCGCGGCGCCTGGCACGATGAGCGCCGCCTCACCGTCTCGCGCATCGTCACACCGGCGCGCGCCCTCATCGGCACCGGCTTTCCCTTCAAAGACCTCACGCAGGCCGCCCAGTACGTCGCGCAGATCGCCACCCTCATGCCACTCGTGTCCGGTATGCGACGCGCCGGTTCCGCGGCCCTCGACCTCGCGGACGTCGCAGCGGGGCGTTTCGAAGGCTTCTGGGAGCAGCGGCTGGCCCCGTGGGACATCGCGGCCGGCCTGTTGTTGGTACGGGAAGCGGGAGGGCGTGTCACCGACCTCGCCGGAAACGAGGCGCCACTCACCCATGGCCCCATCGTCGCCTCCAACGGCCTCATGCACGACTGGCTCCTCGAGCAGCTCAATCGCTGACTCGCCCCACGGCGCCGCTCCTCACGGCGCAGCACACCGTCCGTCCGCGCCGTCCCCAACAGGCAAACACGCTCGCGCATTAGCCGGCAGCCGTCGACGGAGTTAACCTCCCCCGTACTGCGCGCCCATCTCTCTCCTACCCGCTGAGTCCCGTGCCGCTTGTCGAGTGCGTACCCAACTTCTCCGAAGGCCGCGATCCTGACGTGATCGCCGCCATCCGTGACGCCATCGCCAACACCGCCGGCGCGCACGTACTCGATGTCTCCAGCGATCCGTCGCATCATCGGACCGTCGTCACCTTCGTCGCCACGCTCGAAGCGGCCGTCCCCGCCGCCTTCGCCGCGATGACCGTCGCCCGCGACCGCATCGACCTCACCAAGCACCAAGGCGAACATCCGCGCCTGGGCGCCACGGACGTCGTACCGTTCATTCCGCTCGACGGCGCCACCATGGACGATTGCATCGCGTTGGCGCGCGAACTCGGCGACCGAGCGGCCCGTGAGCTCGGCATCCCGGTCTACCTCTACGAACGGGCCGCCACACGCCCCGACCGCGAAAATCTGGCCGACGTCCGTCGCGGCGAATTCGAGGGACTACGCGACGACATTCGCGTCAACGCCAACCGCGCCCCGGACTTCGGCGCCGCCGAGGTGCACCCCACCGCCGGCGCGACGGTCATCGGCGCCCGTCCGTTCCTCGTGGCGTACAACGTCTACCTCGGCGATGCCAAAAACCTGCCCGTCGCCAAGGAGATCGCCAAGGCGATTCGCGGCTCGTCGGGGGGACTGCGCTACGTGAAAGGCATGGGCTTCGAAGTCGACGGACAGGCACAAGTGTCGATGAACCTGGTCGACACCGAAAAGACGCCGCTGCATCGCGTCTTCGAGATCGTGAAGTCCGAAGCCGCCGCGCACGGCGTACAGCCCACATGGAGTGAACTGGTCGGCCTCGTCCCCGAGCGGGTGCTGCTCGAAGCCGGAGCCCGCCACGTGCAGCTGCGCGGCTACTCACCCGCCATGCTGCTGGAGCGCAAAGTGCGTGAGATCGTCGCTGGCGGCGAGGCCGTCGACGCCTTTCTCTCGCGCATCGCCGGCCCCACGCCAACCCCAGGCGGCGGCAGCGTCGCCGCGCACGCCGCGGCACTGGGCGCCGCCCTCGCACAGATGGTCGCGGGGCTCACCATCGGCAAGAAGAAGTACGTGGCCGTCGAAGCGGAGATGAAAGAGCTCTCCCTCCGCGCCAGCGCATTGCGCCGGCAGCTGTCCGATCTGGTGCAGCGCGACGCCGATGCCTACGAGCAGGTGCGGCAGGCCTACGCATTGCCGCGTGAACCCGAACAGGCCGCCGCCGCACGAAACGACGCCATTCAGGCCGCGCTGATCTTCGCCTCGGAGGTTCCGCTGGAAACGGCGCGCGCCGCGGCGGCGGTTACCGAACTCGCGTCCGCAGTCGCCGAACGGGGCAACACCAACGCCGCCACCGACGCCGCCGTAGCGGCTCTGATGGCAGAAGCCGCCTGCCGAGGCGCCGCGCTCAACGTCCGCGTGAACGTCGTCTCGCTGGATGCGAGTCACGCCGAGACCGGAGCGCGCTTGGCAGCGGAGGCGCGAGCCTACATCGAAACCGCCGCGGCACACGCACGCCGTGCAGAGGCCGCAGCCGAACGCGCCATGAGCCCATCGTGAAGACGACTCGCGCCGGCGCGGACATCCGCACGCTTACACGCATCGCGACCGCCGTCATCTCCTGCACCCTCGCACTCGCAGCATGCCACCGTGTGAGCGTGCCGCCGGTCGAGATGGCCTCGCGGGTCATCGTGACGGGCTGCCCGCCTGGTCTGGTACCGACCAAGCCCACTGATGCGCCATCACCCGCCTCCCTCACGGTAACCGTCCGTACCGAGCCGCAAGTCGCCGTCGGCACCGAGGCCAATCTCCGCTTGGAAGGCCCGAACACACGCAGCACCATTCGGGTTGACGTCACGCAGCCCTCCAACTTCGACCTCGAGAAGGGCGTCTACATCGTACGCGTCGCCCTCCCCGGCTACGTGACGGTCGAAGGGCGGGCCCCACTCACCGCCGGTTGCGTCGCCACCATGACGCTCATCCTCAAAGCGGGCGAGAAGAAATAAAAAGCGGGAGACTCTCGTCTCCCGCTCTCACCGGCTCCGTTCTCGCCGTTCAATCGCCCGTCAGGATGCGTGGACCGCCTTCAAGAATGGCGATCGTGTGCTCGAAATGCGCCGACCGCTTGCCGTCCGCGGTGACCACCGTCCACTTGTCGCTGAGCGTTCGCGTCTTGGCGGTGCCCACATTCACCATGGGCTCAATCGCGATGGTCAGCCCGGGCACCAGCTTCTTGCCGCGTTTCGCCTTTCCGTAATTGGGAATTTGAAGCTCCTCATGCGGCGAAAATCCAACGCCGTGCCCCACGAGTTCCCGGACTACGGAAAATCCTTCGGCCTCCACCACACCCTGCACCGCCGCGCCGATGTCACCGACATGATTATCGGGGATCGCCGCGGCAATACCGGCGGCCAGCGCGCGTTCCGTGACGTCCAACAGCCGCTGCGTCAGCGCATCGATCGCGCCCACGGGGACAGTAAGCGCCGCGTCCGTGAACATCCCCTCGAGTTTCACGCCCACGTCGACGGTGACGATGTCACCTTCGTTGAGGATGCGCTTCCGCGACGGGATCCCATGCACGATTTCCTCGTTTATGGAAATACAGACGCTGCCCGGAAATCCGTAGAGGCCCTTGAAGGCGGGTTCGGCACCGGCATGCGAGCGAATAAACGCCTCGCCAATCTGGTCGATCTCCATCGTGCTGATCCCGGGACGTACCGCGTCCCGCATTTTCAGCAACGTGGCGCGCAGGATGGCCCCGCCACGCGCCATAATCTCGATCTCGCGCGGCGACTTGAGCAACATCGCCGGCGCGGAATTCCCGCCGAACGCCACAGCTACTGTCCCGACGCGGGCAAGCCGAGCGCGTTCAGCATACGAGATTCGACATCATCGAGCGCGCCGAGCGCGTCGATGTGCACCAGCTTTCCACCGTTCGACGCATACCAGTCAATGACCGGCGCCGTCTGATCACGGTAGACCTGCAAGCGCTTACGCACGGCATCCGGCTCGTCATCCTTGCGCCGAATGAGCACGCCGGCCTTGCCGTCGGACTCACACGTTTCGCCGGGCTGACGGCCAAAGAACGGGCGCTGGCACGCATCACACGTAGTCCGGCCGCTCAGGCGCCGGACGAGTTCGTCCTCGTCGATGTCGAAGAGCAACACCGCGTCCACCGCTCGCCCGAGATCGGTCAGCGCATCGCGCAACCCCTCGGCCTGCGGCGTCGTCCGGACGACACCATCCAGCACCACGCCATTCGCCGCGCTGGGCGCGGCGAG
The DNA here is from genome assembly GCA_943330235.2 of Candidatus Kuenenia stuttgartensis. Lineage (GTDB taxonomy): Bacteria > Gemmatimonadota > Gemmatimonadetes > Gemmatimonadales > Gemmatimonadaceae > Gemmatimonas > Gemmatimonas stuttgartiensis_A. Next base: position 52,026 of record CALQGY020000007.1, read on the forward strand.
CGCTTCCTTCATGATGCCCATGATGACCGCGTCGGGCACGAGGTCCCCGCGATCCATTGCCGCCTTGGCTTCGAGGCCAAGAGGCGTACCGTCACGCACGGCGGCGCGCAGTACATCGCCGGTGGCGATCTTGGGAACGTCAAGGCGAGCGGCAAGCCGCTCGCCTTGAGTCCCCTTTCCCGCACCCGGCGGTCCAAGGAGGACGATGATCATGCCTGAATGCTTACCTGAACCCGCGAGATTAGAAGCCCTGCGTGGCCTGACGGCCGCGGAAGCGCACGCGTCCCTTCTTCATGAACCCGTCGTACTTGCGCAGCAACAAGTGCTGCTGCAGCTGCGCCATCGTGTCCAGCGCCACACCAACCACGATGAGCAACGACGTGCCACCGAACGCGAACGGCACATTCACGATACGCGCGATCACGATAGGCATCAGCGCGATGAACGTCAGGAAGAGTGCGCCAGGCAAGGTGATGCGCTCAACAACCTGCTCGATGTACTCGGCCGTCTTCGCCCCCGGCTTGATACCAGGAACAAATCCGCCCTGCTTCTTCAGGTTCTCCGCCAGATCCACCGGATTGAAAATGATGGACGTGTAGAAGTACGTGAACAGCAGGATCAGGACCGCCGAGAGCACAAAGTACAGCCACGGATTCGGGCCCTGCGGATTGAAGTACTCCGCAATTTCCTGCAGCTTCGCGTTCCCGCTGAACTGCGCGAGCGCACCAGGAATGACGATGACCGACTGCGCGAAAATGATCGGCATGACGCCCGCGGTGTTGATCCGCAGCGGAATGAAGTTGCGTGCCGCCTCGCGCTGCCGTCCCCGAGCCATCGTCCGCTGCGGGATCTGAATCAGCACGCGACGCGCCGCCACCGTAATGGCCACCACACCGGCCACCACCGCGACCATCACGAGCGCCAGCACCACCAGCGCCAGAATCGGCACCGCACCCGTCGTTACGAAGTTCGCCGTCTGGAACAGCGCCGGCCACATGCGTTCGACGATCGAGAAAAAGATGATGAGCGAAGCGCCGTTCCCCAGGCCGCCTTCGGTGATCTGCTCACCCAGCCACATGACGAAAATCGCGCCCGTCGTCAGGAAGAGCATCATCTGAATCGTGAACATCGGCCCCGGGCGAGATACCGCCGCGGGCAACGACGACGTGAAGAGCGCAAACCCATACGCCTGCACGAGCGCCAGCACCACCGTCAGGTAGCGCGTGTACTGCGTCAGCTTTTTCCGGCCATCCTCGTCCTTCTGCATCTTGTCGACGGACGGTACCACGGCCCCGGCGATCTGGACGAAAATACTCGCCGAGATGTAGGGCATGATCCCGAGCGCGAAGACGGTCGCACGCGACAACCCGCCGCCCACGAACATGTCGTACAAGTTCAGCAGGCCGTTGTTCTGGCGCGTGAAAAAGTCCGTCAGCGCCTGCACATCGACACCGGGCGCCGTGATGTGCGCTCCGATGCGATAGATCACCAAACACACGAATGTGAAGGTAATCTTCGACCAGAGCTCCGGCGTCCGGTAGATGTTTGCGAGGGCCTGCGTCGCCTGATTGTTCTCTTGCGCCATGAGACCCGAAAGTGGTCGTTAGCCGTCGACGCGGCCACCGGCCGCTTCGATCTTTGCCTTGGCCGAGGCGCTGACCTTCACGCCAAGCACCGTGAACGCACGTTCCACCGCGCCATTGGCCAACAGCTTGGCCGGACCACGACCCGCGCGGATCAGCCCCGAAGCGATCAACGTTTCCGTCGTCACCTCGTCACCGGCCACACGAGACAGATCGTTCAGGCGAACTTCCTGCGCGTATTCCTTGAACGGGTTCGTGAAACCACGCTTCGGAATGCGACGCGTGATCGGCATCTGACCGCCTTCGAAATGCGGCTTGCCGCCACCGGGGCCACCGTGACCCGAGCGTGCCATGGAACCCTTATGACCCTTGCCGGACGTCTTACCCGTGCCGGAGCCGGGACCACGACCGATACGCTTGCGGTTACGGTGTGATCCGGGGGCCGGCTTCAGGTTGTGCAGCCCGATCTTCTCGACGCCTTCGGCGTCTGCATTCTTCGCCACGCGCTTACTCCTCCACCGGTGTCACCGACACCAAGTGACGAACTTTCTTGAGCTGGCCGCGCAGCGAGGCGGAATCCTGCTGCACCACCGAGGCCTGATGATTACGCAGCCCCAGGGCCGCAAGCGTCAACCGCATCCGCCACGAGTGGCCGATCCCGCTGCGCACCTGCGTGATACGGACCTTACCAGCCGACGGTGCCTCGAGCTTCGGCGTCTTGGCCGGGCCCTTGGACGGATGCCACACAAATGTACGCGGCATTATGCCACCTCTGCCGTCGGAGCGGCGGCGGCGCCAACAACGGCCGCCTTACGGGGATCCGGCGCTTCCACGCGGGACTTGGCGCGCGAACGGTAGCCGATCTTGGACACATCCACCCCACGTTCCTTCGCCGCCTGTTCGACCGTGATCAGGTGCGTCAGTCCGTCCAGCGCCGCCAACACCATGTTGTGCGGGTTGGTCGAGCCAAGCGACTTGGTCAGAATGTCGTGGATACCGGCGCACTCGAGAATCGCACGCACCGCACCGCCGGCAATCACGCCAGCACCAGGCGCCGCAGGCTTCATGAGCACCTTACCGGCGCCATGCTTACCCACCACTTCGTGCGGGATCGTCGAACCAGTCAACGGGATCGAGACCATGTTCCGACGCGCGCCTTCAACGGCCTTACGCACCGCCTCAGACACTTCGTTCGCCTTGCCGGTCGAGAAACCGACCTTGCCCTGACCATCGCCCACCGCGACCAGCGCGTTGAACGAGAATCGACGGCCGCCCTTGACCACTTTCGCCACGCGGTTGATCGCAATCACGTTCTCAACCAGATCGCTCTGCTCACGATCCTGAGCCGGACCACGTCCCCCCTCGCCGCCACGACCACGACTCCGGTCGTTGCCGCCCGGCGCGCCCGGCTCACCGCCGGGTCCACGACCACGGCCAGCGCCACCGCCGGGGCCGCCACGGCCCGCACCCGGGCCGCCACGTCCGCCGCCTGGGCCACCACGGCCGCCACCTGGGCCACCGCGACCGCGGCCGCCGGGACCACCACCACTGCGTGCGCTGCCACCCGGCGCGCCGCCTGCACCCGCTGCGTTTGCCATGATCAGAACTCCAGGCCGCCCTCTCGGGCGCCATCTGCCACGGCCTTCACGCGGCCGTGATACTGGTAACCGGCGCGGTCGAATACGACCTTCGCGATGCCGGCTGCTTTCGCCTTCTCGGCAACCGACTTGCCGACCGCGAGCGCGCGCTCCGACTTCGTGCCGTTCATCCCTTCGTCGCCAACGGTCAGCAGCGTGCGCTGCGCGACATCGTCGACAATCTGGGCGTAGATGTGCTTCACCGAGCGGAACACCACGAGGCGCGGACGCTCCGGCGTGCCGTTTACCGCCTTGCGCACGCGCAGGTGGCGACGCTTCCGTCGCTCTGCATCCGTACGCGGGATCGCGATCTTGGCCATTACTTGCCTCCCGCCTTGCCGGCCTTACGCCGAATGACTTCGCCCTGATACTTGACGCCCTTGCCCTTGTAAGGCTCCGGCTTGCGGAAGCTCCGAATCTCCGCGGCCACCTGACCCACCAACTCCTTGCTCGCCCCGGTGATCACCACCGTGGTCGGGTTCGGCGCCGCAATAGTCACCCCTGCAGGGGCCTTGTACTCGATCTGGTGCGAAAAGCCCAACGACAACAACGTGCCGTACGGCTTGATCTCGGCCTTGTAGCCGACACCCGTGATCTCGAGCACCTTCTTAAAGCCCGTCGTCACCCCTTCGACCATGTTCGCAACCAGCGTGCGCGACAAACCGTGCAACGCCTTATGACGCTCTTCATCCGACGGGCGCTTGACGAGCAGCTCGCTGCCCTCATGCGACACCAGGATATCCGTCGGAAGCGTGCGCGCCAGCTCGCCGTTCGGCCCGCTGATCTTCACATGACTTCCGTTGATCGCCACTGTGACCCCGGCCGGAACCGGAATCGGGCGCTTACCGATACGTGACATGTCGTGAGCCCCTTACCAAACGAGGGCGAGTAGCTCGCCCCCGGTGTTCGTGGCGCGCGCCGTCCGATCGGACATGATCCCCTTCGACGTGCTCAGGATCGCCATGCCCAAACCGTTGCGCACCCGCGGGATCTCCGACACCCCACAGTACTTCCGCAGACCGGGCGTAGACATGCGCTTCGCTTCACGGATCACCGACTGGCCCCCGTGCGCGTACTTCAGAATGACGCGGAGAACCTGCTTCCCGTCCTCCAGGTCGACCGTGCGGTAATCCTGAATGAAATGGTTCTCCTTCAGGATCCGCGCGATCTGGATCTTCATCTTCGACAACGGCATATCCACGCGGCGGTGCTTGGAAGCACACGCGTTGCGGATGCGCGTCAACATGTCGGCAATCGGGTCGTTGAGACTCATGCTCTCTAGGTGCTCCTATGGTATCTGCCCGTGGCAGACCTGTAGGATGTGAAAAAGGATGGTTACCAGCTCGCCTTACGCACGCCCGGGATGAACCCGTTCAATGCCATGTCGCGCAAGGCAATGCGGCTCAAGCCGAACTGCCGCAGGAAACCACGCGGACGACCACTCATGTTGCAACGGTTCCGCACACGCGTCGCGGACGAATCCCGCGGCATCGCATGCAGCGCGTTCACCGCCGTCAACCGTTCTTCCTGCGTGCTCTTCGGATTCTGAATGATGGCCTTCAGGGCTGCGCGCTTCGGTGCATGACGCTGCACCAATTCGCGACGCTGCGCGTTCCGGGCCAACTTGCTCGTCTTCGCCATGGAATATCCGTGTGTGAGGTCAGGCCGCCGCGGCCGGCTGTGACACCTTCGGTGTCACCGGCTTGTCATCACCACGGAACGGCATGCCCAACTGATGCAACAGCGCAAACGCGTGCGCATCCTTGGTCGCCGTCGTCACGAACGTGATGTCCATGCCGTGGATCTGCTCCACCATATCATAATTGATCTCGGGGAAGATCATCTGTTCTTTGACGCCAAGCGTGTAATTCCCACGCCCGTCGAACGACTTCGTGCCCAATCCGCGGAAGTCGCGGATACGGGGGCACGACACCGTCACGAAACGGTCCAAGAACTCCCACATCCGGGCTCCGCGCAGCGTCACCGACGCGCCGATTTCCTGGCCTTCGCGCAGACCGAAGTTGGAGATGGCCTTCTTCGCCTTCCGCCGCACCGGCTTCTGGCCCGTGATCAGCGCCAGCTCCTCGACCACCACGTCGAGCAACTTCGGCTGCTTGGCCGCTTCACCGACACCGCAGTTCAATACGATCTTCTCGAGCGTCGGAATCTCGTGGCCGTTCGTAAATCCGAACTGCGCCGCCAAGGTCGCCCGCACCGAGTTCTCGTAATGGGCCTTCAGACGCGGCGCCAACGCCGCCAACGACTCACCCGCGTGTGAACGCTTGGTAAAGTCCACTGCCTGGCGAGGCTGTCCGGCCTTCGAGCTCTTGCTGCTCTTGGACGGCGCGCCACCCTTAGCGCCTCCGCCCTTCGCTCCACCCTTGGCCGCGCCCTTCGACGCCGACCCACCCTTTCCACCGGACTTACCGCCGGCTGCCTTGCTTTCTTTTGCCATCGTCGTTGCTCCGGGGCTCAGCGTGCGCGGGGAATGACTTCACCGCTCTTCACACCGACCCGCTCCTTCGTCCCGTCCGCATCGATGCGCGTCTTCACGCGCGTCGGCTTCCCGGTCTTGGAATCGATCAGCATGACGTTCGACGCATGGAACGGAGCGGCCATCTCGATGATGCCGCTCGTCTCTTCCGGGCGCCGCGCCTTGCGGTGCTTCTTCACGATGTTCACACCGTCTACCTTAACGCGGCCCGTCTTGGGGTACACCTGAAGGACCTTCCCTTCCTTCCCCTTGTCGTCGCCGCGCACCACGCGCACGGTGTCACCCTTACAAACATGGATTACTTCGCGCGACGCCTTGAGCGCATGACGCCCATGGCCGAGCCGCTGTCCGCGATCCGTCTTATAGTAAACGTTCTTCCGCATCTCAGAGCACCTCGGGCGCCAGCGACACGATCTTCATATACCGCTTCTCGCGGAGCTCTCGCGCCACGGGACCGAAGATACGCGTGGCCTTGGGCTCGCCGTTGTCGTTGATGATCACGACGGCGTTCTCGTCGAAGCGGATATAGCTGCCGTCCTTCCGCCGCGTCTCCTTCACCGTGCGAACCACCACGGCCTTCGCGACGTCAGACTTCTTCACGGTGCCGTTCGGGAGGGCGTCCTTCACCGCCACGATGACCTTGTCTCCAAGGCCCGCGTAACGGCGGCGCGTCCCGCCCAGCACGCGGATCACCAGGGCGCGCTTGGCGCCGCTGTTGTCCGCAACCTTCACGATGGATTCCTGTTGGATCATGGCTCGGTTCCCTTAGCGCGCGCGCTCAACGATCTCGACCACGCGCCACCGCTTGTCCTTCGACAGCGGGCGGGTCTCCATGATGCGCACGGTGTCGCCCACTTTCGCCGAGTTCTCCTCGTCGTGCGCTTTCAGGCGACGCGTTCGCGTCACCATCTTCCCATATTGCGGATGTGGCATGCGCCGGTCGATGCGCACTACCACCGTCTTCTCCATCTTGTCGCTCACGACCAGGCCCACACGCATCTTCCGTGCAGTCCGATCAAGAGCGGCGCCATTCTGCGAGGCGCCCGTCGCGTTCTGTGTCTCAGCCATGTTGACTCGGTCCTCCGGTTAGCGGCCGCTGGCCTTAGTGGCCTTCTTCGCTGCCGCCTTCTTGACGGCCGCCTTCTTCGCCGGCGCCTTCCCGGCCGCCTTCGGTGCTGCTACACGCGCGATACCCAGCGCACGTTCGCGTTGCACCGTGTGCAACCGCGCGATGTCCTTGCGGATGCTCCGCAGGCGCAACGGCTCTTCCAGCGCTTCACTCGCGCTCCGGAACTTGAGGCGGAAACGCTCCTCCTCCAACTCCGCTATGCGCGCCGTCAACTCGCTATCGCTCAGGGCGCGGATCTCTTCAGCCTTCATGGGTCACCGCCTCCTCGCGTGCGACAAACTTGGTCTTGACGCCCAACTTGGCCGCCGCAAGTCCCATCGCCGTCTCGGCGAGTTCCTTCGTGACGCCCTCGATCTCAAACATCACTCGACCAGGCTTCACCACCGCCACCCACATTTCGGGCGATCCCTTGCCCTTACCCATGCGCGTTTCGGCCGGCTTCTTCGTGATCGGCTTATCCGGGAAAATCCGGATCCACACCTTACCACCACGCTTGATGTGACGCGTCATCGCAACGCGGCACGCTTCAATCTGGCGGCTCGTGACCCATGCCGGCTCCAGCGCCTGCAGACCGAACGTCCCAAAGGACAATTCAGAACCGCGGTGCGCGAGCCCAGTCATACGGCCCTTGAACATCTTGCGGAATTTGACCCGCTTCGGACTCAGCATCGTTCAGGCTCCTCAGGCGCCGGTCGAGTAGGTCTTGCCGCGACGATCTTCCACGATCTCACCCTTGAAGATCCACACCTTCACGCCAATGGCGCCATACGTGGTCTTCGCCGTGCTCGTGGCATAATCGATGTCCGCGCGCAACGTGTGCAGAGGCACACGACCTTCGTGATAGCCTTCCACGCGCGCGATTTCCGCGCCGCCCAGACGACCACCCGCCTTCACCTTGATACCCAGCGCGCCCATCCGCATCGCGCTCTGAACCGCACGCTTCATCGCGCGACGGAACGAGATACGCTGCGAGAGCTGCGCCGCAATGTTGTCGGCCACCAACTGCGCCTCTACCTCAGGACGCTTGATCTCTTCCACGTTGATGCCCACTTCCTTGCCGGTCAGCTGCGCCAACTCGTCGCGCAGCTTGTCGACTTCCGCACCCTTCTTGCCGATCACCACGCCCGGACGACCCGTGTGGATCGTCACCACCACCTTCCCCGGCTTGCGCTCGATGCGCACGTCGGAGATCGCAGCGTTCTCAAGGCGCGCCTTGAGATACTTGCGCAGCAGCGCGTCTTCCTTCAGAAGCGCCGGCATCTCCTTGCTCGCGTACCAGGTCGACCGCCAGTTCTTCGTAATACCGAGGCGGAACCCGATCGGATTAGTCTTTTGTCCCATTAGCGCACCGCCTCCGCCACGATGATCTCGACATGGCTCGTCCGCTTCAACATCGGCGTCGCACGGCCCATGGCCGCCGGCGTCCAACGCTTCAGCTTCGGACCCTCGTTCACGATGGCCTTCGTGATCACCAACGCGTCTTCATCCACCGACGTGTTGGCCGCACGGGCCGCTTGCTGAATGTTCGCCACCGCGCTGAGCAGCGTCTTCTCGATCTGCTCCGACGCGTGCTTCTTGCTGAAGCGCAGCAGGGCCAGCGCGTCGTTCACGCGATGTCCGCGGATCTGGTCGATGACCAGGCGCATCTTGTACGGAGACTGGCGGGTCGTGCGCTGAATCGCGCGCGCCTCGATGCCTGTCTTCAGAGCTTTGGCCATGGGTTACTTGCCTCCCTTGGACGCGCTCTTCTTGTCGGCCACCTTCTGACCGGCATGACCGCGGAACAGGCGCGTCGGCGAGAATTCGCCAAGCTTATGTCCCACCATGTTTTCCGTCACGTACACAGGGATAAACTTGTTCCCGTTGTGCACGGCGAAGGTATGACCGACGAACTCGGGGAGAATGGTGCTCGCCCGCGACCACGTCTTCACCACCTTCTTCTCGCTACGAGCATTCATCCCGAGGACTTTCGCCTCGAGGCGCTCAGCAACGAATGGACCCTTCTTAATGCTTCTCGACATGTTTCTCGGCTCTCGCTAGCGGATCACTGTGTGGCTTTGCCGCGCTTGCGGCCACGCACGATCAGACGCTGCGACGACTTCTTCTTGTTGCGCGTCTTCACGCCCTCAGGCTTGCCCCACGGGCTCACCACGTTACGGCCACCGCGTGTGCGGCCACCGTGCGGGTGGTCGACCGGGTTCATCACTTCACCACGCACCTTCGGACGCTTGCCCAACCAGCGGCTCTTGCCCGCCTTGCCGTGCGACTGCAACTCATGCTCCGAGTTGCCGACTTCACCGATCGTCGCCAGACAGTTGCCATGGACCAGGCGCATTTCCGTGCTGCCCAACTTCAGCGTCACGTAATCGCCTTCCTTAGCCACCACCTGCGCGAACGCGCCGGCCGAGCGAGCCATCTGGCCGCCCTTGCCAATCTTGAGCTCGATGTTGTGCACCGAGGTACCAAGCGGCACTTCCTTCAGCGGCATCGCATTGCCCGTGCGCACATCAGAGCCCGGACCCGACACCACGCTGTCACCCTGCTTCAACCCCTTCGGGTGCAGGATGTAACGCTTCTCGCCATCCGCATACTCGACCAGCGCAATGCGCGCCGAACGATTCGGATCATATTCGATTTCCTTCACAACAGCCGGCATGCCGTTCTTGTTGCGCTTGAAATCGATCAGGCGATACATCCGCTTGTGACCACCACCGATGCGACGCATCGAGATGTGACCGTGATTGTCTCGGCCACCAGACTTCTTGATCGGCTCGAGCAACGACTTTTCCGGCGTTGACCGCGTGATCTCGGCAAAATCCGAGACCGAACGGAAACGGGAGCCCTTGCTCACCGGCTTGAATTGACGGATTCCCATGCGACTCAGCCCTCGAAGATCGCGATGGTGTCGCCGTCACGCAGCTTCACAATCGCCTTCTTGGTGTGTGGACGGCGCCCGATCGACTGGCCGACGCGACGCTCTTTACCACGCGCGTTCGACGTCCAGACTCCCGTCACCTTGACGCCGAAGAGGCGCTCGATGGCCTCTTTGATAGAGTACTTCGTGGCGTCAGGCGCCACTTCAAACGTGTATTCGCCGCGATCCTGGTACGCTGCTGACGAGCGCTCCGTGATGATCGGGCGCATGATGATGCGATGGATAGACGCCATGGCTTAGCCCTCCGCCGTGGTCTGGGTCAGTGCCGACGATTCGATCACGACGACATCCGACCAGAGAATGTGGTACGTGCTCGCATCGGTGTACGGCATCACGTGCGCATGGGCCAGGTTCCGGGCGCTCAAGTACACGTTCGGCTTCACGCCGTCCGTCAGGAGCAGCACCTTCTTGCCCGACGCGCCCAGCTTCTCGATCAGCGCCAGAATCGCCTTCGTCGACGGCGCGCTGAACGTCAGCGCATCCACCAACTTCACCGCGCCCTCACGGGCACGGGCGTTGAACGCGCTCTTGCGCGCCAACGAACGGACCTGCCGCGGAACGATCTGCGTGTAGGAGCGCGGAATCGGACCGAACACCGTACCACCGCCCGGCCAGTTCGGCGCGCGCGTGGAACCCTGACGAGCACGACCCGTGCCCTTCTGCTTCCAGGGCTTCTGGTTGCCGCCGGTCACTTCGCCGCGCGTCTTGGTCTTGGCCGTACCCTGGCGACGGTTGGCAAGGAACGCCTTCACCGCCTGGTGCATGACGGGCATGTTCACCGTGCCGTCAAACGTGGCCTCAGGCAGCTGCTGCATGCCGCCCTGCTTACCCTGCGCCGAGTACACCGGCGCCTCGAAGGTCATGGTTTCTTCGGTCATGTTCAACCCTGCTTCCGCACGAAAACGATGCCGTTGGTCGGCCCCGCCACGCTGCCGCGCAGGTAAATGAGATTGCGTTCCGTATCGATCTTCTCGATACGAATGCTCAAAGCCGTGTGGCGGACGTTGCCATACTGGCCGGGCATCTTCTTGCCCTTGATAACGCGCGACGGATCCGTGCCCGCGCCGATGGAGCCAGGCTTGCGGTGCTTCGTGTTACCGTGCGTGTTCGGACCGCCATGGAATCCATAGCGCTTCACGACACCTTGGAAGCCACGACCCTTCGTCGTGCCTTCAACCTTCACGCGTTCACCCGGCGTGAAGATGTCCACCTTGATTACGTCGCCCACCGCGTACGTCGGTACCTCGGGGTTCTTCCCCGGGGCGTCGTCGAGACGGAAGCTGCGGAGCACGGTCGGCGGCGCTTCAAGGCCAGCCTTCTTCGCGTGTCCCACTTCCGCCTGCGTCGCGCGACGGCCGCGCGGCGTGCGCTCACCCTTCTTATTCTCGCGAGCCAGGCGCTGTGCGCCGTAGCCGAGCTCCACCGACGCAAAGCCCGCCGCCTCCACCGTGTTGACCTTCGTCACGGGGTTAGGCGTGGCCTCCACCACGGTGCAGGGCACTTGCTGCCCCTGCTCGTTAAATAGCTGGGTCATCCCCAGCTTCTTGCCGATAATGCCGATCATGAAGTCCCTGTCTCCGTACGAGTCGCGGCCAGCGTGTGCTAAGCCGTTGGACTGTGGAGAACACCGCCGTGTGCGGTGCCCTCTGTACTACCGATAACCACCGAGTACGACGTACCCGGTCGTTATCTGCTACTCGACTTTGATCTCGACGTCCACACCGGCCGGCAGATCGAGCTTCGTCAGCGCGTCCACGGTACCAGGGCGGGAATCCAGAATGTCGATGAGGCGCTTGTGCGTCTTCAGTTCGAACTGTTCGCGCGACTTCTTGTCCACGTGCGGCGAGCGCAACACCGTCCAGCGCTGCGTCTTCGTCGGAAGAGGAATCGGTCCCGACACCTGAGCGCCCGTCTTTTCAGCGGTGCGCACAATGTCAGCCGACGCCTGGTCGATTACGGCGTGGTCAAAAGCCTTGAGGCGAATGCGGATACGGCCAGCCATCAGAATGCTCTCGGTAAAAGAACCACTAAGTGAGGAGTCGCCCGCCTGCCGGCTCTCGCGTTCCGGTTACCCGACCCGGAGAACCGGCCAACCAGCGACTCACCCCTTAGCTGTTATCAAACAAGGATCTTGGTCACAACACCGGCGCCAACCGTGCGGCCACCCTCACGGATGGCGAAACGCAGCGCCTCTTCCATGGCGATGGGGATGATCAGTTCGATCGTCATCTGCACGTTGTCACCCGGCATCACCATTTCCATCCCTTCCGGGAGCTCGATGGTGCCCGTCACGTCGGTCGTACGGAAGTAGAACTGCGGACGGTAGCCCTTGAAGAACGGCGTGTGACGGCCGCCCTCTTCCTTCGTGAGGACGTACACTTCCGAGTGGAACTTCGTGTGCGGCTTGATCGAGTTCGGCTTGGCCAAGCACATGCCGCGCTCGATGTCCTTCTTGTCCACGCCACGGAGGAGGAGACCGACGTTGTCGCCGGCGCGCCCTTCGTCCAGCAGCTTGCGGAACATTTCCACGCCCGTCACGATCGTCTTCTTCTCGGAATTGTAGCCGACGAGCTGAACTTCTTCGCCGACCTTCACAATGCCGCGCTCGATACGACCCGTCGCCACCGTGCCACGACCCGTGATCGAGAAGACGTCTTCCACCGGGAGGAGGAAGGGCTTGTCGATTTCACGCATCGGCTCAGGGATGTAATTATCCAGCGCCTCGTACAACTTCATGAACTCGGCCACCCACTTCGGATCGCCGTTGATCGCGTTGATCGCCGATCCACGGACCACCGGCGCGTCGTCGCCCGGATAGTTGTACTTCGACAGCAGCTCGCGGACTTCGAGCTCGACGAGGTCGAGGAGCTCTTCGTCTTC
>CALQGY020000008.1 GCA_943330235.2 Candidatus Kuenenia stuttgartensis
CTACGCGCTCTCGGGTGGCGTGCGGCGCTATCAACCGTATTTCAGTTTGTGGACGCTGTGGGGCGCCTTTAGCCCCGTGCCGTACACCGCCGCAAACGCGTCCGCGCAGTGGCAGCCGGCGTCGTGGCTGCATGTGCACGCGCGCGGCGAACGCTATCAGTACGCCAACGCCGATATCTCGACGGCGCTCACCCCCACGCTGGAAGATCGCGGCTGGCGCGCCAATACGGGCGCCACGGCCACCGTGAACACGCACTGGACGCTGGACGGCACCTACAGTCTGGAGCACGGTCCCGGCGCCTCCGGGCGTTTTGCCGACGGCACGATTACCTACACGCCGACCAGCGCCTACGCGTTTGACGTGTACGGCGGCACGATGGCCCGCCCGCTCGAGCTGCGCTACTACGATGCCACCAGTCGCTGGATCGGTGCGCGTGCATCGTGGCAGGTCAGCACGCAGCAACGGCTGTGGAGCGACGTCGCCCTCGTCAACGATGATCGCGCCCGCCCCGATGCCGGCGCGTCGTCCATGTCGCAGCTGCGCGTACGCGCCGGTCTCAGTCTTGCCTTCGGCTCGAAAGCCGACCGCATCCCCCTGCCTCCCGCACACCCGAGGGGGCCATGACCCCCACACGCAACCGTTTCACCTTCACCCTGATCACCTTCACCCTGTTGACGTGGTGGCCGTTTTTTCTGTCCGCCCAAACAGTCGCGGCAACCACCGCCACCACCGCGTCCTTCCCGCACGCCCGCCACGCTCGCGTCTTCCCCTCCTGCACCGGCTGCCACACCGGCGTCACCGAATCCGGCAAACCCGTCTTCCCCGACACGACCGTCTGCGCCTCCTGTCATGACGGCACCATCAAGCCGCGTGTCTCGTGGACTCCGCGCCTGACGCCGCGCGCCACCAATCTCCGTTTTACGCACGCCGCGCACAGCGCCGCGGCCACCGCCAAGAGCACCGCCAACAGTGGTCTCCTGCGCAACTGTTCGGCGTGTCACGTGCCGAGCGATGCCCCGCGCATGAACGTGCAGCACGCGGTGGTGGGGCAGTGTCTCTCGTGCCACGGCGTCAAGGGCACTCACATCGATGCCGATCGCCAATCGTGCGCGACCTGTCATCTGCGGCTTACCGACGCGCCGCTCTTGGCGCGCAGCACCATCGCGAAATTCCCCAAGCCGCAGTCGCACAGCGCGCCCGACTTCCTACTCGGCGCGCACGGCAAAGCGGCCAAGGGGCCGGGCGGCAGCGAGGCGATGGCCGTCTCCGCCAACTGCGCCACGTGTCACGCGCGCAATCTGTGCATCAGCTGTCATGTGAACGCGCCCGAGGTGCCGGCCATTCGCGCGCTCGCGCTGGATGATCGCGCGGCGGTGTTTCGCGGCACGCAGCCCGTGCCGGCGAGTCACGCCGCTGCAGACTTTGCCCGCACGCATGGGCGCAGTGCGCAGATGACTCCCGCCAATTGCGCCGCGTGTCACGCGCGCAGCAGTTGCATGACCTGTCATGTGGGCAATCCGCCGCGTGCGGTCGCGGCCTTACCGGCGCCGGGCGTCGGACGCGCCGCGGGCGCGCAGCTCACGCGCATGCCGCCTGCGACACACACGAACGCGTTTCGCGAGGGCCATGGTCCGCAAGCGAACGCGCGCCCCAATAGCTGCGAAACGTGTCATCAGCGCAGTACCTGTCTCTCGTGTCATCGCCCCGATGGCACTCGGCAGGCGGGGTATCATCCGCAGAACTTTATCACGCGGCACCCCAGCGCAGCGTATGCGCGTGCCGCCAATTGCAATGATTGTCATAACCCGGCGCAGTTCTGCCAGAGCTGTCATCAGCAGTCGGGGCTGGTCGCGGCCGGGCGTCTCGGACGCGTAGGCTATCACGATGCGTTTCGTGGGTTCAGCCTGGGGCATGGGCAGGCGGCGCGTCAAAGTCTCGAGACCTGCGCCTCGTGTCACGCCGAGCGCGAGTGCACCGCCTGTCATTCGGCGGTGGGGGGCGGGTACCGATTCAGTCCGCACGGCCCGGGCTTTAACGCGGCGCGGATGCGGGCGAAGAATCCGTCGGTGTGTATCGCCTGTCACGGGAAGGCGATTCCGGAACGGTGACGGGGGCACGTCTGCGTGAATTGGATGCATCGGCGTCACGAAATCGGACGCCGATGGCGCCCATTCCCCCATCGGGTCAGATTTCGGGTCTGGTGATACGCGCGACGGTATTCAGACCCCTTTTGATCAATACGGAGCTTCAACGTGCAGAATTACGGCGCGAAGCAGATGGCGGACAGCTGGCGCACGGTGCGCAAGAACACGATCCAGATCGCCGAGGAGATTCCGGCGGAGCAGTATGGTTTCCAGGCCGCGCCGGACACGATGACGGTGGCGCAGATCCTGGCGCATATCGCGACGTCGCCGTACTGGGCCGAGCAGGTGCATTTCGTGGAGCGGAAGAGCGCGTTGGCGATTCCTGATTTCGGCGCCTATTTCGGCAAGTCGGGCGCGATGGCGGCGGCGCTGACCACGAAGGACGCGATCGTGGATTCGCTGATCGCCGGCGGCGAGTCGTTCGCGCTGCAGCTGGAAGCGATGACGGCCGAGCAGCTGGACGAGATGGTGCAGCTGCCGAACGCGAGCAAGTCGCGTTTCGAGATGCTGTTGGGCGTGAAGGAGCACGAGATGCATCACCGCGCGCAGCTGATGCTGGTGGAGCGGTTGCTGGGGATCGTGCCGCATATCACGCGGGCGCGGCAGCAGCGCTGAGGCGCGGGCTGGGCGAGCTGTCTGAAGGGCACCGGGCGCATGTTGCCCGGTGCCCTTCGTGCGTTGGGGTAGCACTCACCGAGGTGGGAAAGCGCCTCGAGCCGGCGCGCGCGTGATCCTGCGGGTTCCGTTGTTTCCGTGGGTTTCCGTGCGAGGCGGTTGAAGGCCCGCCCGTGGATCGCTGGAGGGGGAACCGTGCGGCGACTCCACCCCGCGCCGCCCCCCGCACACGCTCACCGCGCGGCGACTCCGCCCCGCGCCGCCCGCACAAACCCCACAATCCGCCGCACAATCTCGCTGTCCCCGCGATTGATCCGCGCAAACGCGCCCACGCTCACGCCGTGCGTGCCCGGCACCCAGATCTCCTCCACCGGCACCTGCGCCTTGCGCAACGTTGCTGCCAGCGAGCGCGTGTTCCTCGGGTTCACCGTCTCATCATCCTGACCCATCACCAAGAGCGTCCGCAACGACCGCGGCGTTACGAAGTGCACCGGCAGCGCATCGTATTCCCGCTCCTTGGGACCGGCAAATGTCCGCTTGAGCAAATCGGTATCGAAGATGAAGTCGTACGGACCCGATAGCCCCACGAATCCACTGAGGCCGTCCGGCGTGGTCCCCTGCTTGGCGAGGTAACGGGGATCGTATGCGACCAGTGCCGCCAGCTGCGCCCCGGCGCTGTGCCCCATCAACACCACCCGCGCGGTATCACCGCCCCACTCGGCGGCGTGCGCTTTCGCGTGCGCCACCGCCCGCGCGACGTCGTCGACAAAGGTAGGGAAGCGCGTGTCGGGCATGAGCCCGTAGTTGGGGAGCACCGCCACGAATCCCATCTGCGCCAGCGCCTTGCCCACCCACGCGTACGCGTCCTTGCTGCCGCTTTGCCAGCTGCCGCCGTGCACGAAAATCACCACCGGCGCCGGCGCGGACAACGGCGCCCCTGCGCTGTCGAGGGCGCGGTACACATCCATGCGCTGCCGGGGCCCGTCGCCGTATGCGATCTCCGTGCGCGGGACCGCGACGGTCTCGATGAGATTGGCCGCGCCGAGCTGGATGTCGGTGCAGCCGGCGACAGCGAGTGCGAGGAGCGGGAGGCATCGGCCGAGGCGGATGACGCGAGCCATCATCGTCTTCGTCGTTGGCGCGCCGCTTCGCCGTGCCTGCCCACGCGCATCCTCACGTCGCATCGGCCGCTCCCTCCTCAAAGATCGCCACGACCCGCGTCCATCCCGCCGACGCGCGATGAATCTTCACGGGAAAGCAGGAGACCTCAAATCCGTGCGCCGGCAGCGACTCCAACTGGTGCAACTTCTCCATCTGCCAATACGGAATCTCGCGGCCGGCCTTGTGCCCCTCCCAAATAATGGCCGCATCATGCGACTCGCCCCATTTCCGCGCCGTCTCACTGAACGGCGCATCCCACGACCACGCATCCGTGCCCACGACGCGCACGCCACGCTCCGTGAGATAGAGCGTGGCCTCGCGTCCGATCCCACACCCCGCCTGCAGATACTCCGGGCGGCCGAAGCACAGACCGGCGCGCGTGTTCACGAGCACGATATCGAGCGGCTGCAACACGTGCCCGATGCGGGTGAGCTCCGCCTCCACATCGGCGGCCGTGGCCACGTAGCCATCGGGAAACGCGCGGAAATCGAGTTTGACCGCCGGCCGCAAGCAGTATTCCAGCGGCGTCTCGTCGATCGTGGGCGCACGACGCGGCCCCGTCAGGGCGGCATGATCAGTGGTGGAGTGGAAGTGCCAGGGCGCATCCATGTGCGTGCCGTTGTGCGTCGAGAGCGTAATCGTTTCGACGGCCCATCCTTCGCCATCCGGCAGGTCGTCCGGCCGAAGCCCCGGAAAGAACGCGGCCATGGTGGTGACCGTCTCGTGGTGCGCGCTGTACCGAATGTTGATCTCCATGCCCGGCGGATCGACGGGCAGGTCATTCTGGATCGCGATGGACAAGTCGACGAATCGGCGCGTCATGGAAGCCCGTGCGGGGGAGGACAAGAGAGCGATGGCAGGCGAGTATAGACGGTCCGTTGCCATCACGCGAGGGCCGCGGTCAGGCACGCCACCGGCCTGGGACTTCCCATTACGCCGCGCCGTCGCCCCGCTTACGCCGAGAGATACAGAATCTCTGCGACATATCCCTGATTGTTGTATCGCGAGCGATACCGGCCATCGTTGGGCTGTTCGTTCAAGCGACCGTCCCACGGATCGAGAAACGAGATGGTCCGGTGCGTCGCGCGCCCCACCACTAAGAAGTGGCCGCCCCCGCCGTTCCAGCACACGAGCACAATCGCCGGCTTGTTGATCGCGATCTTGTTGGCCCGGATGACCCGCGGTTGGCCGTTGAAGCCCGTGTGTTCGACCTGCATGCCCTGCAGGCGGAGCGCGCGGGCGAGCTGTGCGGCGAAGAATCCAAAATTCGCCACCGTGGACGCCATGCTGCTTTGGGTGGCGCTGAACGCCCCCGGTCGCAGTGTCATTGGACCATCCGCTGACGGGACGCCTAACGGGGCGAGCGCGTTGCCGATGGCCTGCCCGTAAATCCTCGTCGCGAGCTGCCACTCGTCTTCGTTAATGCTGGCCTGTCGGATGATCCCGCGTGCCATCCATGCGCACGCGACGCCGCACGAGTTCAGCTGGTCCTGCTTCCAGATCTGGTACGTGCGCCCGCTATGGTCGCGTTCGATTCGGATCATGCAGCGTCCTCAACGATGTGAAAGTGTGCGCCGACGGAAGGTTTCGAGGCGGTACACATTTCAACGTTTGCGCGAGAAGTCAAGAGTGGTGTCACGCCTAGAGGCATGAACCAACTACCTCCCGCGCCCCCGTTTCCCCCGCCATCACTGGCGCGCCTCTACCCCGCGTGGTCAATTTCGCACAGATCAGATCGGTCAGGGACCATCGCGCCGCACGGCGAGGCCCTTGTCGGCTGAGCGGTACCCGCTGGAGACGCACTGGTCTCCCCTCGTCGCCGCGTTCCGAGTCGACCACTCCGCACTCCACGCATCGCCATGGGCGTACTGTACCGCTGGACCGAGCGGGTGTCGGAATCCCGGATCAATTACTGGGCTACCTACGTGGTGGACCTCAGTCTGGCCGGTTGCTTCATGGCCTTCGATCTCACGCATCACGCGCTGTCGCCGTGGGCCGCCGTCGTGCTCTTCGGGGTCGGACTCTTTGCCTGGACGTTGACCGAGTACCTGTTCCATCGCTGGATGTATCACAACATGGGCATCGCCCTCACGCGCGACGGCCATGACAAGCACCATCTCGATCCCAAGCGCTACCTCGCGATGCCGTGGATGTTCACGCCGCTGATCTTCATTCCGTCTCAGCTGCTCATCGGCTACGTGATGGGATTGCGCGGATTCTCTGCTTTACTCGCCGGGTGGTTTGTGGGGTTTGTGGGGTACGGGCTAATGCACCACAGCTTGCATCACTACAAACTCCCCTTCGCGTGGTACCGACATCTGCAGTCGCAGCACCGGGTGCATCATGCGATGCCCGACGTGAATTACGGCGTCACGATGCGGTATTGGGACCGGTGGTTTGGGACGGAGTTTGTGAAGGCGGGGAAGGTGGGGCCACGACGTGAAGGGTGACGGTGATCGGTGAAGCGTGAACGCTGACGGGCGAGCGGCAGTCCCCTATGTGCGCCCCTACGCCCGCCCCTACGCCCGCAGCATCCCGCGGCTCCACGCCGCATAGCGCGCCGCCGACGCCTGCACCACCGCGTGCGCGTCCCGCTCGATGTGAAAGTCCCACCACGCGCCATAAATGCGGTCGAACCGCCGCGCGTCCAGCACCGCCGCCATACGCGCCACTTCCTGCGGTGGTAGCGGAATGAGATTCGGATAGCTGCGCATGAAGCCCACAAACTGTCGGTCGGGAACGACCTGCACGGTATCGCCCGTGAGCAACGCGCCGCGGCCCTCGGCACCCGCATCCCACTGCAGCACCGTGCTCCCGGCGAAGTGCCCGCCCACCTGCGTGAGCGTCACGCCCGGCACCACCTCGCGCGTGGCGCCCTCCCAGTACTCAATGGCCGCATCCGGACGCATCACGTGGTCACGGTCCGCCGCGTGCAGCAGAATGGGCGCGTTGTCGAACGCACGACTCCAGGCGACCATGCTGGAGTAGTAATGCGGATGCGAAATGGCGATCGCGGCCAGGCCACCCAGCGCGGTGATGATCGCGATCGTCGCCTCGTCCAACAACGTGATGCAATCCCACAACACATTGCCGTGCGGCGTGCGCACCAACAGCGCGCGCTGCCCGATACCGAACGTCGGCGTCGTGCCAATGCCGAACAGATTGGGCTCGAGCTGCTGAAACGCGTTGCGATGGCCGACGGCGATCTGCGCCAGGGTGGTCCAGCGTTGGCCGGGGGCGGGCACGTATTGCCGCTCATCGGTGCACGTGCGACATGCGGCGGGGGCGGACGCGGCCGGCGGATATTGCGTGCCGCAGGTCATGCAGACGAAGGACTCTTCACGCAGGGGCATGGCGGTTCGGTCGGCAGGTGAGGCGCGCAGAGTACGCTGGCACGGCATGTGAGCACGCGGGGTGAGCACGCGGGGTGGGAAGGGCGCGCTACCGTAATGTGGCGCCGTCGGGCCGCTGACGCTTGCCATCGGCACGAGAGATATTACCGGATCGATACTTGCCGATGCGCTTGTCCCCCGCCACGACCTCAATGACTCAGTCTGTGCCTCCATCGGGCGCCGCGCGCTTGACGGGATCGTCCCGCCCTGCTTTCGCGCTCCACCGGCGCCTGTGGGCCACCGGCCTGCTCACCCTGATGGCCGCGTGCGAGACGCCCGTCACGACGCCGGCCACCACGACCGAAATCCACCTCGGTGGCGTCTTCTCGTTGACCGGCAACTGGGCCACCCTCGGGGTCACCAGCAAGGCCGCCATGGAAGTGGGCATTCAGGATGTGAACGCGTATCTCGCCGCCGGCGGGTCGGGCGTCCATTTCACGGCGACGATTGTCGATACCCGCCTCGATACCGCCGCGACGCTGACGGCGGTGCGTGCCATGAAGGCCGACAACATCGAAGTCGTCATCGGCCCGCAGTCCAGCGCCGAAGTGGCCGCACTCAAGGCGTTTATCGACGCGAACAACATGCTGGTCATCAGCCCCTCCAGCACCGCCGGCACGCTGGCCATCGCGAACGACAACGTCTTTCGGCTCACCCCGTCGGACACCCTCGAGGCGGTGGCGCTGGTGGGACTCATGAAAGCAGACGCAGTGAAGACCATCATTCCGTACTGGCGGAAGGACGCGGGCAATATTGGCCTGCAGGTCGCGACGCGCGCGCTCTTCACGCCGGTGGGCACCGTGAAGGCGGGAGTGGAATACGCGGCCACCACGACGGACTTCGCGCCCTCGCTGGCCCTGCTCAAGACGCAGGTGCAGGCCGCCATCACGGAACGCGGCGGCACGGCCGGTGTCGCGGTGGCGCATGCCGGCTTCGATGAAGTCGTGGACATCTTCAACCTCGCCGCGGGGGACCCCGTGCTCGCATCGGTGCGGTGGTATGGCACCGATGGCACCGCCCTCAACGAGCCGCTACGGGCCAACGCTCGCACGGCGGCGTTCGCGAAGGCCGTGGGCTTTTGGACGCCAACGCCTGGCGTGGACGATGGCGCCAGTGCCCGCTGGCAACCGGTCGCCACGCGCATCGCCGCGATCGCGAAATCGCCGCCCGACGCCTTTGCGCTCGCCGTCTATGACGCGGTGTGGCTCGCGGCGCAGGCGTACCTCGCCGCTGGGCATGACAATCGTGGTAGCGCGACGCATGTTGGCGCGCTCAAGTCGGCGCTGGTGACGGCCGCCGGCGGCTTCTATGGCGCTAGCGGCTGGACCAAGCTGAATGCCGCGGGCGATCGGCAGTACGGCAACTTCGATTTCTTCGCGCTCTCGCAGGTCGGCACCGCATACGGGTGGGGACTGGCCGCGCAGTTCAATACGCAAACCAGCCTGCTGGTGCGGAAGTAGTCCACTCCCGCCATCACTCGGCGTAATATCGTCATACCCCACTGGTGCAGGAGCTCGCGTGTCGGCCGCCTCGCTTGTTGCGCATGTCACCCAGCAGTTCATCGATCACGCAGACGAACTCACCGCCCTCGATCAGGCCATCGGGGACGGTGACCACGGCATCAACATGCGCCGCGGTGCGCTCGCCATTCAGGCGCGCGCTGCTGATGTAGCTGACATGCCGCTGCCGGCAGCGCTGAAAACCGTGGGCATGCTGTGTATCGCCACCATCGGCGGCGCGTCGGGGCCGGTCTTCGGCACGCTGCTCATGACCCTCGCGAAAGAACTCCCCGACACGCCCACGGCACCCGACCTCGCGCGCGCCCTCCATGCCGCCATCGCGGCCATCACGCGACTCGGAAAGGCCGAGGTGGGGCAGAAGACGCTGTTGGATGTGCTGGCGCCTGTGCAGCAGTTGCTGGCGGCCGGTGGCGACGATCTCCTCGCGCGGACGCGTCAATGCGCCATCGACAGCGCCAACGCGACGGCGCACCTCGATGCCCTGCGCGGACGCGCCGCTTTTCTCGGAGAACGCGCCATGGGGCACGTCGATCCGGGTGCGCGCTCGGTCGCCCTCGCCATCACCGCCATCTGCGACACGCTCGCGGCGCACGAGAGCGCACACGATAGAGCACACGACAGCGCATACGATAGCGCACACGAAATCTCACCCGAGCCCTCCGCATGAAAAAGCTCATCAACGATGTCGACACGGTGCTCACCGACGCGCTCGACGGATTGGCGCAGGCGCACGCCGACATTCTGACCGTCGCGCCCGCGCATCGCTTCGTGCGCCGCCGCACGCTCACGCCCGGCAAGGTTGCGCTCATCTCGGGCGGTGGGTCGGGACATGAACCGTTGCACGCCGGGTTTGTGGGGCACGGCATGCTCGATGCGGCGTGCCCGGGTCAGGTGTTCACGTCGCCCACGCCCGATCAGATGCTGGCCGCTGCCGAAAGCGTCGACACCGGTGCCGGTGTGCTGTTTCTGGTGAAGAATTACGCCGGCGACACGATGAACTTTCAGATGGCCGCGGATCTGCTCGATCGTCCGAACGACACGGTGCTGATCAACGACGATGTGGCTGTCGAGAACTCCACCTATACCGTCGGCCGACGCGGCGTGGCGGGCACGGTCATCGTGGAACGGATGGTGGGCGCGGCCGCCGAACGTGGTCTCTCGTTGGCCGCGCTCAAAACGCTCGGTGATGCCGTCACCCAGCGCACCGCCAGCATGGGCGTCGCGCTGACGTCATGCACTGTGCCCGCTGCCGGGTCGCCCACGTTTACGTTGGCCGATCACGAGATGGAGATGGGGGTCGGCATTCACGGGGAACCCGGACGCCGTCGCGTGCCACTGGCCGCCGCGCGTGACATCGCCGCTGAACTCACCGGCAGTGTGTTGTCGTCGCTCCAGCTCGCACGCGGTCAGGAGGTGATCCTGCTCGTGAACGGATTCGGCGGCACGCCGCTCATGGAGTTGTACGTGATGGTGAACGAAGCGACCACACGACTGGCCGGTGCCGGCATCACCGTCGTGCGCCACCTCACCGGCAATTACGTCACGTCGCTGGAGATGGCCGGCTGCTCTATCACGGTCAGCGCCGTGGATGCCGACGCCATCGCCCTCTGGGACGCCCCCGTGCACACCGCGGCACTGCGCTGGGGCATGTAGCCGCGAGACCCCATCGCCACCCTTCACCGATCACCCTTCACCAGTTCACCGTTCACGTGGTCGCCGTTCCCGTTGCACCGTTCACGTGGTCGCCGTTCACGCCCTCACCGTTTCCATCGTTCCGCCCGCCCCCTCCCATGCCCCTTCGCGCTCTCGCCCTCCTCGCCGTCGTAGCCCTCAGCGCGCCGCGGGCCCCCATCGCTGCCCAGCCCTCGCGCACCACCATCGTGATGCTTGGCACGGGTACCCCCATCCCCGACCCCGATCGCTCAGGCCCCGCCGTGGCCATCGTCGTGGATAGCACCGCGTATCTGTTTGACGCCGGGGCTGGCGTGGTGCGTCGGGCCGCGGCCGCGGAGCGCACCGGCGTGCCGGCATTGCGCGCGCAGCTATTGGGGCATGTGTTCCTCACCCATCTGCACTCCGATCACACGATGGGACTCAACGACGTGATCTTCACGCCGTGGATTCAGGGGCGCGAGACGCCGTTACAGGTGTTCGGTCCGCCGGGGACGCAGCGGTTGGTCAACGGCATTCTCGATGGCAACGACGAAGACATCAAGGAGCGTATCGCCAGCGCCGGCGGTCCGTCGGCCACGGCGTGGAAGGCGAACGTGCACGAGATCACGGAAGGCGTCGTGTATCAGGACGCACGCGTGACCGTACGCGCATTCGCCGTGCCGCACAGCGCGTGGCAGTACGCGTTCGGCTACAAGATCACCACGCCCGATCGCACGATTGTCATCAGCGGCGATGCGCGGGCCAATCCGGCCATCGCGCGCGAGTGCAACGGCTGCGACGTGCTTATTCACGAGGTGTACTCCGACGCCGGGCTGCAAACGGTCGGTGCCGGGCGTCGGCCGTATCACATGCAGGCACACACGTCGGCGGCGCAGCTGGCGGATATTGCGACCGCGGCCAAGCCGAAGCTGCTCGTGCTGTATCACCAGCTGGTGTGGAAGTCCACCGACGAACAGTTGCTGACCGAAGTGCGCGCGCGCTACACCGGGCGCGTGGTGTCGGCGAAGGATCTCGACAAGTACTGAGTCCGGGGATGCGCGTCGTCAGTCCTCCAGCAGCTCCTGCACGGCCGTCCGGATAAACCGTTCATCGTCCGCGTTCGCTAGCGGATTCCCCGCGCGATGGCCCCACAGCGATGGAATGGGGCGCAGTTCGCCATGCCGCAGATGCGCGAGTTCCCGCCGGTTGTCTTCCACGCGGAAGTACTGGTCGTGATCGCCGGGTAGGAGCATCACGCGGGCCGAGATGCCGCGCAGCGCCGCTGCGAGGTCGCCACGGTAGCGTGGTTCATCGCTGATGTCGCCGTGCTGCCACGTATACAGCTGCGCCAGCAAGTCGGCTGGATCACGGCGCGCGTAGTTCGCTTCCCAGTTGCGCACGAGGAAATCCTCGAGCGAACTGTAGCCGATGCCGCGCCACAGCTCCTCGCGATAGAACGCTTGCGACAGCGCCATGGTCGCATACAGCCGTGCCATGGCGCGGAAGCCGCGTACGGGCCGCTCACGAAACACGCCGTCCTGATACGCCGGGTCGGCGGTCAGCGTGGCGCGTACCGCCTCCAGAAACACCGCATTGTGCGGCGAACACTTGGCGGCACCGCACACCACGGCAATGCGCTCCACCTGGTCGCCGAAGATGCTGGCCCAGTGATACGCCTGCATGCCGCCCATCGACCAACCGTACACCAGCTTCACCCGCTCAATGCCGAACCGCTCCGCCAGCAGACGCTGCTGCACGCGCACCGCATCGTGATACGTGATGTCGGGGTACCGCGTGCCAACCAGCGGCCATGGCGTGTTGGACGGTGACGACGAAAGACCGCTCCCGAACAAATTGGGAATGACCACGAAGTAGCGCGACGTGTCCAGAATGCCGCCGTCGCGAACCAGCCACTGCGTATCGTGATGCTGCGCACTGTACGACGTGGGGTACACGATCACGTTGGAGCGATCGGCGTTGAGCGTGCCGTACGTGGTGTACGCAATGTGCATGCCGGGGAACGTGCGTCCGGACTGCAGCACCACGTTGCCCGCGTCGAACAGGTGATGGTCGGAAGGCGACGACATGCGTTAGGAGAGCAAGAGGCGTTCCGCCGCTGCCAGTCCGCGGAGGAAGTTCGTCGCCTGCAGGCCCGTCATCTGGTCCGGTTCAAACCGGTCGGAACCGGTGGCCGCCACCAACGTCGCCTGCTGCGACGCCGACGCCGCGTCGCTCCAGTTCACGATCTTCATCCCCCACTCGGCGAAGTCGCGCGTCGTGATGTCCTCCACTTGCACCAACTGACAGGCGCGATGACGCGGATCGCTGCTGATCCGGAAATACAAATCGTTCACCGTGGCGCGCTCCCCCTCCAAGGCTTGGAGAAACTTGCCGTTCCCGTAGCAGAGCATCCCGGTGATCTCCAGCGAGGCGTTGACCTCGCCCGCCTTGGTCATGATCTCCATGAAGTCGCGATAGACTAGGGTCTCGCGCGCATCGCTCGAGTAGATCAATCGGATGAGGGGCATATACGCTCCCGGGTGACGGGGACTGTGGTGGACGTCAGTACCGCTGGCCGTAACCGGACCGCGTGCAATCTACACGTTCCCGCTCCACACGCCCCGCGCCGCCCCGTCCGTGCGGCGCCACCTCAGCGGCTGGCGACCGCGCTCCGTGGGGGCCACATTCCCGCTGGGGCGCCCGCGCCGGCGCCCACCCCCTCTCGCCCTCTCGCCGCCGCCCGCCATGCGCCGTCCCTCCCCCCGTTCGTCCGCGCTGCGCACGCTGCGCACGCTGCAGCTCCTCGTCCCGCTGACTCTGCTGCTCCCCGCCGCTCGCGATGCCCGCGCGCAGGCGGCCGCATCGGCCGCCGCGACGTTCGCGCCGGAGGACGCGCTCGGCGTCGTCACGTACACCGTCGGTGATCTCACCGATGACGGGCGCTACCTCGCGGTCACCGCTTCGGTGCGCAAGGATGCCTTCGGTCAGGACTTCCGACGCGATGGTGACCCCACCTACGTACGCGGCGCGCTCACGCGCGTGCTGCTGATCGACACCAAGACCGGCGCCACAACGCCCATCTTCACCGACATGAAGAGTGTGCGCGCCATGCGCTGGTCGGCCGATGGCGCGCGGCTGGCGATGCTGGTGTTCAACGGCGACGTGTACGAGCCGATGATCTGGACGAAGGCCACCAGCAAAGCGGTCGCGCTCAAGCTCCCCGTGGGCACGTATGTCGCAGAGAACAGCGACGTGCGTTGGTCGCCCGATGGCAAGCGGCTGGTGTTCACGACGCACACCATGGCGTGGCGCACCCAAGCGCGTGCGACGTTTGCGGCGATGACCGGTGTGACACCGGTGTATGTGCAGACGAGCACCGATCCGTTCTTGGCGTGGGACGCGATACGTCGCGCCGGAACGACGCGGACGCTCGTCGCACAGGACGTGGCCACGGGCGCGGTGCGCGAGATGATGCCGGAGCTGCCGCTCGCGAACTACACGCTGGCCGAGGATGGCAGCGCGGTGACGTATGCGCGTGACATCGTGACCAAGACCGATTACGAAAGTCTGGGTGCCGCCGAGACCTCGTTGCGTGTGCGCGATTCCGCCGGCGTGGAGCGTGTGCTGCACGCGAGCACCAAGGGGTTGCAGCTGCAGTGGGCGGATGACGGCAAGCGCTACGCGTACTCCACTGGCGGTCGCGTGTATCTGGCCAGCATCGGCGATACGACGAGGACACTGATTGCGGGAGCGCCCGAGCCCAAGCGCGGTGAGGCGCCCGATACCTCTAAGGCGGCGCGAGACCAGGCCGCGCTGGAGCGCTTCAGCGTGGTGCGCTACAGCCCCGCAGGCAACGCCGTGCTGGTGTCCAACCGCGACGGCATGTGGTTGGTGGATGCCAAGAGCGGCGCGCGCGAGAAGGTGGTGGCCAGCAGTGACTCCAGCGAAACATTGCCGCGCGTGTCGTACGCCGGGTGGACGCCGGACGGCCAGCAGCTGTTTTTCACGTTCGCGTCGCGTCAGCAGTGGGAGCGCGGCATGCTGCGCTACGATCGCGCCACCAAGCAGTTGAAGGAGCTGGTGAAGGACGGTCGGTCGTACTCGCAGTTCCGCTTGTCCAAAGACGGCAAGACCATCGTGCTGAACATCGCCAGCGGTAATCGTCCGCCGGATCTGTACGCGGCCAACACCGATTTCAGCGATCTGCACCGTCTCGTGGAAACGAATCCGCAGCTCGCCGCCCGCAAGATCGGCCCGACGGAACTGCTCACGTTCCTCAATGCCGACGGCCATGCGAAAAAGATGGTGGTCTACTACCCCGCCGATTACGACAAGCGCAAAACGTATCCGACGGTGTTCGAGATCTACGAGGACTTCTTCGATGACACGTTCGACGTGCGCGCGAACGTGTTAACGGGCGCCGGCTACGTGGTGGTGCACCCCAGCGTGGACTTTGATATCGGCTATCCCGGCGAGGCGTGGGCCAAGGGCGTCACCGCCGCGGCGAACAAGCTCATTGAGCTGGGCGTTGCCGATTCCACGCGTCTGGCGGTGCAGGGGCAGAGCTACGGTGGCTATGCCACCAACCTGCTCATCACGCAAACCAACCGGTTCAAGGCGGCGGTGAATATCAGCGGCAAGGTGGACATGATCAGCTTTTACACCGACAGCCCGCGGTTGGGGGTGCGCAATGTGAACGCCGCCGAAAAAACGCAGGATCGCATTGGCGCGTCCATGTGGGCGCAGCCGCAGAAGTATGTGGCGCATTCGGCGGTGATGTTTGCTGACCGTATCACGACGCCGCTCATGCTGGTCACCGGCGAGCAGGATTCCAACGTGCCGGCCATCAACACGCGCGAGATGTATTACGCCATGCGGCGGCTGGGCAAAGAAGTGATCTGGGTGAACTACGCCAACGGCGGCCACGGCGGCGGTACGGCGACGGCCGACGACTTCGTGGATATGCAGCGGCGCATCGTGTCGTTTTACGACGCGCGGTTGAAGCCGGCGAAGGGGAAGACGGGGGCGAACTGACGCGCGCGACGGCGCGATGACGGTCTGGGGCGGCAGTACGGAAAATCCGAAGGCCGCCGCGCCGCCGCCCCTCCTCCCCTCTACAGCCCCCGGTGTTACCATCTCCCGCATGACTACCGCCACGTCCCCCAAGGAGCTCACGCTCCGCGGCCTGTTGCTCGGTGCGCTCCTCACCACCGTGTTCACCGCCGCTAACGTGTACCTCGGCCTCAAAGTCGGCCTCACGTTCGCCTCGTCCATTCCGGCGGCCGTGATCTCCATGGCCATCCTGAGCGCCGTCAAGGATTCGTCCATCCTTGAGAACAACATCGTGCAGACCGTTGCCTCGGCGGCGGGCACGCTGTCGGCCATCATCTTCGTGTTGCCAGGGCTGGTGATTGTGGGCTGGTGGACCGGCTTCCCGTTCTGGCAGTCGTTCTGGATTTGTGTCAGCGGCGGCGTCCTGGGCGTGCTGTTCACCATCCCGCTGCGACGCGCGCTGGTCACGAACTCTGACCTGCCGTATCCCGAAGGCGTCGCGGCGGCCGCGGTGCTCAAGGTGGGTTCGAGCGCGCGCGGCGAAGGCGGCTCGGACGCCAAGGCCAACGCTGCCGAAGCGCGCGAAGGACTCACGGCGGTGGTGCTGGGCACCGTCGCATCGGCCGGACTCGCCATTGTCGGCGCGACGCGTGTGCTTGCCGCCGAAATCACGAGCGTGTTTTCGCTCGGCGCCACCGCCGCCAGCGGCTACAGCATCGCCTGGTCGCTCGCACTCTTCGGGGCTGGGCATCTGGTGGGACTGACGGTCGGTCTCGCGATGCTTACCGGATTGCTCATCGCGTGGGTGGTCGCGGTGCCCATCCTCACGCATTTGCATCCGGCGGCCGACGTAGCCTCGCTCACGTCCAACACCATGACGCTGTGGCGCACGCAGGTGCGCTTCATCGGCGCCGGCGCGATTGGTGTGGCGTCCATCTTCACGCTGGCTACACTGGCCAAGCCGGTAGTCGCGGGGCTGGTGAGCACGCTCCGCGCATCGAAAGCGGTCGCTACGGGCGACGATCGTGACCGCGATATCTCGCCGCCGTGGATCATTGCTATTACGGTGGCCTGTCTCGCCATCACCGCGTGGCTGGCGTGGTCGTTTGCCAGCGCCTCGTCGCTCAAGGACCACGCGTTGCTGCTCACGCTGGTGGCGGTGCCGTTTGTGTTTTTCGTGGGCTTCATGATTGCCGGGGTGGCGGGGTACATGGCGGGGCTCATCGGGGCATCCAACAGCCCCATCTCCGGCATCGGCATTCTCGGCATTGTGATCTGTGCGACCATCGTGGCCTTTGTCGTGCCGCCCACCCCGGAGAATCGCTCGGTGCTGGTGGCGTTCGCGCTGTTCATCACGGCCATCGTCTTCGCCTGCGCCACCATCTCCAACGACAACCTGCAGGACTTGAAGACCGGTCAGCTGGTGGGCGCGTCGCCCATGAAGCAGCAGATCGCGCTGATTGTCGGTGTCGCGGCGGGTGCAGCGGTGATTCCGTCGGTGCTCAATCTGTTGGCCAAGGCCTACGGATTTGCCGGCGCGCCCAACGTCGGCGTGCTCTCGCAGAATCCGTTGCCGGCGCCGCAGGCTACGCTCATTTCGGCGCTCGCACAGGGCGTGATCGGCGGCAGTCTCGATTGGCAGATGATCGGCATCGGTGCCCTCGTGGGCGTGACGCTGATTCTCGTGAATGCTGTGCTCAAGGCCACGAAGATGGGGAGTCTGCCGCCGCTCGCGGTGGGTATCGGCATCTACCTGCCCATGTCGGCGACGTTTGCCGTGGTGGTCGGCGCGATGGTGGGGCACTGGTACAACGGCCGCGCCGCGAAGGCCCGTGAGCCCGAGCGCGCAGAACGTCTGGGCACGCTCGTGGCCTCGGGACTCATTGTGGGCGAGAGCCTGTTCGGCGTGCTGAACGCCGGCCTCATTGTCGCATTCGCCAGCGACGCGCCCCTCGCGCTGGTACCGGAAAGCTTCGCGCCGGCCAAGCTGCTGGGCGTGTTGGGCTTTGCGGGGCTGGTGGCGATGCTGTACCGGTGGATGCTGCGGCGGACGGAGACGGCGGGTGCCTAGCGCTTGAGTGCGCGCCCCGCCATCCACTCACCCAGCACCCGCCCCAACACCTCCACCAGCCACGTCACGTCCGCCGCACGCACCGTAAGCGGCGGACGAATCTTCAGCACGTTGTCGTCCGGTCCTTCCGTGCCAATGAGAATGCGCTCCTCGCGCAACCGGTTGACCACGTAGCTCGCGGCCGCCGTCGCGGGCTCGCGAGTGTCTGGGTTGTTTACCAGCTCTACACCAATGAACAGCCCCATGCCGCGCACCTCACCAATGAGGGGCTGCGTGCGCTGCAGTTCGCGCAGTCCACTCAGCAGCACGTTGCCCACCGCGCGCGCGTTCTCCTGCAGCCCTTCATCTTGCACAATGCGCAGCACCTCGGTGCCCACGCGGCATGAGACCGTGCTGCCGCCGAAGGTGCTGAAGAACTCGATGCCGTTGTCGAACGCGTGCGCGATTTCCGTGGTGGTCAGCACCGCGCCCATCGGGTGCCCGTTACCCAACGGCTTGCCGAGCACCACGATGTCGGGCTCGACCTGCTGCTGCTCAAATCCCCAGAAGAAATCGCCCAGGCGGCCGAGCCCCGTTTGCACTTCGTCGGCGATGCACACGCCGCCCGCGGCGCGGATGCGCGCGTACACGCCTTGCAGATAGCCCACCGGCGGGATGATCTGCCCGCCGACGCTCGGGAATGTCTCGGCGATGAATCCAGCCACGCGTGCGCCGCGGGCGTGAATGCGCGCGATGGCGTCGTCCACGTGGGCCGCATACTGCTGGGCGGCATCGGGGCCACGATGCGCACCGCGGTAGGTGTCAGCGACCGGCACCAGTTGCACCCAGTCGGGGCGGCCGCCGCCGTTGGGCTTGTCGAACTTGTACGCCGAGATGTCGTACGCGCCGGTCGTGTTGCCGTGATAGCCGTGATCGGGGGTGACCATGTCGCGCGCGCCCGTGCGCGTGCGCGACAGCCGCAACGCCAGCTCATTGGCCTCGCTGCCACTGTTCACCAGAAACACATGTGTGAATCGCGCGGGCACCGTGGCCAGCAGCGATTCGGCAAACGCCAACTGTGCCGGGTGCAGGTAACGCGTGTTGCTGTTGAGGCGTCCCATCTGGTCGTGCACGACCGCTCGCAGCCGCGGATGCGCGTGCCCCACGTGCGGCACGTTGTTGTACGCGTCCAGATACGTGCGGCCCCACTGATCATACAGGTAGTGCTGCCACCCACGTACCAGCAGACACGGCGCGCGATAGCTCAATCGCAGGTTGCTCGCGAAGTGCGCGTCGCGTTCAGCGCGCACCGCCAGCTCGTTGATGGGACGATAGGCCACCGCGTCGTCTGGCAGATTGAGCAGCGCTGCCGGATTGGGACACAGCGCTTTCCAGAGCGCGAGATCATCGGGGTCAGCGACACCGGGCCAGTCGTCGTGCATACCATCCAGTGTGGTGAGCAGCTGGAAATGCACGTGCGGGTCCCAGCCGCCGTTCTCGTGCACATCGCCGAGTGCGGCGAACGCCTCACCCTGCGCGATACGTTGTCCCGCGGTCACACCATCGGCACTGGCACGCGACAGGTGACCGTACAGCGTCCAGAATGCGTCGCCGTCGGGTGTGGCGTGCCGCAGCACAATCATGCCGCCGTAGTCCAGTGATCGGTCGTAGTACTCCACCACTTCTACGACGCCATCACACGGCGCTTGCACCGGCGTGCCGGCAGGCAGAAACACGTCCACGCCGATGTGCACACTGCGACGATCGGCAATGGGATGCGCAGCACGACGGAACGCCGGTGCGGTATACACGGCGCGCGGCTCCGCGTAGCCGCCCACCCACACGGGGCCCACGCCTGCAGCCAGCCCGAGCACACGAGCCTCGTCGAACGTCATGCTCGTGGGATCTTCCGGCGCGGCCACGGCGGCGACGGCCAGCGAGCCTACGGGCATGGTGTCGAGCGACTGCGACATCACGGGCGCGAACGTGCCGCGCGATGTCTGCAGCCAGGCCACGGTGCGCGCAGCGGCATCGCTGGCCGCCAGTCCGCACTCGGCGCGCAGTCTCGCCGACACCACCGACTCGTGCATGGTGTGGGCGCGCTCCAGCAGTGCCCACGCCGGTCGCTCGCTCACCACCACATACGGATCGTCGGGGCGCTCGCGTTGCATGAGCGCCGAGTTGGTGACGCTGACGGCGAGTCGCACCAGCAGCAGCGGCCAGATGAGATCCAGCTGCGCACCCGACAGCGGTGAGACGCCGTGATAGCCGGCCACGAGTGCGGCCAGTACGCGCTCCGGGTGCGCGTGATCGAGCACCAGGTACGCGCCGGCAATGGCCAGCTCCGCCACCGCAGGGCCGCGCAGCATGTCGCCGAAATCAATGATGCCGGTGAGCTGCAGCGCACCGCGTGCGTCGGGCGCGACGAGCAGGTTCCAGTCGTTGAGATCGTTGTGGAGGACGACCGTGGGCTGTGCCCGCAGCGCGTCGCCCAGGCGCCGATACCGCGCGAGGGCATCGGCCACGATGGTACGCCGCGCCGGATCGGCGAATTCATCCAGATGCGCACCGATCCAGTCGGCGGCGCACAGATCCCACTTCAGCGGCCGAGCGAGCGCCTCGTGCGCGAAGTCGGCGAGCGCACCGTGTAGCCGCGCAACCGCCGCCCCCACCTGCGCGGCGACGGCCAGCGTCTGCGCGCCGGTGTGTTCACGCACCTGCGCATATTCATATCCGTCAAGATGCTCAAGCAGCCAGAGCAGGCGCGGGGTGCCGTCGGCGTCGGGGCGCACGCACCAGTCGGCCCCGTCACGCGTGGGGACCAGCGTGGGCGCGGGCACCGACGCGTCACGGGAGCGCAGATGGACATGCGCCCCCGTGAGCAGCGCGACAAACTCCGCATCGCAACCGGCGCGCATGACCTTGAGCACGAACCGCCGCCCGTCCGTCGCGCGTACGCGGACGTTCAGGTCAAACTCGCCTGCCAGCGGTTCGAGAATGCCATCCAGCCCCCACGCATCGGCGAGGGCGGCGGACCAGTGTGATACAGCGGAATCGATCATGACGCGCGAGAGCGGGTGAGTCGGAACGGCGGTGTCACCGCCCGGGGATGGCCGGCGCGGCGTCGTTGGTCATCCACCACTGCTTCGGCATCGCGCGCTGACGTGGCCATACCTCGGTGAGCGTGTTCCCCTCGTACATGCGCCCGTTCTTCATGACGAAGCGAATCGTGTTCGTGTTCTTGATATTCTCAAGCGGGTTGCCATCGAGGATGAGCACGTCGGCGAGTTTCCCCGACTCGACGGTGCCAAGGTCCTGCTGCAACCCGATGGACTCGGCGCCATAGATCGTGGCCACCCGGAGTACATCCATGGGCTTCATCCCGCCACTGGCGATGGTCCACATCTCCCAGTGAACGCCGAGGCCCTGCAGTTGCCCGTGGCCGCCCAGTCCCACACGCCCACCGGCCTCGACGACTTTCTTGGCCTGTTCGGCGAAGAGCGAAAACGAGTATTCGCTATCGCGGAACCACTGCGGGCGGCGCAGGCCGCGCCGCTCCAGTTCGGAGAACGGGGTGAAGTGCGTGAGCTTCGGATCGCTGAGAATGTCGTAGTGCTCATACCACCAGTTCTCCGCCCAGGGCCCGCCGTATTGTACCAGCAGCGTCGGCGTCCAGGTGGTGCCACTCTGCGCAAACAGCTGTACGGCGTCTTTGTACATGGGCGCGATGGGGAGCGTGTGCTCGATCCCGGCGTAGCCGTCCATCGCTTCCGTCATGTTCTTCTTGAAATCGAGCCCGCCTTCCAGGGTCGGCGTGATGCGCTGGTCCTTGGCGGCCATCGCAATCCACTGCCGCTGCCGGCGGTCGCCCGCCTGATACTGTTTGATGGTCTCCGTCAGATAAAACTCGGAGTACCGCTTCATCACTTCTTTCGCATCGTCGGCGCTGGAGACGTTGTCTTGCGCAAAGATGCCGGGGCCGGTGGCGTAGATGCGTGGGCCGATGATCTGACCCACATCCACCGCATCGCCGTAGGAAATGACATCAGCCTGCGACGTTTGCGGATCTCGCGTGGTGGTCACCCCATAGGCAAGGTTCACGGTGTACATGTACGGCTGCGGCGAATGCACGCCCCACTGCGGCCACATGTGCGCATGCACATCGACCAGTCCGGGCATGATGGTCTTGCCGGCCACGTCAATGATCTTGGCGCCCGCCGGGACCGCGACGCGTCCCTGTGCGCCCACTGCCACAATGCGCGTGCCGGTCACGACCACATCACCGCGCGGAATCACCTGATCGCCCTTCATGGTGATGATGCGCGCACCGCGCAGCACGACGCTGCCCGCAGGGCGGTCTTTCGCCGCGGTGATGGTGACGTTGATGCGTGCGGCGTCGTACACCGGCTTGTTGGTCGTTGATACGGTGGCGCCTGCGGCGCGCGGCGCCGCGGTGAGCGCGGAGTCGGCGGCGAGGGAATCAGCCCGCGCAATGTCGTACTGGAAGAAGGAGCGGCCCATCGAGTAAAACACACTACGCGAGTTCGCCTGCCACCCGATGAAATCGCCCCCGATGCGCGAGAGGCGACGGAACGGCATGGCACCTCCCGCGGGCTGCTGCACGGAGACGGTAGGGGCCGGGCCACCCGTCATGGGCAACGGCACCATGAAGAGCATGTTGTCCACCTGGGCGAGCACGCGCGTGCCATCGGGGGAGACCTGCAACTCGGTGGCCTGACGTGCTTGCGCGTTGGCGCCGCCGCCGGGCGCTGAGTAGCCGGTGACCTTGAGATGCGACTTCCGGTCGGTGCCGTCCCACCGCATCGAGACCAGTCCCTCATCGGCCTCGTAGAGCCAGATGCGTCCCGTGTCGCTGGTGAAGTGCGGGCGTCCGGCGTTGGTGAGTGTGGCCACGAAATTCGTGGCGCCGCCGGTGGCCGCAATCCATACGAGATCGGTGATCACCAGCTTGGGGTTGATCTCGTCGTTCACAATCGCGCGCTGCGTGCGCGGTGCGCGCGCCGCGACAATGCGCGAGCCGTTCGCCGCGTACATGATGTCGTCGTAGAACGCTGTTTGCGTCGTCAGCTTTTCCGGACGTCCGCCATTGGCCGGTACGCGCCAGATGTCGCCGCCGTCTTCGGTCCACGACACATACGCGATGTACTGGCCATCCGGCGACCAGGCCGGTGCATGCTCGCCATCGGTGGACGTGGTCAACCGCTTCGGCGTGCCGGAGGGGAGATCCATGATCCAGAGATGATCGAGCGCGGAGAACGTGAGACGCTTGCCGTCGGGCGATGGCCGCGCGCCGCGGATCTGGCGCACCGTCAGCACCGAGTCGTTCACGGGATACGTAAAGCGCACGAGCTCGCCGATCATCTGATCGACGGTGGCGGTGAAGGGAATGACCGTCTGCTTGCCCGACGCGACATCGAGCGACCAGATCTTGCCGTGATGCGCGAGGATGATTGCCTTCGAGTCCGGCGTCCACGAGTAGCCCGGCAGGAGGTCGCGCGATCCGCGCGATTCGATGTCGTCGCGCTGAATGTCGTTGGCGAGCCAGCGCTCATCGCCCGACGCGATGTCCCGCAGCTTGAGACCGGTCACGGCCATGCGACGTGAGGCGTACGCGACCGACTTACCGTCGGGGCTAACGGCGGGGCGGAAGCCGTTCCCGAGGTTGAGCGTGCGGGTTGCCAGGCGTCCCGTGCCGCGGTCATACATCACGACCTGCGTCGAGCCCATCATCTGGTTGTAACCGGCAGGTCCCGTGCGCGCACTGGCGTAGATGTAGCGACCGTCAGGGGCGACGGAGGCGCCCATGAAGTTGGCCGGCGCGCTGCCGCCACCGCCGCCGCCACCGGTCGCCGGCGTCTGGCCGGTGAGTCGGAGGCCGCTGCCGCCCTGACGGTGATAGAGCCACAGATCATTGCTGCGCGAGACCACCACGTACTCGCCGTCGGGCGTCCAATCGGGGGAGACGTACGCTTGATTGGCACCGCGCGTCAGCGGGCGCAGGTTCCGGCCGTCGGGATCGATGAGGTAGAGGTTCTCACTCCCCGAGCGATCACTGACGAACACGATGGCGCGTCCGTCGGGTGCGAAGCGTGGCTGCCCGTCAAAGGGCGACCCGCTGGTAATGCGCGTCGCGGCCCCGCCGGTGACGGGCACGGTGTAGAGATCGCCGAGCATGTCGAAGACGATGGTCCGTCCATCGGGCGACAGATCCAGCGATAACCACGTGCCCTCGTCGGTGGAGAACTTGAGCGGGCGCGTGGGGACGAGTGGCAGGTCGCCGTTGGACGCGGGGCGCCGTGTCGAATCGGCTGGGGCCTGCGCCCCGGCGCTCACCGCGCACACGGCGAGCAGTGAGCAGAGCAATGTGCGTGAAACGCGCGTGGAGGCAGGCATGGGGTATGCGGAGTGGAGGACTATTGCCGAACGAGCGCGGAAATTCCACCGACGTAGTACGTGTCAGAAAACAGCACCGACTTCCGACGTTCTGCGGTAATGGTGATGCACGCGCCAATCATGTCCACCTTACCGGCGATGAGCGCGGGGATCATGCCGCCGAAATCCATGTTCACGATTTCGAGGCGACGGCCGAGCTTCGCGGCGGTGAGCGCGGCGAACTCAATATCCATGCCGACCACTTGGCGGGTGCCGTCGACGAACGAGAAGGGTTCGGTCACCGCCGCGGTCCCGAAGCGCAGCACGCCGTTCGTGCCGGTGGCAATCGTCGGCATCGCCTGTGGCTCGCCGTTCGCGGGCAGCCAGCGCGCGATCATCTTGTCGTAGTCGCCGTTGGCGTGCACGTCGCGAATCACGGCGTCCACCGCGTTCTTGATTTCTACGTCGCCGAGGCGCACGGCAAACCCGTAGTCGTCGGTGGTGATCTTCTTGGGCAGAACGACGAGTCCAGGATTCTTCGCGGCGATGTTGCGGAGAATGGGCTCGTCATACGCGGCGACATCGACCTTGCCGGCTTTCACCGCGATGGCGGCATCGAGCACGGTGTTGAAGTACAGGAACGTGGCCTTGGGCAGCTGCGAGAGCACGAGCTGATCGACCACGGTGCCGGTGGGAATTCCGAACTGACGGCCGTCCAGCTGTTCGTACGTGGTGATCTTTTCACGCGCACTGCAACTGGTCAATACGGAGGCGCATACAGCAAGGGCCATCAGGAACGGGCGTTTCGCGATGCGCATTGGGGGCTCGGAGTGGGGAAGTCGGCGTTCGCAGCGCAACGTGTGTCGTGCTGCACCGATCGTTCCTACAACTTACCGTCCGGCCCCGCGTCTGGGCGAACCGCTTCGCAGGGAAACGCACGGGATGAACATGGAAACCGCCGGATAGCGAACCGCTTAGCACGGAAACGCACGGGATGAACATGGAAGCCGCCGGCTGAGCGAACCGCATTGCGCGGAAACGCACGGGATGAAATTGGAAACCACCGGATGTGGTCCGCGTGCGCGGAGACGTCTCCGCGCGACGACCCGATCCCGTTGTTTCCCGTGGGTTCCGGCGTTTCCGTGCAAGGCCGTTGCCTTGGGCCTCGGCCGCCGCCGACATTGCCGCTGGGTAGCGCGTCCGAGCGAACCGCTTAGCACGGAAACGCACGGGATGAACATGGAAACCGCCGGATAGCGAACCGCTTAGCACGGAAACGCACGGGATGAAATTGGAAACCACCGGATGTGGTCCGCATGCGCGGAGACGTCGATAGGCGAGGACCCGATCCGGTTGTTTCCCGCCGTTTCCAGCGTTTCCGTGCAAGGCCGTTGAATCGGGCCCCCCCCGCCGCTACGGCCGGCGCACGAGGTGCACGTCGGCTAACAGTCGCACCTGCGGGTCAAACCCGACCGAGTCCGGCGCCTGATCATACGGAAACGTGAACCGCGCCGAGCGTGCCGACATCTCGCCGCGCTCGATGCGGGGGCGCGCCCCTGCGCCTGCGACGGTGATCCCGAATTCCAGCGGCAACTGAAAGGGCTCGCCCGCCTGCGTCTGGCGCAGCTCGATGACCACCTGCTTGGTCGCTGCATCCCACTGCCAGCTGCCATCCAGACGCGGCACGCCGCCGCGATAGAGCCACTGTTGGAAGAACGCCGACAAGTCCTGCCCCGATGCGCGCTCCATAGCCTGCCGGAAGTCGGTGGTAGAGGCGTTGCGGTTCATGTGGCGCGCATAGTACTCGCGAATGCCCGCCCAGAACGTGTCGTCGCCCAAGCGCTGCCGCAGCATGTGCAGCGTCCAGCTCCCCTTCTGGTACGTCATCGCCGACGTGACCTGCGCCATGTCAAACAAACTTTCGTGGATCACGCGGTACGCCGGTGTTTTCGTGTCGAAGTCCAGCACCGTTTTGCGCGAATCGCGAAGCCCGGCGACAAACTCGTCGCGGCCGTACGCGTGCTCGATAAACAGCAGCGTGAAGTACGTGGCAAAGCCCTCGCTCAGCCACACATCGTTCCAATCGCTTTCCGTGACGGCGTTGCCAAACCACTGATGCGCGAGTTCGTGAATGACCACGTTGCGCCAGCGCACCGTACGCGTGCCCGTCACGCTGCCTTCACTGTAGAAAATGGCCGACGCCGCCTCCATGCCGCCGCTCACAGAGTTGGACTGCACGTTGGCCAGCTTCTCGTACGCGTACGGACCAATGCGATCGCTGAAATACGCGAGCACCTCATGCGTAGGAGTGGCGAAGTCGTAAAAGCCGGCCTCGCGTTCCTGCGCGTATACCCACGTTTCGATGGGCACCGTGCCAAACATCCCCACCTGTTGCACGGCAAAGCGCGCCACACCCAGTACATACAGCCACGGCGCGATAGGCACCGACTCGCGCCACACCGTGCGGCGCAGGCCACCGGCCAGGTCAGTGCTTTCGAGGCGCAGCCCGTTGGAAATCACCTGATAGTGCGCCGGCGCCACCACGTCCATCTCCATCGTGGCCTTGTCGCTGATATGATCGATCAGCGGCAGCCACTGGTGCGCCTTGTTAGGCCAGTCGTCGGAGAAGAACGTGCGCTCTTTCTGCCGGTTGGGTTTGATCTGTAGCCCGTCGGCCGGGATACCGGCGTAGCGCACCACCAGCTCCACCACCTCGTTGGCGCTTGAGGCATGATCCAGCGTAATGGCAAGACGATCGGCGCTGTGCGTGAAGGCCAGCGGTTTGCCATTGGCGCTGACGGCGCGCACGGCCATCCCGCGCCCAGTGCGCGCCGCACTCATGTCGGCGAGGTCCAGCGTGACCGTGCGCAGCGCGGCGGAGAGCAGTCGCATGCGCACGGTCGCACTGCCCTCAATGCGATCGGTGCTGTCCGAGAGCGTGAGCGCGAAGTGGTAGTGCTCCACATCGAGTGGTTGCCGCGGGTAGCTGTCACGCGCACCGGCGACGTCCACCCGAGCCGTGGACAAGAGCAGCAGGAGAGACAGCAGGAATTCCGTCACGGGCGACCTCGGTGCATGAACGGTGCGTTCCCAAACCCATCATCCACCACGACCTCAATCAGACTCGGCGTTCCACTCGCAAACGCGCGCTGCAACGCACCGTCAACATCCGCCGGCTCCGTCACCCGACACGCCGACAGACCAAACCCCTGCGCCATCGCCACAAAATCCAGCGGTGGATTGTTCAGCTCCATCCCCACATACTGATCCGAGTGCCGACCGGCCAGCAGC
Organism: Candidatus Kuenenia stuttgartensis; assembly: GCA_943330235.2. Taxonomy (GTDB): domain Bacteria; phylum Gemmatimonadota; class Gemmatimonadetes; order Gemmatimonadales; family Gemmatimonadaceae; genus Gemmatimonas; species Gemmatimonas stuttgartiensis_A. The sequence goes on from CALQGY020000008.1 coordinate 27,273, forward strand.
CGCTCCTTGATCACACGATAGCTGCGGTTGTTGACGATGACGTACGTGATAGGCAGCCGAAGATGCGCCGCCGTCCAGAGCGCCTGAATCGCGTACAGCGAACTGCCATCGCCCACCACGGCCACCACGCTGCGCCCGGGCTGCGCCAAGCTGATACCAATGGCGCCGGGCATCGCGAACCCCAACCCACCACTCGCGAGCCCGTAAAAGCTGTTGGCGTCGTGCATGGGCAAAAAGCTCGTCAGCGTCGCCGTAGCGGTGAGCGCTTCCTCCACCACGATGGCGTGGTCGGGCAACGCATCCACCACGCGCATCATCAAATGGCGCGCATCAATGGGCGTCGCCTGCGCGAACGGCTGCAGCGTATTGCGCAGGGCTGTACGGCGCGCCGCCCAGTTGATCGCGGCGAGCGCATCGATGCGCTGCTGCGCCGCCTCCGCCTGCGCCGCGGTGCGCCGAGCGCGCAAGACCGGCAGCAGCGCGCGCACCGTTTCGGCCACGTCCGCGCGAATGGCGAACTCGGTGGGATAGTTCTTGCCCAACTCCCAATCGCGTTCCGTGATGTGCACCACGGGCAGCTCGGCGGGCATCGGGTCCACCGCGCTGTACGGTGACATGCGCAGCAGGTCCGCGCCCAGGCACAGCAACAGATCGTGCGGCTGCAGCGTCTCGCGCACCTTCGGCTGATTGCGCGTGAGGTCGCCCATGCACAACGGATGATCCGACGGGAAGCGCGCGTTGTACGGCACCGGCTCCTGATACACCGCCGCACCGAGCAGCATGGCCAGCTCGCCCGCCTCGTCAAACACGTCTCGGCTGGCCAGTTCGCGCCCCGCAATCATGACCGGCCGCTCCGCCGCAAGCAGTCGGTCGGCCAGACGCAGCAGCGTCGCATCCGACGGTCGGCTGGAGGCGTCCACCCGCGTGGGGTGGCCGAGATCGAGATCCGCCTCGTCGTCGAGAATGCTGCCGGGGAGGCTGATGAACACCGGCCCCATGGGCGGCGTCATCGCAATTTTCGCGGCACGCCGCACAATGCGCGGCAGGTCCTCAATGCGGGTGACTTCCACCGCCCACTTCACCAGCGGCTGCGCAAGAGGCACCAGCGGCTCGTACAGCAGCGGCTCCTGCAGGCCGTAGCCGATTTCGTACTGCCCCGCCGTGATGATGACGGGTGACCCCGAAAACTTCGCGCTGTAGAGCGCGCCCATCGCGTGTCCCAGCCCCGGCGCACAGTGCAGGTTGACGGCGGCGAGACGCCCCGAGGCGCGCGCAAATCCGTCGGCCATCCCCAGCACCACCGACTCCTGCAATCCCAGCACGTACGTGAGGGCGGGGAAGTGCGGCACCGCCTCCATGATGGCGAGTTCGGTCGTGCCGGGATTCCCGAACAGATGCGTGACGCCTTCGTCGAGCAGCAGCTGCAGGAAGGCGTCGCGGCCGGTCAGGCGGCGGGTCGTGGAAGCGCTCATCGTGTGCTCATGGTGTGCTCAGGTGGCTGACGCCGTGCGCGCCGCCAACTCCGCACTGAGTCGCAACGCCGTCGGTGTGGTGGCCAGCCCGCCCAGCGCGGTGCAGCGATGTTCACGCGGCATGCGCTCGGCCACGCGCTTGGCGGCATCCACCACTTCGTCAAACGGAATCATCGCGTTGAACCCGGCCAATGCCATGTTCGCGCACGATACCGCATTGCTGGCGGCAATGACGTTCTTGCCGAGGCACGGGATTTCCACGCGGGCCGCGACGGGGTCGCAGATGAGCCCCAGCATGCTTTGCAACGCCATGGATGCCGCGCCGGTGGCCTGCGTCAGCGTGCCCCCCGCGAGCGTCACCAGCGCTGCCGCGGACATGGCTGCCGCCGACCCGCCCTCCGCCTGACAGCCGCCCACTTCGGCGGCGAACGTCCACGGGCCTGCAATGAAGACCCCCATCAGCCCGGCGGCCAACATCGCCCGGGCCATATCGTCTTCGGACAGCCCCATCTCTTCCGCGACCGCAATGCACGACGCCGGCAACGCAGCACACGCCCCCGCGGTGGGGGCGGCGACAATCACCCCCATGGAGCTCTTCACCTCCATCAGCGCCGTGGTATACAGCACCGTCCGATTGAGCACGCCCGCGTTGAGCAGACCACCGTTTTGCATCTTCTCGGCGAACATCCCCGACTGATGCCCCAGCATGCGGTCGTGGTATTCCGTGCCCGCCACGCCCTCGGCGATGGACTTCCGCAGAATGCGCACGATGTCCACCATCATGCCGTGCACCGCGTCCGCTGAGAGCGCGCCGCGCGCCATTTCGTAGTCCACGGCCCACTGCCAGAGCGGAATCTCACGACCCGCATCGTACGCCAGCAGCTCGTTGCAGGTGCCGAACGGGATCAGGGCGTCGGGGACCGAGCGCACCGGCAGGACCTGTCGCAGCGTGCGCCCGGCCACGTCCACGTCGGCGCCGCCATCCAGCGACACGCGCTCGCCGTCGATGGCGAGCACTTCAATCATGCCGCCACCGGTAGAGATGGCGATCATCGTGTGCTGCTCGCGCGCGTTCGAGAGCGTCAGGCGATACGTGTTGGGGTGCGGATCGTGGCAGTCGATGTAGCGGATGTCGACCGCCGTGCCCGCGTCGCGCAGGTAGGTGGGCGAGAGCGGCAGCCGTTCGTCGGCGGCGTCCCACCCCAGCAGCCCGCCGAAGAGCCCCATGTCGGAGCCCTGACTCTGATGCGTGTTGGGGAGCGACCCGTTCGTATCGAACTCGATCAGCACCCGCGCGATGTCGCCACCCATGAGATCGCGCGCCAGCCGGCCGATGCGCAACGCGGCCGCACAGTGCGAACTGGAGGCGCCGCGCATGACGGGGCCGATGACGTCGTTGAAGATGCTGATGGGCATGATCGGGATGGAGAGGCAGGACGCGGGACCGTCGGGCCGGTGCGGCGGGCCGTTACGGCGCTGCGGTACGGTGGGACGTTACGACGGGACGTTACGACGGGACGTTACGGTGGGACGTTACGGTGAGACGAGCTCCTCGTCTGCTAGGCACTCGCCACCGCCGGACGGTGGAGGGCTAGGGCAAAGTACGGCGGTCGCCGGCAATCAGCAGAATATTGGTGGGAACGGACTTGGCCAGCGTATCCAACTGCCGAGCTGAGCCTTTAGTTTAATGATTACCAGTCGGTCTTCCGTCTTCCGCCCGCCCCGCTGTGACTGACTCTCCGATCACTCCGCTGGACCGACTGCTGACCGCCAGCGCACGCTGGGGGCAGCGGTGCCGAGCGCTGCTGTCGGAGATGGATGATCAGAGCCTGTTTGGGGCGCTCTCGCCCACGCTGCGGGCCGGCGCCACCGCGCAATTGGCGCGTGAGCGCGCGAGTCGCCTCGCCGTGTTGGGGTGGCTGGCCCTGCCCATGATGCTGCTGGTACTCCGCATCGATCTCAGTCGCCTGCATTCGGGGGCGTTCGAGGAGATGCGGACGTTCCCGTTCTTTGTGGCGAGCCACGTGGCCATCATGCTGGGCGCCGCCCCGGCGATCTGGCTGGCCGTGCGCCGCCGCGACAATCCGGCCTACACCAACCTCTTCCTCCAGAACACGCACGTCGCGCTCATTCTGGGAGGCCTCCTGGTCGGTGCGCTGCTGGCGATGGGGCCGGAGCTCGGCCCCGTCGTGGACGGTCGCGGTCGCGTGCAGTTCACGCTCGCGCTCATCATCGCGAACCTGATCTACCAGCTCTCCGCGCGTGTGCGGTACGGGTTCAATTTCGCCACGATGGTGCTGTCGATTGCGGTGCTGGCGGGGCAGGCTGACTCCCCGGCAGCGGCCGTCTCGGAACGGATCATCGAGACCTTCGTGATCACGCTGATCTTGGCGCTGGCCGGCGGCAGTATGCAGTGGCAGCGGCTGCGGTCCATCATCATCGAGCAGCGACTGGAGGAGCTGACGCTCACCGACGGGCTGACGGGTGTGGCGAGTCGCCTGCGGGTCGAGCAGGAGTTAACGGAGGCCATTGGGCGCGCGCCCAGTCACGCCCCGGTGTCGCTGATCTTGCTGGATGTGGATCGGTTCAAATCCATCAACGACAATTACGGGCACAACGTCGGCGACGAGGTGCTGCGCCTGCTGGCCCGGTTGCTGCAGGATCGCGGCCGCCGGAGCGATCTGGTGGGACGCTGGGGCGGCGAGGAGTTCGTGATCGTGTGCGAGGGCACGAAGCTGGACGAAGCGGTTACCCTCGCGAACCTGCTCCGCCTGCGCATCGCGGCGCACCCGTTTCCGAGCGTCGGACAGTGTACCGCCAGCTTCGGCGTCGCCGAATCGGTGTGGGGCGACACGGTTCTCAAGCTGGTCGATCGCGCGGATCAGGCGTTGTACGCCGCGAAACGCGAAGGGCGTAATCGGGTGGTCGAAGCCCGGACGCCGCGGCCATCGCGCACTGGCGACCCGTACGCCGACGGCAACATCTCGCTCACGGCGTAACCGCTGGGAGGTCGACCACGTCGTACAGGTCGAGCTTGGTCAGATCGATGCTCACCCGACCGTCGCTGCGGGTGGTGTCGAAGACGCTGCGGAACTTCGCACCCCAGACAATCTCGTCACCGCAGTAGGAGCGACGCGACGACACGCGCGTGGCGAACGTTTCGTCGGTCCCGTGTAGCAGCACGAGGACTTCCGCCTCGCGGGCCCGCAGGTCGGCCTCCGACATCCCCCACAGCGGACTGGCCGGGGTAATGGGATGCACCATCGTCCAGGCTAGCGGGAAGAAGCTCACCGACCGCCGGTCGAGCACCATGGGGAGGTAGCGCCGGCCGACGCCGGCGACCGCACCGTCCATGATCGCCAGCGTCATCTGCGCGTCCATCTCGATCAACTCGTTGCGGCGCCGGTTGGCGATCCGGATCATCAGCGCGCGGCCGCCGTTGAACGGCGCAATCACCGCCATGCTGCTGTATTGCAGCGACATGGTCGGGCGCGCGAATCGCGCGAACAGGAGTCCGGTGATCAGCGCCTGCGCCAGCAAACCGATGAGCGCTTCGAGCGTGACGACGAGATTGCCCGTGATGCCGTTGGCGACAATGGTGCCGTAGCCGATGGTCGCGAACGTCTGCACGCTGAAGAAGAACGCCTGCCAGAACCGCCCGCCCAGCTGGTCGACGGCGGCGCCGGACAGAATGTCGGGGCCGAGGAGGACGTAGACGGACGCAAAGAACAGGTTGATGCCGATGTACACCGCCAGCGTCCAGGCGAGGAACCGGGGCCAGCTGGCGGTGAGCGCGTCGTGGTAGACGCTCCCCGCTTGCGACCACGGGAGGCCTTCGCGGCGCACGTTGAACGTGCCGTCCGCATTGAGCATGCGCTGGCCACGGGTGCTCGAGAGCACGCGTCCCAAGCCGAAGTCGCCCTGCTCTTCGTGTGGCGGACGGGGAGCGGAAGAGGTCATGCGCCAAAGGTAGCGCGCCGAGGCGAGGGCGGCGCGCGGGGGACAAACCGGTGCCGGTGATCTTGCCGCCACCCCGCCACGGGCTATCCTCCCCTGCCATGAACGTCACCGCTTCTCCGCGGCTCCGCCGCGACCTCGGCCTCCTCGGGCTCGCGGCCACCGGCATCTGCTCCATGGTCGGCGCCGGCATCAACATTGTGCCCTTCGCGCTGCAACGCACCGTGCCCGGCGTCGGCAGTTGGGTGCTCACCGCCTACGCCATTGCCGCTGTGCCCGCGCTGTTGGCGGCGGTGTGCTACGCGCTGTTGGGCAGCGCGATGCCGCGCGCCGGCGGTTCGTATGTGTATGCCAGCCGCGCGATCGGGCCGTACACCGGATTCCTCGCCAGCTTCTCGCAGTGGTTCGGGCTCTGCATGGCCATTGGTGTGGTGTCATATGTCATCCCGCCGTTCTTGCGCGATATCGCGGTGGCGGCGCAGTGGAGCGCGCTGGCCGCGACGCTGGACGAACGCCCCGTGCGGCTCGGTGTTGCGCTTGCGTTTTTGTGGATATTCGTGTTTGTGAATGTGCGGGGCGTGAAGGCCGTCGCGGCCACGCTCGTACCGCTCATGATTCTCATGTTTGTGTGTGGCGGTCTGGTCATTCTCACAGGCGCCACGCACACCACGGCGGACTACACCGCCATGCTCGCGGCCCGCGGCGATACGCGCGTCTTCAGTGCCACACCTGCGCCCTTCTGGTCGGTGGTGCCGGCGGCGTCGGCGGTGCTCTTCTCCAGCTTCATTGGCTTCGATGCCATCGCGCAGGCGGGGGGTGAAGCCAAGTCGCCGCACCGCACACTGCCACTCGCCATCGGGCTCTCCATCGCCGTCGTGGGGACGTTCTACTTTCTCTTCGCGTGGGGCGTCTACCACACGGTGCCCTGGCAGTTTGTCGCCGCGGAGAGTGCGGTGCGCGATGTGACGGCACCGGGCTTACTGGCCCCGCTGGTGTCGCCCACCGTCGCGATCATCATGGTGGCGGGGGCGGCCGTCTCGCTCATCAACGATTTGCCCGGCATGCTCCTCGGCGTGTCACGCTTGTGCTTCGCGTGGGCCGACGACGGCGTATTCCCCGCGCGCATCGCCGCGGTCCATCCGCGCTATCACACGCCGCACATCGCCCTGTTCGTTTCGGCGGCGCTCTCCACCATCGGCATCATCGGCGGCCATGTGGCCGGCGACTTCTTTGTGGGTGTCGACATTCTGGTCACGGCCATGCTGGTGAACTTTCTGATCATGGCCCTCTCGGTACTGCGCTTGCCCGCGCGCAATGCGTCGCTGGCGCGCGACATGGGCGCGCTGGCGCCGCGATCCATGCAAGTCGCGGTCGCGGTCGGCGCGATCCTCTTGTTGTCCATCTTGCTGGTCACGCAGACGTGGCGCGATCTCACCACCGAGGTCCCTGGGTGGTACGCGCACCCCACCCTCGTGTGGGCCCTGATGATGGTGATCGGGTCGCTCATCTACTGGCGTGAAGCGCGCGCCTTGGCCCGCCGTGGCGTCGATCTCGATGCGCTCACGGCCGTGCTCCCTCCTGAATAATCGGCCTCTCATGACACCGTCCGTCGAACGTATTGCGCTGGCCCCCGGCCTGGAGATCTCCCGCGTCCTCACCGGCCTCTGGCAGGTGGCCGACATGGAGCGCGATGGCCGCACGTTGGATCACGCTGAGGCGGCGCGCGCGATGGCGCCGTACGCGGACGCAGGATTCACCACGTTCGATATGGCCGACCACTACGGTGCCGCCGAAGTGATCGCGGGGATGTTCCGTCGCGATGTGGGGCCGAGCGCGCCGGTGCAGTGTCTCACCAAATGGGTGCCCGAGCCCGGGCCGGTCACACTGGCCGATGCCCGCGCGGCGGTGGATCGCGCCTGTGCGCGGTTGCAGACGGAGCGCATCGACCTGATGCAGTTCCATGCGTGGACCTTCGCCGATCCCGCGTGGCTTGATGCGCTCTGGCATCTCGAGACGCTGCGCGACGAAGGGCGCATCGGCGCCATCGGTCTCACGAACGTGGATACGGCGCATCTGCGCATTGCCGTAGCCAGCGGGATCCGCATTGTGAGTAATCAGGTGAGCGGCTCGCTCCTCGACACACGCTTCACGCAGAAGCTGGCACCGTACGCGGCCGCGCATGGCGTGGGGCTGTTGTGTTACGGCACGCTGCTGGGCGGATTCTTGAGCGAGCGGTGGCTCGATGCCCCGGAACCCGAGTGGGAAACACTCCCGACGTGGTCGCAGCTTAAGTACGGGCGCTTTATTCGCGCGGCGGGCGGGTGGTCGGTGTTCCAAGGGCTGCTGCACGCGGCACACGCGGTCGCGCAGAAGCATGCGGTCTCACTCGCGACGGTGGCGAGTCGCTGGGTGCTCGATCAAGTCGGCGTGGCCGGTGTGATTGTGGGCGCGCGACTGGGACAGTCGGCGCACCTCGCCGACACGGCGCGTGTGTTCGCGTGCACGCTCGATGACGACGATCGCCAACGCATCGCCGTCGCGCAGGCCGCCTGTACGCCCATCCCCGGTGATTGCGGCGACGAGTACCGTACGCCGCCGTTTCTCACGGCCAGTGGCGATCTGAGTCACCACGTCTCGCAATTCCCCGCGCCATTCGCCACGCGACGGGGCGCCGACGGACGGACGCTCGCATTAAGCGGCACCGTGTGGGAGCCGATGGCCGGCTACAGCCGCGCGGTGCGCAAGGGCAATCGCATCCACGTGTCGGGGACGACGGCCACGCATGGCAGCCGGCCAATCGGCGGCACGGATCCGGCGGCGCAGACGCACTTCTGCCTCGACAAGATCACCGGGGCGCTGCAGTCGCTGGGCGGTCGGCTGGACGATGTGGTGCGCACGCGCGTCTTTGTATCGCAGGTGCACAACTGGGAACCGATCGCGCGTGCGCATGGCGAGCGGTTCGGACACATCCTCCCGGCCAATACCCTCGTGGAAGCCCGCCTGATCGGCGACGAGTATCTGGTGGAGATTGAGGTGGACGCGATCGTGGGGGACGACGCGCGCGAGGACGCGCAGTAGGACGCGCAGTAGGACGCGCGGTTGGCGGTGGATTACTCCGCCGCCAACGCCTCGTCCAAGACGCCCTGCAACGCACGGATCTCATCGTCGTTGACCAGATGCCCCATCCCTGGGTAGAGCGTGCACGTGACACGCGCGCCCAGCCGCGTGAACAGCGCCGCGCTGTCCAGCACGCGCTCTTTGGGGATGTGACCATCCACCTCGCTGCAGCCAAAGAACATCGGCACATCGGTGAACGAGCCCGTCACGTCGTCCCACGTCGCGCCCGGCTCGCCGATCAGGCCACCGCTGAAGATGACCACGCCGCCGTACCGACGCGGATGCCGCATGGCGAACTCCGACATCAGGCACGCGCCCTGCGAGAAGCCCAGGAGCACGATCTTGTGCGCCGGCACGCCGCGGGCCATCACGCCCTCAACTAATGCGTTCAGCATGGTGAGCGCCGAGGTCAGCCCCGGCTCGTTGGTGTCGCGGGGCGCCATGAAGCTGAACGGATACCACGTGCCGCCGGCGGCGGTGGGCATGACGCACGCCACGCTCGGCCGGTCGAACCGCGGAATGAGCTCCACGATGTTCTTCGGCGCCGCGTTGCGTCCGTGCACCATGATGAGGACGGCACCGGCGCTATCCAGCGGCGCGCCGTCGTAGACTACTGGCTGATTCGCGTGAGGTTCCATGCCCACAAACTGCGATGGGAACGCGGTCGGCGCCATGAACATTTCACGCGTGCCGCTCCTCCCTCTCGCTGGGAGAACGGGGTGGATTGCATCCTCAAAGAACGCGTTGCCGTCGATGCGGCCGAGCCGCTGGGAATTCCCGTGTTTCCCGTTTTGCACGCCGCCATGCAGCCCAGCGAGGCGGAACTGCGTCACGCACGGCGCATGCTCGAGGCGGCGTGGGCGGTCGACGGCGCCGCGGTGGCGCTGGACGGTTCGATGACCGACCGTCCGATCATTCTGCGTGCGCAGGCGGTGCTGGGGCGCAGTCGCTCGGGGTAATGCAAGCCGGCGGCGCCGGACACGACAACGCCCCCGCAGGAGCGGAGGCGTGGCGATGCGCGAAGGCGGACCAATCCGCCGCCGCGTGTCGGGCTTACGCCACCAAGGCGCGGCGGCGGCGGCGGGACACAAAGCCCAGGGCGGCGAGGCCGGCGGCCATCAGGGCGTAGGTGGACGGCTCGGGGACGGTGGACACACCATCGGTCGAGATTCTGGCGCCCTGAGTGTCGAGCAAGAGCGTCGTAAATTGGGTAGCCGTTCGCGGCACAAACGCGAAGGCGTCGTCGGTGGTCAACGTCCCATCCCACAGCGTGATCACATCACCGGAATGAAGCCAGTTGTACTGGAGAGCGTCATCACCGTAGAAATAGAGGTCGTTAGCAGTGAACAAGGAACCACGGATCAAACCCGAGTTTGCTATCGTCAAGCTCCGCAGGGGGCCACTGTTCACCGACCATGTCATCGTACCAGAGACGCTCGGCCAGGTAGCACCAAACGGGTCTCCGACATTTTGGAACACGAAGAAGGGGGCCAAATCTGCTGGGGATGCCGTGAGCGTGTACTGCACCGGCGCGAACAACGTGAACACCAATTGACCGCCGTTGCCGCCGGTGATGGACAGGTTGGCCTGTGCGTGGGCCGCGGCCATCGGCAAGGCCAGCGTCAGCGCGGCGGCCAGGACGGCAAACCGGTTCCGAATCATGGTAAATTCCGTTGGAGGTATGCAGAGCCCCAGCATCGGGAGCCCGTAGCGTAAGGTTGACCCCGCTGCTGAGAGCAAAAGTTGCGCCAGCACGCCCAGCGGTTTTTTGGGGGGGGTAAAATCCGTAAGTGTTTTGCCGGCAATGATTTGTGTATTTCGTGCCGCTCCCGGTTCGGCCCCGACATCATGGCACGCGCCCTACAGATGAGGCGCCAGCGCCTCGGTTCGGCCTCGCGCGGTGCCTGGGCGTGCCGCATGGCACACACGCGCGGCCGGCGGCCGGGAACAACGACGACGGTCGTGCGGTGCTCGTGCGCCGCGGCCGGCCGCGCTGCACACGACAACGCCCCCGCAGGTGCGGAGGCGTGGCGATGCGCGCGCGTTCTAGCTTGAGCGCCCACTGCCGAAGCCAGCGTTCGGCCGGGGAGTGTGCGCAACACCGAGGAGATCACGCGCTTCATGGCGCGGGAGGGGCGTTCGTACGTGATGTCGCGTGATGTCGGTGGCGCACGAGGAGCGCATCATGGCTGCCGACGTGCACGCTCTTGGGGATGTCACCGTCCACATCAGCGCCAGAACAGTTCACGCGCACCGCTACTCCCTCCCGCTGGGAGAACGGGTAAGTTTGCCTCCGGCATTCACTCCACAACGAGACTTCCGTGCGCATCAGCGACATGAACTGGATGCAGGTTGAGGAATACCTGCGTCACGACGATCGGGCCATCCTGCCGCTCGGGAGCACCGAGCAGCACAGCTATCTACGACTGACCGTGGATTGCATCCTGCCGGAACGCGTTGCCGTCGATGCGGCCGAGCCGCTGGGAATTCCCGTATTTCCCGTGGTCCCGTATGGCGTGACGCCATACTTCCGCGAGTTCCCGGGCTCCATCTCGCTGCGCGTGGAGACGCATCTGCATGTGGTGCGCGACATCCTCGACGGCATGGCGCACAGCGGCTTTAAGCGCATTCTCATTGTGAACGGGCATGGGGGCAACAACGCCGTGCAGCAGTATGCGCAGGAGTGGGCGGCGGATCACCCCACCTGTCGCGTGCTCTTTCACAACTGGTGGAACGCGCCGCGCACGTGGGCCAAGGTGCAGGAGATCGACCCGGTCGCGTCGCATGGGTCGTGGATGGAAAACTTCCCGTGGACGCGGCTGCCGGACGTGGCCATGCCCGCCGAGCAGCGCCGCATGGTCGATCTGGCGCGCGTGCGCGCGATTGATCCCGTCGCACTCCGCGCGTACCTCGGCGATGGCAACTACGGCGGCTTCTTTCAGCGCCCCGACGAGGAGATGTTAGCGCTCTGGCAGGTGGCCGTTGAGGAAACGCGGGCGCTGCTGGATGGATCGTGGGGCGAGGCGACGTGACGGCGCCTGTCACGCGATGGCTGGTGTGGGGCGCGGGGGCGATTGGCGGCACGTTGGCAGCATACCTCGCACGCGCCGGACATGATGTCACGGTGGTCGACAACGTCGAGGATCACGTCGCGGCCATCAATCGCGACGGGCTTCGGATCACCGGTCCCATTGAAACATTCACGGCCGTCATGCCGGCCTTCACCCCCGACACGCTCACCGGTACATGGGACACCATCGTGCTGGCCACGAAGGCGCACCACACGCCCGCCGCGGTGCGCGCGCTGCTGCCGCACCTCAGTGAACACGGCTGCGTGGTGTCGGCGCAAAACGGGCTGAATGAACTCGCCATCGCCGAGGTGGTGGGCGAAGCGCGCACGGTTGGGGCGTTCGTGAATTTCGGGGCCGATTACCTCGAGCCCGGGGTGATTCATTACGGCGGGCGCGGCGCGGTAGTGGTGGGTGAGATCACGGGCACGGTCACGCCGCGCGTGACAGGCCTTCGTGATGCGTGGGCACTCTTTGACGACCGCGCCATCGTGACGCCCAACATCTGGGGATTTTTGTGGGGCAAGGAAGCGTACGGCGCGATGCTCTTTGTCACCGCGCTGACGAACGAGTCCATCGCCGACGCGCTGGATATGCCGGCGTATCGCCACGTGTACATCGCGGTGGCGCGCGAGATGCTGGCGGTCGCGCAGGCGCGCGGGGTCACCCCCGAAGCGTTTGATGGCTTTGATCCGACGGCGTATCTGCCCGACGCAGCGCCCGAGGCGGCGGCGCGCTCGCTGGATGCGCTGGTGGCGCACAATCGCCGGTCGGCGAAGACGCACAGCGGCATCTGGCGTGATCTCGCGGTGCGCAAGCGCCCCACCGAAGTGGAAGCGCAACTCGGCATCGTGGTCACGCTGGGACGAGAGGCCGGCGTACCGACGCCGGTGACGGCCCGGTTGGTCGAGCTCGTGCACGACATCGAACAGGGACGGCGCACGCAGTCCCTCGACACGCTGGACGAACTCACTCGCCTGGTGCCTGCATGAATATTCGATTCGACGGCAAGACCGCGCTGGTGACCGGTGCGGCGCATGGATTTGGTCGCGCCATCAGTGTGGCGCTCGCGGCGCGCGGTGCGCACGTATGGGCCTGTGATCTGCTTGGCGACGAGTTGCACGACACGCAGCAGCAGTGCCGCGAGGCCGGCGGCGACTGCTCCGTACGCGTGGTGAATATCACCGACAAGCTGGCGGTCGACGCGCTGGTGGCAGAAGCGGCCGCCGCCACGGGGCGCGTGGACATTCTCGTGAACAACGCCGGCGGCGTACTGGGGCAGGTGGGGCGTCCGCTTGAGGCGGTGTCGCCCGAAGACTGGCAGCGCATCTTCGACGTCAACGTGACCGGTGCCTTCTATCTGTCGCAGGCGGTCGCGCCCGGGATGAAGTCGGTGCACCATGGCCGCATTGTGAACATCTCCAGCGGCGCGGGGCTGGGCATCAGCCTCACGGGTATTCAAGCGTACGCGTCGGCGAAGGCGGCGCAAATTGGCCTGACGCGCCAACTCGCGCACGAGCTCGGGCCGTGGGGCATCACGGTCAACAACATCGCCCCGGGTTTCGTGCGCTCGAATGCATCCACGGAACGGCAGTGGGAGTCGTACGGTGCTGAGGGACAACAGGCACTGGTTGATCGCATTGCGCTCAAGCGGCTCGGCACGCCTGACGACATCGCGCACGGCGTGTTGTTCTTTGCGTCGGACTACGCCAATTGGATCACCGGTCAGATCATCTCCATCGACGGCGGGAAATAGTGGTGTCGGAATCAGCGCTGCACACGGTCTTAGGCGCACTGCGCGCGAGCCACGACCGCATTCTCGATGAACTGGTAGAGTTCGCGGCGATTCCCAGCGTGAGCACCGATCCGGCGCATGCGACCGATATGATCGCGGCCGCTGAGTGGGTGGCCTCGAAGCTGTCGGCGGCCGGACCGATTGCGGTACGTATCATGCCGACGCCGGGTAACCCGGTGGTGTACGGCGAGTGGATGGGCGCGCCCGGTCAACTCACGGTGCTCATCTACGGGCACTACGACGTGCAGCCGCCCGATCCGCTAGAGAAGTGGACCAGCGCCCCGTTCACGCCCACGGTGCGCGACGGCCGGTTGTACGCGCGCGGTGTGTCCGACGACAAGGGGCCGATGCTCATCCCCATCAAGGTGGCCGAGGCGTTTTTTGCGCACGGTGGCACGCTGCCGGTGAATGTGAAGTTCATGTTCGAGGGCGAAGAGGAAATCGGCAGCGAGCATCTCGAAGCGTTCATTGCGGCGCATACCGAATTGCTCGCGGCCGATTTTGTGCTGTCGGCCGATGGCGCGATGTGGCGCATTAACGAGCCATCGCTGACGGTGGCCAGTCGCGGGCTCGCCGGTCTCGAGTGCACGCTGACGGCCGCCGGCAAAGATTTGCATTCGGGGCGACATGGCGGCGGCGTGGCCAATCCGTTGCACGCGATGGCGCGACTGATTGCGTCGTTGCACGACGATGCTGGTCGCATTGCCGTGCCTAGATTTTACGACACCGTGCGCGCGCTGAGTGCCGAGGAGCGCGCGGCGATCGCGGCGCTGCCCTTTGATGAGCAGGCGTATCTGGAACAGGTGGGCGCTCCGGAGACCTTCGGCGAGCCGGGATACACGACGCTGGAGCGTCAGTGGACGCGTCCCACCATCGAAGTGAACGGCATGTGGGGCGGGTATGAAGGCCCGGGGCAGAAGACCGTGATTCCCAGTGAAGCGCACGCGAAGATCACGTGCCGGCTGGTGCCCGATCAGGACCCGGAGGAGGTTGTGGCATTAGTGACCGCCCATCTCGAAGCGCATGTCCCGGCGGGCACGACGCTCACGGTGCGGGCCGCGGATCACGGGGCGCGCCCGGCACATATCGAGGGCCATCACTTCGCGCTCAAGGCGGCGGATGCCGCGCTGCATGCGGTGTACGGTGTGCATCCGCTGGTGGTGCGCATGGGCGGCACGGTGCCGATCTCGGAGCTGTTCCAGAAGCACATGGGATTGGACACGGTGTTCTTCTCGTTCTCCACGGCGGACGAGGATTATCACGCCCCCAATGAATTTTTCCGCGTGCACCGGTTGCATGAAGGGCTTGAGGCCTGGGCGCGTATCTGGCATATCCTCGGCGCTATTCCTCGCGGCGGGCACGCATCATGACGGCGTCGGAGAACACCGAGCTCGCGCGCGCCGAAGCGGCGGTGGAAGCGCACAGCGCGTCGCTGAAGAAGGAGCTGGGGGTGAAGGATCTCGCGCTGACGCAGATCCTGTTCATCGTGGGGCTCACATGGATTGGCGTGGCCGGCAAGCTCGGTTCGTCGAACATGCTCTTTTGGTTGGTGGCGCTGGTGCTGTTTTATCTGCCGTCGGCCGCGGTAGTGATGTATCTGAATAAGCTCATGCCGTTGGAAGGCGGGCTGTATCAGTGGGCGAAGCTGGGGTTCAATCAGACGGTTGGATTCATGTTGGCGTGGAATCTCTGGTTGTATGTGATCGTGTTCACGTCGGAGATCGGGCTGCAGGCGTCCACGTATCTGTCGTATGCGCTGGGCCCGAGCGCCGCGTGGATGACCAAAAGCACGTGGTTCGTGGCGCTCGCGTCGGCGGCCATTCTCTCGTTGATGGTGGTGGCGTCCACGATTGGGCTCTCGGTGGGGAAGTGGGTGCACAACCTGGGCGGCGTGACGATGCTGACGATTTTCGGCGCGTTGTTGTTGTTGCCGATCATCGGGCTGCTGACGGGCACGCTGCCGGCGTATCATCCGTTTCGCATCACGATGCCGGAGATGTCGCTGCTGAATTTGAATTTGCTGGGCAAGATGGGATTTGGCGCGCTGGGTGGCTTTGAATACATCGCCATTCTCGCGGGCGAGACGCGCTCGCCGGCCGCTTCCATGCGGAAGTCGGTGTTTATCGCGGCGCCGGTGATTGCGCTGATGTTCATTCTGGGCACGAGCACGGTGGTCGCGTACATCCCGGCCAACGACATCGATCTGGTGGGGCCGATGGCGCAGGTGCTGCGCGTCGGCTTTGCGCCGTTTGGCATTGCGGGGCCGTTGGTGACGGTCGCCATTCTCATGACCCTCGCCACGCGCGTCGCGCAGGCAACGTTCAGCTTCACGGCGGTGACGCGACTACCCATGGTGGCGGGGTGGGACAGCATGCTCCCCGCATGGTTCAGCCGTCTGCACAGCAAATATCAGACGCCGGTGAACTCTATCCTGCTGGTGGGTGTGTGCTCGTTTGCGCTGGCGGTGCTGAGTAACATCGGGGTGGGACAGGCCGAGGCGTTCCAGTTGTTGTTCAACGCCAGCGGCATCTTTTATGCGCTGACGTATGTCGTGATGTTCGCGATTCCGCTATTCGGATTGCGTGGCGTATCGCCTCGGCCGCCGCTCTGGCTGCGCGTAGCCTCGATGTCGGGCTTGCTGATGACCCTGTTGTACATCGGGCTCTCGGTGTTCCCGATCATCAAGGTGGACAGCGTGTCCACGTTCGCCCTCAAGGTGTCCGGCGTGATTGTCGCGATGAATCTGGTGGGAGTCGGCATCCTGCTCGCGTCGCGTCGACGCGCGACGACCTGATCCGGCGGTTTCCCGTAGGTTCCGGTGTTTCCGTGCCAGGCGGTTGATCGAGGCCACGGCGGCCGTTGACATCGCGGCTGGGTAACGCGTCTGGCGAACCGCTTTGCGCGGAAACGCGCGGGATGACATTGGAAACCACCGGATACGCTCCGCGTGCTCGGAGACGTCGACGCGCGACGACCTGATCCCGCGGTTTCCCGTAGGTTCCAGTGTTTCCGTGCAAGGCGGTGTGGTTGGGCATCGGCGGGGCGCGTGCTGTAATGATTTGATACAGCCTGCATTGATACGGAGGGACCACCGCCCCACGCGGCCATCGGCGCGGAAATTGTAAAGCATTGTCGCGTATCGATTTGCGGAAAATATCTCGGCGGGCCGTTCGTGGCGCGCTCCATGCACTACCAGAGAGGCAAAGGCGGGAACGCGGCGACAATCGCCCCACGTCCTCGACTATCCATCACTCTCTCTGGAGCCTCACCATGTCCGTCCGCACCCGTGTCCTGTTCAGCGCCATCGCCATGACCTCCATCCTCGCTGCCTGCTCCGATGTCGCGGCGACCGGTCCCGACGTATCGGCGCCGTCGTTCGCCAAGTCGGGCACGGCCGTCGGCGGTTCCTCGGCTACCGGCTCCACCACCACCACGACCAGCACGTCGTCGTCCCCCATGGCCCCGTCCTACTCGGCGCGTATCACCTCCATCGGCCTCGTGCCGACCGGTCTGTACTACGGCACGCCGTCGCAGTGGACCGTTGGTGGCTTTGTGTTCGAAGGCAACTACTTCACGCACCTCAAGCCCGTCGCTGGCCCGCTCGTTGTTGGCGCCTGTGTCGCGGTGACGTTCAGCGAAGCCAACGGCATCCGCTATGCCTCCGAGCTCAAGACGGTCGACGCCTCGAAGTGCGGCTGAGACACCAACGCCCGTGCGACGCGGCACGGGTGAGGTGACAAACGGGGTCCGGCTGATGCCGGACCCCGTTTCGTATGTGGCGATGGCCAAGCACCCACACGAGGCGCGACGCCTTACGCCTCGTACGTCGTGTCGCCACCCACCACGGTGCGTACAATGACAATGTCCTTGATGGCCTCAGGCTTCACCGTGTGCGGGTCGTCCGACAGCATCACGAAGTCCGCCAGTTTGCCCAGCGTGATGGAGCCCTTGCTGGCCTCCTCATGCGCCGCGTAGGCGCCATTGAGCGTATTCACGCGCAGCGCTTCGCTGACCGTGATGCGCTGATTGACCCCCCACGACGTCCCATCCCATCCGGTGCGCGTGACCATCCCCTGCATGCCCATCAGCGGCGCAAACGGACCGGGGCTGAAGTCCGAGCCGGCCGCCGCGTGCACGCCCGCATCCAACATGGTGCGAAACGCCATACTGCGCTTCATCAACGCTTCGCCGTAAAACGGAAACTTGTCCGTGTTGTAATACGCGTACGTCGTGAACATCGCCGGAATCGCATCCACCGCTTTCATTCGGCGCACCAGATCGTCCGTGATGAGCGTGCAATGCGTGATCTTCGGGCGCGCGTCGGCGCGCGGGAATTTCTGCTGCGCGCGTTCGAACGCCGTGAGATACATGTCAATCGCCACGTCCCCGTTGGCATGACAGTTCACCTGGATGCCCGCGCGGTGCACGCGCTCCACCCAGGCGTCCAGCGTCTGCTGCGTTTCGGTGACATTACCCGTGTAGTTCGTGCCCACGTACGGCACGCTCATGGCCATCGTGCGCTCGGAGAACGAGCCGTCGACTGTATGCTCCGACGTGGCGCCGAACCGGATCCAGTCATCGCCGAATCCGCTCTTGATCCCGCTGGCGATCATCCCCTCCAGCACCGCCCCCGTGGCCTCGTAGCTGATGCGATGCTTGAGATCACCGCGGGCGCGTACATCCTGCATGGCGGCCAGATCGCCGCCCTCGTGGTGCACGGTGGTCAAACCATAGCGCGCAAACTGCTTCGAAATGTGCGCCACGCCGTCGCGCTCGCGTCGATCGCTGTCGGCCGCAGAGAACTGCGGTCGCTTGCCCACCGCATTCAGCAGATTCATCGCGCGATCCGTGACGCGCCCCGAGAGCTCACCGGCCGCATCTTTGTCGAACGTACCGCCGGCCGGGTTGGGCGTGTCCTTGGTGACCTTGGCCCACTCAAACGCTACGCTGTTGTAGAACGCCGTGTGCCCACCGCGATGCCGCACCGCCACCGGATGCTCGCGGCTCACCTGATCCAGGTCCTGCCGCGTGAGCTGCCGCTTGTCCTTGAGCTTCGTATCGTCGTGGAAATACCCCTGCACCCACGTGCCCGCCGGCGTCTGCTGCGCGCGGGCACGCAGCTTCTCGATGATGCTCTGGATGGAGACGAACTCTACCTCGAACGGATTGCCCACCAGCACCTCGAACAACAGCGTCGTCCCGCCCGCATGATTATGCGTGTCGATGAACCCCGGTACGACGGTCATCCCCTTCGCATCAATCACGCGCGTGCGCTTCCCCACCAGCGACTTCATCGCCGCCGTCGTGCCAATGGCGACAAAGCGATGGTTGCTCACCGCAAAGGCCTCGGCGCGCGGCACGGCGCTGTCCACCGTGTAGACCTTGGCGTTGAGGACCACCACGTCAGGATCAATGGCAAGGCTGGTCGGCAGCGGGAGCCGAGTCGCCCCCAGCCAGTTCGGGGCGAGGGCACCGGCCGTGCCGGCGGCAGCAAGGCCCATGAATGCGCGACGGGAGCGCCGGTCGGTCATCGTGTCTCCGGGGACGGGGAAAGTGCGTGGTGGCGTTGACGGAGAGTATGGCGCCGAAGTGCGAAGTTGGTGAGATCGACGCGGCGGAGCTATCGTCTGAGCGATGACCGTGCGGTATCCGCCGCACGGGCCCCAGCATCCCTCGCCCTCTCTGTCCCGTGCGCCTCCCCTCGTATTCCTTCCGTCGCCGGTCGTTCCTCGCCCTCGCCCTGGTCGTGGCGACGGCCTGTTCGCGCGAACAGCCCGCTATCGATCCCGAGCTCGCGCAGACCATCGCCGCCATCAAGGCCATCGACCACCATGCGCACCCGGTGCGGCCAACCGCGCCCGGCGAGGCGGCGGATATGGAGTTCGACGCGCTACCGGTGGATCATCTCGAGCCACAGTCCGATCCGGCGCGTCAGCGCGCCACGTCCGCGCTAGTCACCGCGGCGCACACTAAGCTGTTCGGCACGCGCAGCCGCGACGACGTCAAGCGCGAGCAGGGCGCTAACTACGCCACGTGGCTGCTGGACCAGATGGGCATTGAGACCATGTTCGGCAATCGTGTGGCCATGGGCCCCGGCCTGCCGACGTCGCGTTTTCAGTGGGTGCCGTTCGCTGACGCGCTGCTGTTCCCGCTGGGCACCGCGCAGCTCATTCAGAACCCCGATCAAGCCGCCTTCTTCCCGCTCGAGGACAAGCTGCTTAAGCGCTACTTCACCGAGAGCGGCCTGACCGCGAAACCGGCGACGCTCACGGAGTATCTCGAGAAGGTGGTGAAGACCACGTTGGAGCGGCACAAGGCGGCGGGTGCGCTGGCCGAGAAGTATGAACTGGCCTATCTGCGCACGTTGGCCATCGGCAACCCCTCGCGCGCCGAGGCAGAGCGAGCCTATGCAGGGCAGGGCGACTACACCGCGCTGCAGGATTACATCTTCCGGTATATCGCGCTCGAGTGCGGACGACTGGGGATGGCCATTCACATTCACGTTGCGCACGGCGGTGGCGGCTACTTCAACGTCAGCTGGGCCAACCCCATGCTGCTCGAGCCGTTGCTTAACGATCCCACGCTGCGCAAGACGACCTTCGTAATGATTCACGCCGGCTGGCCGTGGACCCGCGAGATCACGCCGCTGCTCACCAAGCCCAACGCCTACGTGGACTTCTCCGAACAGACCGCGTTCGACACGCCGCATAACGTGGCCGAAGCGCTGCGCGGGTGGCTGGCCTATGTGCCGGAGAAGGTGATGTTCGCCACCGATGCGTATCCGTTCTCGGAGGCGCTGGGGTGGGAGGAGGCAGGGCTGATTGCCGCCGATGCCGCGCGCGAGGCGCTGGGGCGCGCGTTAACCGGCATGATGCGCGACGGCGAGATTACTCGCGAGCGTGCGGTGGAACTGGCCACTATGGTGATGCGCGACAACGCGAAGCAGTTGTATCACTTGAAGTAGCGCGTGTGCCGCGGTGGACATTGCTGCGTGAGCAGGAGACCCGTGCCCTCGGGCGTCGCTACGACGGTAGCGGCGCCCGCAGGGGCCATCGCACGGCGCGGCGTTACGCGAGTTGCGGTCGCACCCGTGTCGCGATGACGCGCAGTAGCCACGCCATCGCGAGATAGAACACCAGAATGCCGCACGCATTCCGGAACGCGCCCATCAGGCCGATCTTCGAGACGTCCACGAAGAAGTACGGATACACCCCCACCACTTCGCCACGCCCCACCACCATCGCGAAGTACGCCGTGGGATACGCGCTCAGTTGCAGCGCACGCGGGGCGAGCGGCGCGCCCGTGACGTCGGTACTCATCACCCAGTAAGCCGCATAGAGCGGTGGCACCAGATAGTGGAGTCCGAGGTTGGTGACGGCCTCCATCCCCACGGGATGGTGGATGGTGCTGAGCAGAAAGTGATATGCCAATCCCACCACCAGAATGGCCGCGGCCGCGGTCCACGTGACGTGCAGATGCGCAAAAAATCGCGCGGCCGCACTCTGTGGCGCCACCAACGGCACGGTGAGGATCAGCGCCACCAGCAGGTTGGTGAGGATGGTGAAGTAGGCGAGATAATCGGCCAGCGCGCGCGCGAAGCTTTCGCCGCGTGCGACGCCGTTACGAATGGAATACACCAGCTGCACCAACACGGCGGCCCATGCGATGGCCGCTGTGGTGAGTCGAAGCGTTTTCGTGAAAGTCATGGTGTCGGTTAGCGTTCGTTCATCCAGCGATCTTCCAGCACCTGCACCGACTTCGTGTACTCCTTGCCGCCTACGCTGAGCTTCACGACGTAGCTCCCCGGTGTCGCGCTACTGCCCGCGCCACCGCGTCCGCCACCACCGGCCGCACTCGGCGCGCAACTCATATCCGGCGCCGGACCAGCGGGCTGCGCCGCCGCCACCGGCGCGACCGGCGCTGCCGGAGCCGCGGCTCCCGTCGCACCCGTTGCATTCCCGCCACGCGCGCCACCGCCGCCGCCCGCGCCACGTCCACCAGCACCAGCACCACCCGGTGCACCACCGCGCCCACCAGCCGGCGCGGCCGGCGCGGCCGCAAGCATCGGCGCGACCAGCGTCCACTGCACGCGATTCATCCCGGCCACCGCCTTCACGGTGGTCTCGCACATCGCGCGACCCGTCGGATCGGCAATTGCAATCTTCGCGTCACCCGCGGTCTTCGTGTAGAAGTGGATCGCGGTGCCGCGCGCCGGATTCTCGCCCTCAAACTGCTTCTCGCCGCCGGTGTACACGTCGAGGCGCACATCGTTCGCATACGCCACTGCGGCGCGCACATCAAACAACGTCGCATCGGAGGCCGCGACCGCCGGCGTCCACTGCTGCAACGGGGTGATGTCGTCAGCAATCCAGATACTGCGACCGTGCGACGCCACAATGAGATCGCCATCGCGCGGATGCACGAGAATGTCGTCCGTGCGCACGGTGGGATATCCGGTCATGAACGGCTCCCACTTGGTGCCGCCGTCCAGCGACATGAACAACCCGAACTCGGTGCCGGCGTACAACAGCTGCGCGTTTTTGGGATCTTCGCGGATGACCTGCACGTTGCCGCGCCGAGGCAGCGTGCCGCTGACACTCGACCAGCTGCGGCCGTAATCGCGCGTGACGAAGACATACGGCGTGAGGTCATCGCTGCGATGGCCGTCGATGGCGACGTAGGCCGTGGCGGCATCGTAGTGCGAGGCTTCAATGCGCGAAATCCAGTACGGATTCGCACCGTTCAGCGCGCCGCTCGGCAGCCCAGTGATGTTCTTGCCCACTTCGGTGAACGTTGCACCGTGGTCGCGGCTCAGCTGCAGATTGCCGTCATCCGTGCCGGCCCACACCACACCCGCCAGCGCCGGTGATTCACTCACGCTGATGATCGTGCTGTAGTTGGTCATGCCGTCGTTCTTCCCCAACTGCGTCGCGGTGCCGGCCACGCCCATCACGGCAATCGTGCAACGATCCACTTGCTTCGTCAGGTCGGCGCTGGCCACCCAGAGATCGCCCTGATTGTTGGAGCGGAAGAGGCGATTGCCCCCCAGCCACACCACGCTCGGATCGTGCGGCGACAGCATGTACGGCGTGTTCCAGTTGAAGCGATATGTGTCGCCCGGCTGCGCATTGATCACGTTGGCCGCGCCGCCGCCGCGTCCGCCAAACCCCCCGCCGGCGCCGGCTGCGGCGCCCGCCGCGGGCGCCGCGATAATGCGGCCATCCACACACGTGCCCGGAGCTGGCGCGGCGGCACCACCACGCGCCGGCGGCGCGATGGGGCGAATGCTCTTCACCACGCCCGTGCTCAAATCCGTGCGCTGCGTGTTGCCGTCCTGCGACTCACTGAACACGACAAACTTGTTGGTCGGATCGACCGCGGTCTGGAAGCCGTCACCGCCGCCGAAGCGGAACCAGTTGTGGTCGCGAATACCGTTGCGGCTACGCATCGCGCTCGCACCGCCCCAGCTGTCGTTGTCCTGCAAGCCGAAGTAGATGTTGTACGGGCGTCCCATGTCGGCGCTGACCCAATACGCGAGCCCCGCGGCCACCGTGTGCACGTAGTCCCACGTCACGCCTTGATCCCACGACACGCCAAAGCCCGCGTCGGCGCCGCGCAGAATGTGATCGCTGTTGGCCGGATCAATCCAGAACGCATGCTGATCGACCATCTCGTTGCCGGAGCCCAGCCCCGAGTCGATGGGCGCAAACGTCTTGCCGCCGTCCACCGACTTGGCCGCGCGCACATTGGCCAGATACACGTTCTGGTCATTGGTGGGATCGACGCGCACCTGACTGAAATACATCGGGCGCCCGTTGCAGTTGCTCACCAGCGTCCACGTCTTGCCCTTGTTCTCCGAGCGATAGAGCCCCGGACGATAGCGGCTGAGCGCCGGCACCTTCTTCAAACTGTCGGGCGTGTTCGCGCCAAAGCCTTTCGTGGCCTCGGCGTTGCTGCACCAGTCATAGCCGCCGCGCCCACCGCCGCCGCCAGCACCCGCGCCGCCGGTGATCACTGCCGCGGAGTCGGCGCCGTCTGTTTCAATCTGCGCGTACACCACGTTGGGGTTGCTGCGCGCGACATCAATGCCGATGCGGCCCAGCGTACCAGGCGGCAGTCCGCCTGTCGTGAGCTTCGTCCAGCTTGTGCCACCGTTCTCCGTCTTCCAGAGCGCGCTGCCGGCGCCGCCGCCATTGTAGCAGCACCCCGTGCGGCGACGCTGATAGCTGGCGGCATACAACACGTTCGGATTCTTCGGGTCCATCACGATGTCCGTGAAGCCCGTGTTCTCGTCGATGAACTTGATCTTATTCCACGTCGTGCCACCATCCGTGGTCTTAAAGACGCCACGCTCGGCATTCGGCCCAAACAGGTGGCCCGGCGAGGCGACGTAGACGGTGTTGCTGTTCCGCGGGTCAATCACAATGCGCGCGATGCTCTGCGTTTCCTTGAGGCCGATGTTGGTGAACGTCTTACCGCCATCGGTGCTCTTGTACATGCCGTCGCCGAACGATGACGTCTGCCGATTGTTCGGCTCGCCCGTGCCTACGTACACGATGTTCGGATCGCGTTGATCCACTGCGATGTCGCCGATGCTCGCGCTGCTGTAGCGCTCGAAGACGGGCGTGAACGTGGTGCCCGCGTTGGTGGACTTGAACACGCCACCCATTGCGTAGCCCACGTAGATGATGCGCGGGTCTTTCTCGAATACCGCGATGTCATCAATGCGGCCGCCCATGCTGGCCGGACCCACGGAGCGGAACCGGAACGGCGCCAGCACCGGGTTGGCGCTGCGGTTCACCAGCGCGGTGGTGTCACGCCGCCGGATGTTGGATTGGGCACCCAGGCCGCCCAGAGGCGCGGCAAGCAGCAGGGTGAGGGTGGCGCGGAAAACGGAAGGACGCACGATGGGGCTCCAAAAGGGGATGGAGCTAATGTGCGTGCGGCCCGGTCATTCGGGGAGTGCGGCGGGCGCTCTCTCGCAGATCATCTCACGCGAGGGAGCGCCGGTCGGGTCAGCGCATCCCCGCCTTCTGCAACGCGTCCACACCGCCCACCACCGGAATGGTGAACGAGGACTTGGCGAGATCGATGGTGAGCGCCGCGCCCGCCTTCGGCCAGAGCGTGAACTCGCGATCGCTGGACATGATCATCACCGCCAGCTGCTTGCCCGCGGGGACAAACTCGTCGTCCGGCTCGAGATCGAAGGTGAGATCGTAGAACTTGCCGGCTTCCAGCGGTTTGCCAGCCTTCTTCGACGTGTAGTTGCCGCCCTTGGTGAGCGACTTGGCGTTCTGAATGTCCGCCCAGCCGTGCGTGATGCTGCCGCGGTGACTCTGCGAGCCCACGACCGACGAGTCGTACGGCAGCATCACCAGCCACACGCTCAGATTGGCGGCCTTCACACTGGCCGACACACGGAGCGTCACGCGCGCCGTACCGGAGATGTGCACCGTGTCGGTGAACGCGGGCGTGGCGTACAGCAAGCGGTTGGGCGACTGCGCGGCGCTGGCCAGTGCGCTGCCGCTGAACGCGACATCATCGGTCAGCGACTCGGCGCCGCTGCCCGCGGCCGTGTACGACAGTGCGCCTATGCGCGGGCCGCCCGCCGCGGGGTGCAGCACCACCGGCACGGAGCCCGGCACCGGGAACGATGCGAACGGCTTCGGGGCCGTGGCTACACGACCACGCGCCGGTGCGGCCGCGACAGCGCCCGGCGCCTGCGCGCTCGCGTCCTGCACGATCCACGCTTCCGGCTCCTTCTCCACGCCGTTGTCCACGCCGTACAGGTAATGACTAAACCAGCGGTTGAGCATATCCGCAGGCGGGTTTCCGCCGTGTCCGCCCTGATGCAGATAGATGGACACCGGCAGGCCGCGCGCCTTCATCTCGTTGTAAATGCGCACGCTGTGATCCGGCGTCACGTTGTAATCATTGAGCCCATGCGCCAGCAGCACGGCCGCCTTGATGTTCTTCACATGCGGCAGCAGATCGCGCTTGCTCCAGAAATCGTTGAAGTCGCCCGTGGCGCGGTCCTGGCCCTTCGGGCCGGCCATGATGCCGTTCTTCCAGATCCCGTCGCACTTCGCGCGCACGATCGGATCGCCGCTCGCGATGAAGTCGTACAACACGTCCACGTCTTCGCCCAGATAACCGCCCGGCGAGCGCACCAGCCCGTTGGCGCGGTAGTACGTGTAGTACGACGTGTTGGGTGACACCGGCACCACCACTTCCAGCCCCTTCACGCCGGTGGTCGCCGCCGCCAGCGGCAACGTGCCTTCGTACGACGTGCCAATCATCCCCACCTTGCCGGTGGACCAGCCGGTAGCGCTGACCTGCTCGGTGCCGGTGGGTGTGGTGAATCCCTTGGCGCGGCCGTTCAGCCAGTCCACGACGAACTTCATGGGCGCGCGCTCGGGGTAGTCACCCACGGTGGCACACCCGGCCGACAAGCCGGTACCGGTGGCCTCCGAATGCACGACGGCAAAGCCGCGAGGTACCCATTCGTTCACCAGCGCGTTCGAAATCCGATGCCGGTTGGGCTGATAGCCCGGCGCGGCGAGGGCGCGGCGCGTCGGCGGTTGATCACCCAACTCCTGCTTCACATCCCAGTTGGAATCGTCGCGCGAGGTGCCGGCGAAATACGGGCTCGAGCCATAAAGGATGGACACTTTGAGCCCGTCGCGTTCCGACTGCCCGGGACGCGTCACGTCCACATGCACGCGATCCTTCTTGCCGTCGCGATCGCTGTCGAAATCCGTCTCCACCCAGAGATCGTGGCGGATCCACGTGGTGGTGTCCTGAAACGCCGGCACCACCTGCGCCATGCCGTTCACAAAGACCGGAGCGGGTGCCGACCCGGGGCCGCTGCTGGACCCCTTGGGCTGGGCCATGGCGCGCTGACTACCCGCCACGAGGGTGACGGCGAGGACCACGGGAAGACGCAACGGAAAGCGCACGATGAAGCTCCGCAAAGAGGATCCGGCAAACGATCAGTGAAATGTGGCGACGGGGGAGGGCGCGGCGGGAGGGCGATGCCTCCTTACCGCACCGGCCCACCCTTCTTGGTCTGCGCCAACCCCTCGGTCATCCACGACGCGGCCGGCTTGTCCATCAGGAAGTGATCAAAGAACTGCTTCATGCGCACCGTGAAGTCCTTCTGGTTGTCGCGATTCACCAGGTTGTGCGCTTCGCCCGGGTACGACAGCAGAATGACCTGCTTACCGTTCTGCCGCGCCGCGTTGAAGAACTGTAGCCCTTCCACGTAGTCCACCGCGCCATCCTCCATACCCTGCAGAATGAGCAACGGCGTCTTGATGTTGCGCACGTGATAAATGGGCGACTGCTGCTCGTAGAGATCGTGCGCATTCCACGGCGTGACATTCGCCCCCATGCGCACCTGCCCCACGGTGGTGATCCCCTGTTGCACCGTGCCCGAGCTCTTGTACAACTCATCGTAAAAGCTGATGAGGTTCGTGGGCGGTGCGCCGGTCACCACGGCCGCGAACATGTCGGTCTGCGTCACGATGTACGACGACTGATACCCGCTCCAGCTGTGCCCGTGCAGCCCGATGCGCTTTGGGTCTGCGTAGCCCAGCTCGATGACCTTCTTCACCGCACTCGTCATGCAATCCACCGCACTCGTGCCCGGCTTGCCGATTTCGTACACCATGTCGGGCTGGAAGACGAGATAGCCGTTGCTGGCATACGTGGACAGCTGCGGGCTGTTGCTGTACGCCGGCACCGAGAAGGTGTGGTGCGTGTTGGACATGATCTCGTAGAACTCCACGAGCATCGGATACTTCTTGCCGGGCACGTAGTCCGGCGGCAACATCAGCGTGCCCTGCAGCTTCTTCCCCTTGGACGTGGTGTAGTCAATCAGCACTTTCTTGCTCGCCCACGTGTACTCACTCACAAACGGGTTGGCGTTCGTGATCTTGCGCGGCGCCGCAAACGCCGTGTTGCTCACCCAGTAGTCGGGGAATTCGGACACGTCCTGCTGCGTGTACACCACGCGGTCGGCGCTGTCCGCCTTGAGCACGCCACCAATGCCCTTGTCGGCCCAGATCGCCGGCGCCGGCGCCTGACCGCGCGTCACGTACCAGTAGCCGGACTTCTTGGTGCGATCGCCATACGCTGACAGCAGCACCGGCTTCGTGAGATCGATGCCATCCATGTCGGCATCGGCACCGCCACCGCGACCGCCGCGTCCCGCGCCACCGGCGGGCGCATCGAGGCGCACCACGCGGAACTGCACGCCCTGCGCGCGCCCGATGCCCTGTGTGAGGCTGGTGGCCTTGCCGCCGTCCAGCGGCACCGCGTACACGTCGAACTTGTCATACAACAGCACCGACGCGCCGTCCTTCGACCATCCGCCCACGCCCCAGATGGGCTTCTCGTACGCGTGGTCGTCATCGTCGTTCACGAAACTTTTCAGCAGCGTGGACGACGCATCCAGCAGCACCGACTTGGCCGTTTCGAGATTGAAGGCGCGCATCTGCTTGTTCGACAGATACACAAACCACTTCGAGTCCGGCGATGTGCCGTAGGTGCGCGAGAGCCCTTTGTCGATCAGCGTCCGCGCGCCCGTGGTGACGTCCACCTTGTACAGGTCGGCGCGGCTGCCGCCCCAGGCCACTTCGCCACGATAGGCCGCGTCATCGCGCCCCACGCCCACATTCGCGTTGGCAGCCATGGTGACCGTGCGCATGCTGTCGTTGCCCAGCGTCACAAACGCGCCGGTGCCCAGATGCAACACGGCGGGCAACGTGGCGCGGCGCAACTGCTGCAGCTGCACAATCTGCTGTGACTGCGGCTGCGCGTCCTTCCAATGCCACACGTCCACGTTGGCCTTGATGGAGTCGGCCGCCGTCACTTCCCGCTCTTGTTCCTTCACGCCGACAAACACACGCGCGCCATCGGGGCTCCAGCGCAGTGCGGCGTATTCGCTCAGCACCATCCCCTTTGGAAAGGACGCCGCCTTAGACGGGTCCAGCGCAATCACCTGCACCGTACCGCCGCCGAGACCGCGCCATGTGAGCAGCACATTCTCCTTCTGCTTCATGTCCTTGGGCTTGTCGCCGCGCAGCACCGCCAGATTGGCGCCCTTCTCGCTCCACGTCAGCTGATCGTAGTCGGCCGACGCGGCATTGAGCTGCCGCGTATCACCCGACGCGGGATCCAGCAAATACACGCCATTCCCCAAACGCTCAGCGGCATCAACCGTATACGCCAGCCACGCGCCGCTGTTGTCGAACTCGAACTGGTTCACGCTGCCGATCAGGCGATTGGTGCCCATGGCGAGATCACGCACCACCAGGTCGGCGCCGTTGTGCTTCGCATCCGCCTGCGCCTTGTTGAGGCGCGTGGCGAGGAACTTGGAGCCAGCCGAAAACTTCCACGACGCCGCGTTGGCGATGGCCGTCTTCTCGCCGCTGGCCAGATTGAGCACTTCGAGATGTCCCACCGCCGCGGGCGCGGCCGCCGTGGCGCCACGACCGTTGGCCGGTGCCGGTGCCGGTGCTGGTGCCTGATTCGCGCGCCCGCCACGACCGGCTGTGCGATCGGCCGGATTCACGAAGTACGCAATCCACCGCGAGTCGGGGGAGAACACCGGGGCACCGCCGCCACCACCGCCGCGCCCCGCTGCACCGCCTGCCCGTCCCGCGCCGCCACCGGCGGTGCCAAGCGATGTGGTGTAGTCCTTGTCGCCATCCAGCGACTTCACATGGAGCGTGGGTTCGCCGTCGTTGGGCGTGACCGTGTAGGTCATCCACTTGCCGTCGTTGGAGACGGCGGGCGCATTGATACGGTTCCAGCGCCCGTAGTCCTCGAGATTGAGGACTTTCTTGGGCGTTGACTGCGCGCTGACCAAAGTCAGGGGCAGCGCGGACGCGGCGAGGAGAGTGAGCAGGCGGTTCGTAAGGCGCACGACGAGGCTCCAATAGAGGTTGGAGCAAATGTGCGATGCGCGGAGGCGTACGGCGAGTGCCGAGCCCCCGCGTGCTCTGTGACGGGCCGCCGGACGGGCTACGGCTTGAGCGTGATGCCTTCGCCCGCGAGCACCGGGGTGTGCACCGGGCGGCGCCGCGCTTTGGTGAGTTGCTCAAAGCTGTAGCCGAGGGCGATGAGCTTCGGTTCACTCCAGGCGGCGCCAAGGAACGAGATCCCGATGGGCAGGCGGTTGTCGCTGAACCCTGCCGGCACAATGAGGTCGGGGAAGCCGGTCAGGTTGGCGATGTTCATCGCATCTGGCGCGGTTGGCGCGTTGGCCGGCGCCTCAATCAGCTCCGGCTTGAGCGACTGGGTGGGATACACGATCGCGTCCAACTGACCAGCGGCGAACATGCCGTTCACCACATCGCGCATCATCGGTAACGCATGATCATGCACCGAGCGATAGCGATAGTCGGTCGTGCTGCCGCTGGCGATTTCGCTGGCGAACTTGGCCCAGCGCGACGCGTTCGGCATGGAAACATTCCCCGCTGCGTTCGGTGCGCCCAGCGACGGCATCGTGCGCGTCCGCGCCAGCATCTCCGCCAGCGACTTGGGATACGACGCCGGCGTGTCCTTCAAGTACTCGGCGATCTGCGGCCCGAACTCCGGGAATCGCACCGCGGTGTACCACGCGTCTTTGGCCTCCAGCATCCACTTCGGGAAACGCACCTCGACAATCGTCGCCCCCGCGGCGCGCATGGCGTCCAGCGACGACTCCACCACCCAGTCCACTTCCGTGTCAAAGCCGGTGAAGTCGCGTGCGATGCCAATGCGCGCGCCCTTGAGCGCGTCCGGCTTGAGATACGCGGTGTAGTCGTGCGTGAGATGGCCCTCGCTCTTGCGCGTGGCGCTGTCAGCGGCGTCAACGCCCGTCATCGCGCCCAACGCGATGGCGACGTCGGTGACACTGCGCGCCATCGGTCCGCCGGTGTCAAACGAGAGTGCCAGCGGAATGATGCCCGTGCGACTCAGCAGGCCGTGCGTAGGCTTGAGGGCCACAATGCCATTGACCGTTGCGGGGCCACGAATGCTGCCACCCGTGTCGGTGCCCAGCCCGAACTGCGCGAAGGCGGCGGCAATGGCCGCACCCGTGCCGCCCGACGACCCAGAGGGGGAGCGCGTCAGATCGTGCGGGTTGCGCGTCTGCCCGCCCAGCGAGCTGTACGCACCCGACGAGGCAAACTCCGACATGTTCACCTTGGCCAGCACGATCGCGCCCGCATCACGCAGCTTCTGCACCAGCACGGCGTCGTGTGCCGGGATGTAGCCGTCCAGCAGCACGGAGCCGCCCGTGGTGGGGAGCTCCTGCGTGTTGTAGTTGTCCTTGAGGACGATGGGGATGCCGTGCAGCGCGGAGCGCTTGCCCTTGGTTTTGCGCTCCAGATCGAGCGCACGCGCCGTCTCGAGGGCGTGCGGGTTGAGCGCCAAGACCGCGTGAATGCGCGGCCCCGCGTTATCGTAGGCCGCGATGCGCGCGAGATATCGCTTGACCAACTGCTCCGAGGTCAGTGTGCCGGCGTCGAACGCGGCGTTGAGGTCGCTGATCGTAGCCGCGTCGAGGTCGATCGCGCGCTGCGCACCGGCGCCTACGGATACGGTAGTCAGGAGGGCAACGGCCAAGGACAGGAAGCGCGCGAGGCGGGGCATGAGGCGGGGCCTAAGGCGGGGGGACGGCAACGGCGTGAATGCAGTGCGTGA
>CALQGY020000009.1 GCA_943330235.2 Candidatus Kuenenia stuttgartensis
CGATGTTGATCTCCTTCGGGCACGCTTCCTGACACTCCCCCGCCAGGGTGCAATGGCCGAAGCCCTCGAGATCCATCTGCTCAACCATCGCCAGCGCCCGCCGATCCCGTTCTGGCTGTCCCTGCGGGAGCAGGCCGAGGTGGGTGATCTTGGCGCCCGTGAACAGCGAGGCGGAGGCATTCGGGCAGGCGGCGACACACGCCCCGCACCCGATGCACGCCGCCGCATCCATCGCCTCATCGAGCACTTCCTTGCCGATGAGAATGGAGTTGGCATCACGAGCGCCACCCGTATTCACCGACACGAAGCCGCCCGACTGAATAATGCGATCGAGCGCGCCACGGTTGACGACCAGATCCTTGACGATCGGGAACGATGACGAGCGCCACGGCTCGACCGTGATGATGTCCCCGTCCTTGAACGCGCGCATGTGCAGCTGGCACGTGGCCGTTCCCTTCCACGGTCCGTGGGCGTGCCCGTTGATCATCATCGCGCACGACCCGCAGATCCCTTCGCGACAATCATGCGAGAAGGCGACGGGCTCCTTGCCGGCGTTGGTCAGCTGTTCGTTGAGCATGTCGAACATCTCGAGGAACGACATGTCGCCGCTGACGCCGTCGAGCGTGTACGTCTCGAGCTTGCCCGGCGCCTGCGAGGCAGGCTGACGCCAGACGTTGAGTGTGAGCTTCATTATTTGTAGCTCCGCGTGGAGAAGTGCACGTTGTCGTACACAAGCGGTTCTTTGTTGAGGATCGGCGGGTTTCCAGCGCCGGCATATTCCCACGCGCCCACGTACGCGAACTCGGCGTCGTTACGCTTCGCTTCGCCTTCTTCTTGGTATTCCACGCGGAAGTGGCCGCCGCAAGACTCTTCGCGGTGCAGCGCGTCGCGGCACATGAGTTCACCCAGCTCGATGAAGTCCGCCACACGTCCGGCTTTCTCCAGCGACTGGTTGAGCGAACTCGCACTGCCCGGCACGTTCACGTTGCGCCAGAACTCGTCCTTCAACGCCGGAATGAGTTCGAGCGCCTTCGTCAGCCCCTCGCGCGAGC
This sequence comes from Candidatus Kuenenia stuttgartensis, assembly GCA_943330235.2. GTDB lineage: Bacteria > Gemmatimonadota > Gemmatimonadetes > Gemmatimonadales > Gemmatimonadaceae > Gemmatimonas > Gemmatimonas stuttgartiensis_A. The sequence continues at coordinate 1,053 of CALQGY020000009.1, forward strand.
GAGCCATCCCGCAGTAATCCCACATGATCTTGCCCAATTCCTTGTGGAAGGAATCCACCGTCCGCTTGCCGCCAATGCTCAGCAGCTGTTCCGTCTGCGTGCGCACGGATGCTTCCGCCTCTGCAAACGCCGCGTGCGTCGTATCGACCGCGGCGAGTTTGGTGCCGGCGATGTAGTCGCCGATCGTGTACGGCAACACGAAGTAGCCGTCCGCGAGGCCCTGCATGAGCGCCGACGCACCGAGGCGATTGGCCCCGTGATCGGAGAAGTTCGCCTCACCGGCGACATGCAGGCCGGGGATGGTGCTCATCAGGTTGTAGTCCACCCACAACCCGCCCATGGTGTAGTGGACGGCCGGATAAATGCGCATCGGCACTTCGTACGGATTCTCGTCCGTGATGCGCTGATACATGTCGAACAGATTGCCGTATCGCTCGGAGATCGTGTTCTTGCCCAGCCGCTTGATGGCATCGGCGAAATCGAGGTAGACGCCTAGTCCACCGGGGCCGACACCACGACCGTCATCGCACGCTTCTTTGGCGGCACGCGACGCGATGTCACGCGGCGCGAGGTTACCGAAGCTCGGGTACTTCCGCTCGAGGAAGTAGTCGCGATCGGCGTCCGGAATCTGCGCGGGGGAGCGCTTCTCCCCCTGATTCTTCGGCACCCAAACCCGCCCGTCGTTCCGGAGCGATTCTGACATCAGGGTGAGCTTGGACTGATGCTCGCCGCTGACCGGAATGCACGTCGGGTGAATCTGCGTGTAGCAGGGATTCGCGAACGCTGCGCCCTTCTTGTGCGCACGCCAGATGGCGGTGGTGTTCGAGTACATCGCGTTCGTGCTCAGGTAGTACACGTTCCCGTAACCGCCGGTCGCGAGCACCACCGCATCGGCGGCATGCGACGTGATCTTGCCCGTCAATAGGTTTCGCGTCACGATACCGCGCGCGTGCCCGTCGATGACCACCACGTCGAGCATCTCTTCGAACGTGTGCATGTTCACGGTGCCAAGACCAACCTGCCGCTCAAGCGCCTGATAAGCGCCCAGCAGCAGCTGCTGCCCCGTCTGGCCGCGCGCATAGAACGTCCGGGACACCTGCGCACCACCAAACGAACGATTGGCCAATAGACCGCCGTACTCGCGGGCGAACGGCACGCCCTGCGCCACGCATTGGTCGATGATATTCACCGACGTCTGCGCGAGGCGATACACGTTGGCCTCGCGGGCGCGGAAGTCGCCGCCCTTGATGGTGTCATAGAACAGCCGACGCACACTGTCGCCGTCGTTCTGGTAATTCTTCGCGGCGTTGATGCCGCCCTGCGCGGCAATGGAATGCGCGCGACGCGGCGAATCGTGGAAGACGAAGCAGGACACCTTGTAGCCCAACTCCGCCATTGTCGCGGCGGCCGCGCCACCGGCAAGACCTGCGCCCACCACGATCACCGAATGGCGCCGCTTGTTGGCCGGGTTCACCAGCTTCATCGAGAAGCGATGCTGGTCCCACTTCTGGTCGATCGGACCGTCCGGCACCTTCGAATTCAATGTCACCATGTCAGCGAACCTCTCCGGATGGTACGACGGCTACCGGTGTCGGCGTGGAAGACGGCGTGGAGGCGCTCGGCATGGACTCCTGCACGGGCGGCATCTCCTGGAACGCGCCGGTCAGCGCGGCGATAGGGATGAGCATGAAGCCGGCAGCCACCACAATGGCCAGCACCAGTGCGAGCCGACGCTTGAGCGGATGCGCGGACGCCGGCGCGACGCCAAGCGTGCGGACGGCGGCCCAAGTGCCGTGATAGAGGTGGAGCGCCAAGGCGCCCATCGCCACGATGTAGAAGCCGGCAATCAACGGATTGGACAGCCCGATTCGCACGTTGTTGTACGGATCGAGGTGCGTGAACTGTGGATGCACCACGCCGAGCGTGAGCTGCAGCAGGTGGAACACGATGAACACCAACAGCAGCACGCCACCCCAGCGAATGGTCTTCGCGGCGAAGGTCGTGACCTGCGGGCGTCGCGAGGCGTAGTCCTGCGGACGCGCGGCGCGCGAGCGCATGGTGAGCTGGTAGGCCGAGAGCGCGTGCAGCGCAACGGCCGCCACCAGCACGCCACGCACGGCGTACAGCAACGGCATGCTGGTGCGCAGCAGCAGCGCATAATGGTGCATGGCATCCTGCCCCTTAAACATGAGGAGGTTGCCGGACATATGGCCGATGACGAACAGGATCCCGATGATCCCCGTCACCGCCATCACGATCTTCTTGCCGATCGTGCTATCCCAGAATCGTGCGAGACCGTACATGGATGGGGTCGAAGAGAGCACCGGCGCGAACCCGAAGGTGCGCGCCGGCGCTGTGAAGATCAGATGGAAAGAACCGACATCGGTTCGCGGACGGCGTGGGCAGATCGCTCGAGCGCAGCGCGCTCGTCAGCAGTGAGTTCGATCTCGAGGATCTTCTCGAGGCCGTTGCGGCCAAGCTTGCACGGCACGCCGAGGAACAGCCCCGACAATCCATACTCGCCTTCGAGCCATGCCGCGCACGGCAGGATACGCTTCCGGTCGTGCACGATGGCTTCCACCATCTCGACCGCACCGGCGGACGGCGCGTAGTAGGCCGAGCCCGTCTTCAGGTACTTCACGATCTCAGCGCCGCCGTCGCGAGCCCGCTGCACGATCGCGTCAAGCTGCTCGCGCGGCATCAGCTGGGTCACGGGGATGCCGCTCACCGTGGTATACGAGATCAACGGCACCATCGTATCGCCGTGGCCGCCAAGGACCATCGCCTGAATGTCCCGCACCGACACGTCCAGCGCCTCGGCAATGAACGAGCGATAGCGCGCGGTATCGAGGACACCGGCCATGCCGATCACGCGCTCACGCGGGAAGCCCGTCACCTGCTTGGCGACGTAGCACATCACATCGAGCGGATTGGACACCACGATCACGATCGCGTCGGGCGACGTGGCCTTCACCTGCTCCGCCACCGACTTCACGATGCCGGCATTGGTATTCAGCAGGTCGTCACGCGTCATGCCGGGCTTCCGAGCGATGCCGGCCGTGATCACGACGATGTCGGAACCCGCGGTCTCTTCATAGCCGTTGGTGCCGATCACGCGCGTGTCGAAGCCCTCGACGGGCGCCGACTCCCACTGATCGAGTCCCTTGCCTTGCGGGACGCCGTCCACGACGTCCACCATGACGACCGTGCGGCCGAGCGACTTCTCGGCGATACGCTGAGCGGTCGTCGCGCCAACGTTCCCTGCACCAACAACCGTGATCTTGTTGACCATTTTGAGTCGGTTCTCCGGACAGATGTCCGCGCCAGTGAGCATGCGAGCGCTCGTGACGCCGAGGCCGCGGATCACGCGGTTTAGGCACTCACGAGCAACAACCAGCGCAACTTAGGTCGCTGCACGGGGGCGAGCAACACAAGCCCCTCTGACGTCAGCCGCCGACCTGACTGAGGGCGCGCAGGCCCCCGATTTTCATCTGGAGGAGATCGTGCGCTTTGGGCTTTTCCGCCAAGGCCTTCCGGAAGAGCGGTTCGAGGGGCTCACCACGCCGCAGGGCGTCTCGCAGCATCACCTCATGGTCGCCGAACAGGCAGGTGCGCAGTCGCCCATCGGCCGTCAGCCGGACCCGATTGCACCGCTCACAATAGGTGTGCGTCATGGGGGTAATGACCCCAATGGAGCCGGGCGCACCGGCATACCGCCAGTACACCGCCGGTCCATTGCCGAGCGCCGGCCCCGCATCGGGGAGCAGCTCGCCGAGCGCCCGCACCCGCGCGAGGACTTCGTCGCTCGGGACCACATGTTCCCACGTGAGATCGCGTAGCTCGCCCACCGGCATCAGCTCGATGAAGCGCACGTGCCACGGATGGTCGCGCGTGAGCGCGGCGAAGTCACCCACTTCGTCATCATTCACGCCACGCATGACCACGACGTTGATCTTGATTGGCGCAATCCCCGCGCGCTCCGCCGCCGTGGCCGAGCGCACCAGATCAAAGTCGAGGTCGCGTCGGGCGATGGCGACGACTCGATCCGCGCGCAGCGAATCAGCGCTGATATTGATCCGATCAAGTCCGGCGTCGCGGAGCTCCTCCGCCATCGCGGGCAGCTTCACGCCGTTCGTGGATAAGGCGATGTCTTCCACGCCCGGGATGTCACGCAACATCCGCACAAGCGACGCAAGTTGTGGCCTGATCGTGGGTTCGCCACCGGTCAGGCGAAGTCGTCTCAACCCCAACGGCGCGAGTTGACGCACGATCTCGGCGATCTCCTCGTACCGCAGGATCTCGTCTTTGGGCAGCCACGGGAGCCCCTCCAGCGGCATGCAGTACTGGCAGCGGAAGTTGCAGCGGTCGGTAATCGAGATGCGCAGATACTCGATGGAACGCCCGAACTGGTCCGTCAGTGTGGTCGGATGTGGCAGTGTCACGACGTCGGATCCACCCAGCGGCGCTCCCCATCGACGTAATGCTCGCGCTTCCAGATGGGCACGCGCTGCTTGAGCACCTCGATAATCCGCTGCGCGCCTGCGAGCGCCGGTGCGCGGCGCGCATGGGCGGCCGCGATGACGACGCTGGCGTCGCCGACCACGAGCGTGCCGATGCGATGTTCAATGGCGACGGACAACCCAGGCAGCGCCTCGCATGCCTCGATGGCTACGGCCCTCAACTGATGCTCTGCCATTGGCTGGTACGCCTCATAGTCGATCCCGGTAACCTGCCGCCCGTCGTTGTGGTGACGCACCGTCCCGACAAAAAGCGAGATGGCGCCAACGCTCGGCGATTCCACATGCGCCATCAGCTTCGCCACGTCGATGACCGCATCAACAATCGCGATATGACGGACGCGATCTTCAGCGCGATCGGCGGATGAAACGTCGGACACCTCAGCCCCCCGCGACCGGCGGGATGACCGCCACTTCGTCTCCGATAGCGATGAGGCCGTCGGCATCGACCCAGGCATGATTCACGGCCACCAGCGGCTCGGCGGGGAGCACGTGCCCACCCGACAGGCCGCGAATGGACGCCACGAGATCACGCACCGTGCACGGCGCCTCTAATGGGGCGTCTACACGGCGAGCGCCGAAGGCGTCAGCATATGACGCGAAGAGCAGCACAGGAATGCTCATAACGCAGGGAAGTTAGTAGGCGTGCACGCAATGCGTTCAGGAATCCGCACAGCGGTTGTCATCCCGGACCATTCTCTCGCTCATGAGGCGCAACCGACCGCGGAACACAAACGCCCCGCGACGGATGCCAGTCGCGGGGCGCGGTCCTGCGGATACACCGGCATTACGACTCGTAATCGTCGTCGTCGTGATCGTCGAGGTTGGCAATATCAATCCCCGCAACCATGGCCCGCAGCTCCTTGGATGGCTTGAAGACGGGGACCGGCCGCGCAGACACTTCCACCGGCGAGCCGGTGCGTGGATTGCGTGCCATACGCGTCTTCCGCTGGCGGATCTTGAACGTGCCGAACCCGCGGACCTCGATGTTCTTCTGTTCCTGCAGGGCGTCCTTGATGGCGTCGAGAAACGCATCAACAACCCGTGCACAGTCCTTCTTCGAGATCGTCGGGCCAGCCGTCTGCGCGATTCGCGCAGTGACGTTCTCCACCAGATCGGCTTTCGTCATGGGCTCTACCAGGGGTTCGATGCGCGCCGCACGGTGTTGCGACGCCGCCTACCGAAGGTCCGAACGTATGACGTTAGTGCTTGTCAGTCAAGCGGTTGGACCACTTGAGGCGCGGCGGGACTGGAGCGCGGTCACGAACTGGTCAAACATGGGGACGGCATCGTGCGGCCCCGGCGCAGCCTCTGGATGGTACTGCACCGCGAAGATCGGCAGCGAGCGGTGGCGCAGCCCTTCGACCGTGCCATCGTTGAGATTGATGTGCGTCACAGCCAACTCGGGAGCCCCGTCGACACCCTCAACGGTGCCGGCCACGGCGAACCCATGATTCTGGGCCGTGATCAAGACCTTCCCCGTGGCCAAGTCCTTCACTGGCTGATTCCCGCCACGATGCCCGAAGGGCATTTTCTCGGTCCGACCGCCAAACGTCAGGCCGATTAACTGATGCCCGAGGCAGATCCCGAAGAGCGGTACCTGCGCATGAGCAATGGCGCGGATATTGGCCGGCGCGTACGTCACGGCGGATGGATCGCCCGGTCCATTGGACAGGAAGACCCCGTCGGGATGCATGGCCAGCACATCGGCGGCCGGCGTCTCAGACGGCACGACGGTCACGCGGCAGTCATGGCTGTCGAACAGGCGCAGAATATTGCGCTTGATGCCGAAATCGTACGCGACCACATGGTACGTCGCGTCCGGGTTGCCCCACTGATAGCGCTCGCGCGTGGTGACGACGGTCGCGAGATCGAGCCCTTCCATGCTCGGGCAGGCGTCAAGAGCATCCAGCGCTTCGCGGGTGGGCGACTCGCCCGCCGCAATCACGCCGCGCATCACGCCGCCGGCACGCAGGTGCTTGGTGAGCCGACGCGTGTCGACCTCGGTCAGCGCGGGAACGCCACCCTGCGCCAGCCACTCGGGGAGGCCCCCGGTGGCACGCCAATTGGAATAGGTCGGCGACAGCTCACGCACGACGATGCCGGCCACCTGAGGCCGGGCCGATTCCGGGTCTTCCGTGTTGACGCCGTAATTCCCGATCTGGGGCGCCGTCATCACGACGATCTGACCGGTATACGACGGATCGGTGAACGTTTCCTGATACCCCGTCATGTTCGTGGTGAACACGACTTCTGCCACCGTGGGCATCGCTGGGCCAACGAGTCGTCCGAGAAAAAGGGTTCCGTCCTCGAGGAGGAGGAACCCTTTTGGTGCCTGCGTATGCACGTGACTTACGGCTTGGCGGGCGGCGTCGCGGGCTGCGCAACCGGTGCGGCTGTCAGCGGCGAAGCGGCCGGAGCCGCCGTCGGAGCGCCCTTGGCCGGCGCGGCGGCTGGCGCGGCGAGCTTGTCGAGGACCGACTTCGGCGCCGCGCTGCGCGACGACATCAGCTGGAGGATGAACGCGAGACCGAGGAAGATCCCGCCACACCACCAGCTGGCCTTCGTCAGCAAGTTGCCGGCCTGTCGAGTGCCCATGACCGAATCACCCGACGAGCTCGCCCCGCCGAAGTTCGCGGCGAGACCACCGCCCTTCCCCGATTGGAGGAGAATGGCGGCGCCCAAGATGAGCGCGTCGATGATGAGCAGAGTGAGGAGCAGCGTGTACATGTCGCGTGTCTGATGCGAGGCAAAAGGCGTAGACGATAGCCTTATAAAATCACGCGACGGACGACCGGATGCAAGTGCTTCCGCCCGCCAGGCGTGGGCCGATTTACTCGGTGGAGGTCGCAGAACTCCGGACAATGCTGCTCCAACCGTCCGGATCGAGCGAGGCGCCCCCAACGAGCAGTCCATCGACGTCCGGTGACGAGAGCAGCGTTGAGGCGTTTCCGCGATTGACGGAGCCACCGTACAAAATCGGGACACCCGCCGCCGCCTTCTCACCAATGCGCTCGGCTAACGCCCGACGCAGGACGCCGTGAATGTCGCTGGCATCTTCCGGCGTCGCGGTCTTCCCCGTCCCGATGGCCCAGACCGGCTCGTACGCCAGCATCATGGCGCCCACTTGCGTGTCATCCATCTCGGCGATGCCCGCCGCCAACTGCCGCTCGACCACGGTCGCAGCAGCGCCCGACTCACGTTCCTCGAGCGTCTCCCCGACGCAGAGGATCGGGGTCAGTCGCGCCTGCGCCACGAGGGCGCACTTCTTGGTCATCATGGCGTCGGTCTCGCCAAAGACGTGACGCCGCTCGGAGTGCCCCACCAGGACAACCCGCGCTCCGACGTCGCGTGCCATCAACACCGAATTCTCGCCGGTGTACGCGCCCTGCGCCTCGCTGTGCACGTTTTGCACGCCAACCCAGATATCCGGGCGATCGCGCAAGCCATCGGTCACCGTGGTGAGCGTGATCGCCGACGGGCACAGGACGATGGTTCGGTCCTGCTGACGCGGCGTCAGCGCGAGAAACCGTTGCAGGAAGGAGCGGGCATCGGTCGGCGTGTGGTTCAGCTTCCAGTTCGCGGCGAAGACGGGTTTCAGATGCATGAGAGGGCGGGACGGTTGGCGGGACGGCGTGGATGCGGGATGCGAGAGCACAGTCAACGGGTATCGAGCGCGGCGACGCCGGGCAGCGTCTTCCCTTCGAGGAACTCCAGCGAGGCACCGCCGCCGGTCGAGACGTGCGACATCCGCGATTCGAGCCCTGCCTCGGCAACCGCGGCTGCCGAGTCACCGCCACCGATGATGGTGGTGGCACCGAGGTCCGTCGCGCCCGCCATGGCGTGTGCCACGCCGCGCGTGCCGGCGTCGAACGGGGGCTTTTCGAATACGCCCATCGGTCCGTTCCACAACACCGTGCGTGCGCTGGCGATGAGCGCGGCATAGTGGAGGACACTGTCGGGGCCGATATCGAACATGGCCTCGTCCGATGGAATCGCATCGCGTGCGACCACATGCGCCGCGTCGGTACGATCCATCGCCGGTGCGACCATCGCATCAGTGGGCAGCACCAGCTTGTCACCGGCGCGTGCGAGTAAATCGCGGGCCATGTCGAGGCGGTCGGGTTCCACCAGCGACTTCCCGGTTTCGAGTGCCATGGCACGGAAGAACGTGCACGCCATTGCACCGCCGATCAGCAGGTAATCCACCTTCGGGAGCAGGGCTTCAACGACATCGATTTTGCCGGAGATCTTTGAGCCGCCAAGAATGGCGACGAAGGGACGCTCCGGGGCCGCGAGTGCGCCACCGAGATACGCCAGTTCCCGTTCCATCAACAGTCCCGCCACCGCGGGTCGGCAATAGGCAGCCACACCCGCCGTACTGCTGTGCGCGCGATGCGCGGCGCCGAACGCGTCGTTCACATACACATCGCCCAGCTCCGCGAACTGACGAGAGAGGGCCTCGTCATTGTGCTCTTCGCCGGGGAGAAATCGCGTATTCTCGAGCAGCAAGGTTTCGCCGGCGGCCAACGCGCGCGTGGCGGACACCGCGGTAGGCCCAACGGTCTCCGTCAAAAACTGGACGGGGCGACCGAGGCGCTCGCGCAGGCGTGTCGCCACCGGGGCAAGCGAGTACTTGGCCTCGGGGGCCCCTTTGGGGCGTCCGAAGTGCGCCAGCAGCACGACGCGGGCGCCGGCATCAAGCAGCGCGTTGATGGTCGGCAGCGCGGCCACGATCCGCGTATCGTCGGCGACCGCTCCCGCGTCGTCGAGTGGCACGTTGAAATCCACGCGCACGAGGGCGCGGCGTCCCGCCAAATCAGCGGCGGTCAGGTCACGAATGGTACGAGTCGTCATGGGTCGGTATGCGCGAGCCCCGGCACGTTGGTACCGGGGCTCGTCAGTGTGTAAGAGACGGTGCGAACGGGAGTCGCAGGCTAGAGTCGCGCGCCGATGAAGCGCAGCAAGTCGACGCAGCGGGACGAGTAGCCCCATTCGTTGTCGTACCAGCCCGAGATCTTCACCATCGTCTTGTTGATCACAATCGTGCTCAAGGCGTCGAGCGTGCACGAATGCGGGTCCCCGACGTAGTCGATCGAAACGAGCGGTACCTCGCTGTACCCGAGCACCCCCGCCAGCGTCGTGTCGGACGCGGCCTTGAACGCCGCATTGACTTCCTCCTTCGTCACGGCGCGCTCGACGACGCACGTCAGGTCGGTCAACGACACATCCGGCGTGGGCACGCGCACTGCGATGCCGTCGATGAGTCCCTTCACTTCCGGAATCACCAGCGCCGTGGCCTTCGCCGCGCCGGTGGTGGTCGGGATCATGGAGACGGCCGCTGCACGCGCCCGACGCAGATCCTTGTGCGGGAGGTCGAGGATCGACTGATCGTTCGTGTAGCTGTGGATCGTGACCATGGAGCCATGCACGAATCCGAAGTTGTCGCGGATCACCTTGACCATCGGCACGAGGCAGTTGGTCGTGCACGACGCGTTCGAGATCACGTGGTGTGACGACGAATCATACTTGTCGCTGTTGACGCCCATCACGATGGTGATGTCTTCGTTCGTCGCCGGCGCGGAGATGATGACCTTCTTGGCGCCGCCTTCGATATGCTTGGCCGCATCGCTGCGCTCGGTGAACCGCCCCGTCGACTCCAGCACGATGTCGACGCCGAGTTCGGCCCATGGCAGCTTCGCGGGATCGCGTTCGGCAAGAATGCGGATACGCTCGCCATCCACCGTGATGCCATCGGCATCCGCGGAGACCTCTCCGTCGTACTGGCCGTGCACCGAATCGTACTTGAAGAGGTGCGCCAGCGTCTTCGTGTCGGTGAGGTCGTTGATGGCGACAAATTCGAGGTCGGCGACGCCCTGCTGCTTGGCGGCGCGAAGCACCTGGCGGCCGATGCGGCCGAAGCCGTTGATGCCTACGCGAATGGCCATGTCTGTCAGTCCTGGTCGAAGTCGAGGTCTGGTACGGTACGGTCGCCCGGTTCCGGCGCCCGCCCGAAAGTGATGTAGCTGATAATACGTGCACCGCCGGCGACGAGGGCATCCGCCGAGGCATTCAGTGTGGACGCCGTCGTGATCACATCATCCACTAGCACGACGTGTGCCCCCAGCAGCCGCGCCCTCGCCGATGGATTGGCCCTGAAGGCGTGTGAAACGTTGCCCGTCCTCTCGGACGGTGTCAACCGGACTTGGCTGCGTGTGTGCCGTGTTCGCGTTAACACATCGCGCCAGACCGGGAGATGCCAGTGCGCGGCAAGTGCGCTGGCCAGTCGCTCCGCCTGATTGTAGCCGCGCTCCCGCTCCCGAGTGGGGGCGAGCGGTACCGGGATTAGCGCGGACCGTTCCTCCGTCACGTCTCGCGGCAAGTGCAGTCGCGCCATCCGTGCCGCCATCGACGGAGCGACCCCCGCCCAGCCTTCGTACTTGAGGGCGTGCACGAGCGCCGCTCCGCTCCCCGCGTCCATGCGGCAGACCGAACGCACGGCCCGCACATGCGACGGCAAGCGCGCGCACCACCGGCAGGGTGGTAGCTCATCCGGCGCCCCGGTTGGCGACAGTCCGGTCGGCAATGGCACCGAGGGCGACAAGCGCGGATGCCCACACCGCTCGCAGTGCGGATGCGGCATGGCGACGACCTGCGCGAGGCACGACGCGCAGACGATGCCGTCGAGCGTGCCAGCCACCGGCGCGCGACAGACGGCGCACGCCGCGGGGAGTAGCAGATCACGCAATCCACCGAGGGCGCGACCGACAAGGTGCGTCGGAGGCTCACGCCGATGCGACGCGCCGCCGACGGGCGCGTTCTGCAGACCGGGGCGTCGTGACCGCGCGGCCAGCTCCGGGGCACGCGTGCTGGTCACTGACGCTCGGTCGCGGCGACGTTCAAGGCATGCCACATGACGCGCCGCGGGGCCGCCATGCCGAACCAGCATTCGAATGCCGCAGCCCCCTGCTCCAGCAGCATGCGCAGTCCATCTTCGGACGGATGTCCCATCGCGCGACAGGCGCGCACCCAGGGCGTCTCACCGCGCCGATAGACCAGATCAAAGACCGCGCAGTCCGGCGCTAACAGTGCCGGAGCCACCGGCATATCATCATCGTTCAAGCCGATCGGCGTGGCATTAATGACCAGCCCCACGCCGGCCACGGCTTCATCGACAGAAGAGACCACTTTGGCGCGGACACCGAGTCGTGCCACCAGCGCCTCCGCGCGACCGCGTGTGCGACTGACCACCCGGAGATCGCCACACCCCATCGTGTCGAGTGCGACCAACACGGCGGCGGCTGACCCGCCGGCACCGATCAGCGTGCAGGCGCGATCGCCGATACCGTGCGGATAGAGCATGGCCACGGCCGCGGCCACGCCGGCGACGTCGGTATTGTGACCAATCAAAGCGCCGCGCTCATGCCAGAAGGTATTCACGGCGCCAACCCGCGTCGCCAATGGCGAGCACATCGCACGCGATGCGACCTGCTCCTTATGCGGAATCGTCACGTTGCCCGCAACGCCGTCGCGCGCGAGCGCATCGAGCGTGGCGTCGAGTGCTTCCGGTGGTACGTCGAGTCGCTCGTAGTGCGCCGCCAAGCCGGCATGCACCAGCGCGGCGTTCTGGAACAGGGGCGACAGGGAGTGCGCGACCGGATGCCCCAGGATAACGAGCCGCGTCGGGCGCTCACTCGCGACCAGCGGCACGTGCATCGACGCACCGTCGGACGCACCGTCGGACGCTCCGTCGGACGCTCCGCTCGACGTACTGGTCACGGTCATGTGCGCGTCACGACGCGGCGTGTTCCTGATCGCGATCGCCCTCGCGCTCCAGCCGATCAAGCACGGCACCAATCTCGCGCGACAGCTCATCAAAGGTGCCACGGTACACCGGCAGGTCACCACCGAACGGGTCGCCGATGGCCCGACCGTCATCAGCGCCGTCCGCAAACGCGGTGAGCAGATGGCTGCGCCCCGTACCGCCGAGCGCTTGCGCCCGATCGAGATGGTGCGGCCCCATGGTGAGAATCACATCACTCGACGCCACCAGATCCGCGGAGAGTGGTCGTGCACGATGCGCCGAGAGATCGAGCCCCCGCTCCATCGCCACCAAGAGGGACCCGTCGGACGCGGGCGCATCGGCCCACGCACTGGTACCCGCGCTACTGACGATCACGTTCACCAAGCCGCGCTCGGCGATCAGGTGCCGCGCGATGACTTCCGCCAACGGACTGCGGCAGGTGTTTCCGGTGCAGACAAAGAGCAGATGCATAACGTCAGGTGTCACCGACGAGATCAGGGACGCATTCACGAAGAACCGCAGCGGAGAGCACACCCGGACGAATGACGCGCGGGCGACGCCCCGTACAATCCACGACGGTTGAAGGCCGCGACGGCGAAAGCCGCCCGCCATCGAGTACATGCAAGATGCCGCGATGAATGGCATCGGGCCACTGTTCGACGATCTCGACCGAGGACATTGCGGGGGGCACGCCGGGCCGGTTGGCGCTGGTGCTGGTGATGGGTTCACCATAGGCCGCCAGAAGACGACGCAGCCCCGGATGCGGAGTGAACCGGACGGCGACCCCGCCCTCCGGACCGCGCAGTCGAGCCGGCACACGGCCGTCGCCCCCCTCCAGCACCAGGGTGAGCGGACCCGGCCAGAATCGTGCGGCCAGATGCGCCGCATACGTCGGCAGATGCAGATCCAACCGCGCGAGCTGCGCCGGATCCCCGATCAGCAGGAGAAATGGCTTCGCCGGCGGACGACCTTTCAATCGCACCAACGACTCCACCGACTCCTGATCGACCGCCGTACCGAATCCGTACACGGTCTCGGTCGGATACGCGAGCACGCCGCGGTTGGAGAGATGGTCGATGATGCCACGGAGCGCGCCATCAATCTCGGCCGGCGACCAGAACGGAATCGTGAGCGACGCCAGCGTCATTCGGGCACGGTACTCAGGGCGTCCGCACGCGCAAAGTCGGCGGCGCTCGTGATCTTCATGCCGCGCTCGCTACCCTGCACCACGACCACCGGCAGCCCGAGTCGCTCGAGGAGCGCGGCGTCATCCGTCGCCCCTACGCCATCGCGGCGCGCGGCAATGTGCGCGCGTTCCAGCAGTTCGCGGGGAAAGGCCTGCGGCGTTTGCGCACGCCACAAGTGCGTGCGATCCACCGTGCGGACGATGCGCCCGTCGGCGTCCACTTCCTTGAGCGTATCAACCACCGGCAGCGCCGCGATGGCACCATGCCCTTTGCGGGCCTCGGCGATCACGCGTGCGATCGTGTCATCGGTTACCAGGGGGCGAGCCGCGTCGTGAACGACGGCGATGGTCACGTGTTCCGGCAGGTCTTCAAGGCCATTGACGACGCTCTCATGCCGCTCCGCGCCGCCGGTGCTGACCAGCAGTCGCTCCACATCGCACTGAAAGAGCCAAGGCGGCGGATCGGCCGCGTACGCCTTGGGGAGGACCACGACGACGATGGCGACGTCATCGCGCGCCATGAACGCTTGCACACTGTGCAGCAGCGCCGGCTTCCCGGCCACCCAGCGAAATTGCTTGAGCTCCGAGCCACCGGTACGCGTGCCAGAGCCGCCAGCGACGATCACGACGCCGACATCACGCGTCGATTGGATCTCGACGTCATCACTGCGCGAGCGCGCGGGCGACGGCAGCGGAATGTCGCGGCTCGGTCGTTGGGCTTCAGACGGTAATGACATGGGCTCAGGTGATTGCATCAGGATTCGGCCGACGCCCCAACGGTTTGCTGCAGGACGTCGCGCAATGTACGCACACCGATCACCTTCATATCACCGGGCACTCGGCGCGGGATCGCTCGGTCAGACAGAAACGCCTGCGTCATGCCAAGCTTGGCCGCTTCGGCGAGTCGTCGTTCCACCTGGGAGACGGGACGCACCTCGCCACCGAGCCCCAGCTCACCCAGGAAGATTGCCCGCGCCGGTAGCGGACGATCGACCACGCTGGACGCGAGCGCGGCCACGATGGCCAGATCTACCGCTGGCTCCTGCACGCGCATCCCGCCGACGATGTTGCAGAAGACGTCAAGTTGCGCGCAGGAAAAGCCACCGCGTTTATCCAGCACCGCGAGTAAGAGCGCGAGCCGACGTGAATCGATGCCATTGGCCACGCGCTGTGGCGTGCCGTATCCGGCCCGCGCGGCGAGCGCCTGAACCTCAACCAGCACCGGGCGCGTGCCCTCCATGAGCGCACACACCGCGCTACCACTCGCGACATCGGCGCGATCACCGACGAAGAGCGCCGACGGATTCTCGACCGGCACGAGCCCGTCGGGGGCCATGCGAAACACGCCGATCTCATCGACGGAGCCGAATCGATTCTTCGTGGCGCGCAGCACGCGATGATCGAGCGTGCCGTCTCCCTCGAAATACAGCACGGTATCCACGATGTGCTCGAGCGTCTTCGGACCGGCAATACCGCCACCTTTGGTCACGTGTCCAATCACGAACACGGTGGTCCCGGACTCTTTCGCAAAGCGCATCAATCGTGCCGCACATTCGCGTACTTGTCCTACGTTGCCAGGCGCGCCTTCCAGCAGTTCCGTGTGCACCGTCTGAATGGAGTCGATCACCAGCGCATGGATACGTCGTCCGTCCGCGCGTGGCTGCGCGGCCGTCGCCAGAATGGTTTCAAGCGACGTCTCGGTGAGCAGTGCCACGTCCCCTGCGGTTTCCGACAAGCGATCGGCGCGTAGCTTCACTTGCAGCGCGGACTCTTCGCCTGACACGTACAGCGTGGCGTAGCCCGCTGACTCCAGACGCGCCGTGACTTGCAGCAACAGGGTGCTCTTGCCGATGCCAGGCTCTCCACCAACAAGCACCATGCTTCCCGGCACGATTCCGCCACCGAGGACGAAGTCGAACTCGTTGAGTCCCGTGCGCCACCGATTGGTTTCGGCGCCGGTCACCGACCGGAGCTGCACGGTGGATGCGGCGGCACCTGCAATCGCGCGCGCGGCCGTCCGCTTGCTGGTGACAATCGCCGACACGGGTTCTTCGGCGAGGGTGTTCCAGGCATTGCAGCTCTCGCAGCGCCCGGCCCACTTGGGGGACTCCGCGCCGCAATCCGTACACCGGTACACCGAGCGCGCCTTCGCCATCAGAAGGGCGCCCAGTCGTCCGGGCCCTTCACCATCTTTTGACCGCCGCCGCCGAAGTCTGTCGGCGGTCCACCACCACCGAAGTCGGTCGGTGCCTGACGGCTAGAGAAGTTGTCGAACCGCGTGTACTGCTTGTGGAAGAACAGGCGCGCACTTCCGATCGGACCGTTTCGCTGCTTACCGATGATGATTTCGGCCTTGCCCTCAAGCGTCGGATCCTTCAATCGGCCGGTCTCGTCGCGCTCAGCGTACACTTCCTGGCGGAAGATGAACATGATCACGTCCGCGTCCTGCTCGATGGCACCGGACTCTCGCAGGTCGGACAGCTGCGGACGTCCCTTGTCGTCGCCCGTACGCTGCTCCGGCGCGCGCGAAAGCTGCGACAGCGCAATCACCGGAACGCCCAGCTCCTTCGCGAGCGCCTTTAAGCCGCGCGAGATCTGCGACACTTCCTGCTGACGGTTTTCGGAGTTGGCCGGCCCGCTCATGAGCTGCAGGTAGTCGACCATGATGAGGCCGATGTTGTGCTCCGCTTTGAGCCGTCGGGCCTTGGCACGCATTTCGAGCAGCGTGATGCCGGGCGTGTCGTCGATGAAAATGGGCGCATGACTCAGAATACCGGCGGCCTGCGCCAATCGCGGCATCGATTCATCGAGCGCCCTACCACCTTTACGCAACGCCTGCGCGTCGATGAGCGCCTCGCTCGCCAACATACGCTGCACCAGCGATTCCTTGCTCATTTCGAGCGAGAAGAACGCCACACCGGTCTTGGCGGTAATGGCCGCGTGCTGCGCGATGTTCAATGTGAACGCCGTCTTGCCCATGGACGGACGCGCGGCGACGATCACGAGATCGGCCGGTTGGAATCCCGACGTCATCTGATCGAGCTCGTTAAACCCTGACGGCACGCCGGTAATTGCCGACTCGCGCTGCGCGAGCAACTCGAGCTTTTCCATGGCGGGCCACAACAACTCTTTGATGCGCGAGAATCCCGTGCGCTCTTTGGACTGGCCCAGTGCGAAAATGCGCGATTCGGCCGCGTCCAGCAGATCGCCGGCCATCGTGCGGCCTTCGAACGCCTCGCTGACGATCTCCGTCGAGACTTCGATGAGGCGGCGCAGCAACGCCTTCTCCTTCACGATGCGCGCGTGGTACTCCACGTTCGCGACCGTTGGAACCGCGTCCAGCAGAAACGCCAGATACTCGCGGCCACCCGCCTGCTCCAACTCTCCGCGACGATCAAGTTCATCAGCGACGGTCAGTGGATCGACGACGCGTCCACCCTCCGTGATGGCATACATCGCGCGGAACAACCGCCGATGGCCCTCGCGGTAGAACATAGTGTCGTCCACGTGTTCGACTGCACGCATCATCGCATCGGCATCCAGCAACATGGCGCCAAGGACGGACTGCTCGGCCTCTTCCGACCACGGCGGACGGCGCTCCTTGTACGGATCGCGAACGGCCGGTACGCCCGGTGCATTGGCAGGAATTAGACTGGTCATGATCCGAGGGGACTCAGCGATCGCGTGCAGGAAGATCTGAGGTGCCGTCGCGCGCGCTATCGTGCGCACGTGCGGCATCAAGAATACGGCGTGCCAGCTTCACATCATCCCACGTCGGACGCTTCCACGCCTCGTTGCGCAGGAGCGCCGCCGGATGATAGGTGACGATGACGGGAATACCGCGGTAGAGATGGACCTGGCCGCGCAGTTTGCCGAGCGAGAGCGAGGTGCCGAGCAATGTCTGCGCCGCGAATCGGCCGAGCGCGAGGATCACGCGCGGCTGGACGATCTCAAGCTGTCGGCGGAGGAACGGCTGACAGGCCGTGACCTCGTCGGGAAGCGGATCGCGGTTGGCCGGGGGGCGATGCTTCAGCACATTGCACATATAAACCGACTCCCGGGTGAGCTGAATCGCCCCGAGAATCTTGGTCAGCAGCTGCCCGGCTTCGCCGACGAACGGCAGCCCCTGCTCGTCCTCATTGGCGCCGGGCGCCTCGCCCACGCAGACCAATTCCGCCCGAGGATCGCCGGCCCCCGGCACGGAATGCCGCGCCGTCTTGTGGAGCGCACAGAGGCCGCACGCGGCTACCAATTCAGCGATCGCGTCCAGCGTCGATGCGGCCGCAATGCCGGCGGACATCGCGGTGGCGCTGGCGGGCGTGGCGTTGAGGGCCGACACGCCGGCTGGAAGGCCGAGCGCGGATAGCCAAGCCGGGAGGTCGGCCGACGGCGCCGCGGGCAGGTAGGGCGTGCTGGGTACGGGTTCGACAATGATGCCATCGGACCGTGGCATGGCAGCCGCTGGCTCAACCGACGGCGGAGGCGGCGAGGCGGGTGCCGGCTTCGCCGCACCAGGCGCCGCGACGTTCGCTTCTCGCAACGTCGCGCGCCAATCGGCGCTCGCGGTCGACGCGTCAAAGCGCACGGAGGGCGGCGGGGGCGGTGCAACGTCGCTTCGCGCCTCAGCGGGTGCGTCGGCCGCGGCGGCAGCCTCACCGTGCGGGCGAGCTGGCTGTACCGCCGGTGGATTCGGCGCGCTCACGCCCACGACGCTACCGCGCGCCGTTCGAGGGGACTTTGCCCCGGGACGCGCGCCGATCAATGACAACAATTCGTCGACGGGCATGCCATCCAGCACCAGCTCGGATTCCCCAAGCTCGCGCCGTTGTTCCAAGTACAGCCGCAGCCGATCCCTAGCGTCCACGCTACCCCACCTCGGCGCGATCGAACTCGCGCACACATCGCGTCAAGACCACTCCCACGACGACGCCGCGCCGCGACCGGAGTCGTGGCGCGGCGCGGAGACTACCAGTGAACGCGGTGATCAGACCGGCTTACGGCGCGGCATCACCTTGTACTCGATCTGACCGGCCGCGAGCTCTTCGAGCGCGCGGGTGGTCAGCTTCTTCTCGTGCAAGGAACGATCGCGCGGGAACTCGTTGAGCACGCGAGCAAACTTCGCCGCGATCAACACACTCAGGTACTTATTGGCCGCGTGCTGGGCCACTTCCTTCGGCGTAAATACCTGCATGAGTTACTCGCCCTTGGTGAAAACGTTTATTTCCTGCTCCAACTGTGCGATGAGCCCCTCGACCTGTGCCTCAACTTCATGCACGCGGTCGTGGCGAAGCCCCTCTGCATCGATGATTGCGCTGACCTGATCCACGGCACGCGAGAGGTCGTCGTTCACCACCACGTAGTGGTACCGCCCGACTTCACCCAACTCCGCGCGCGCATTTCGCAGACGCACCAGCAACCGCTCACGACTTTCGCTCTTCCGTCCCGCCAACCGATTCTTGAGAACCTCGCCGGACGGCGGAAGCACGAAGACCAGCACCGTGTCCGGAAAAGCGACGTGGAACTGTCGCGCCCCCTGCACGTCGATATCCATCAGCACATGGCGCCCAGCCGCCAGCACGCGTTGCACCTCAGACCGCAACGTGCCGTAATAGCTGCCGTGCACCTCTGCCCACTCCGCAAACTCTCCGGCATCGCGCGCCGCTTCAAACGCCTCAGGCGTCAGGAACCGGTAGTCGCGCCCGTCCACCTCGCCTTCCCGAGGAGCGCGCGTCGTACAACTCACAGAATAACCCACATCGGCCCGCCGCTCCAGCAAACGGCGCGCAATTGTCGTTTTGCCGCCGCCCGATGGGGCGGACAGAATGACCGGAAATGAGCTCATTCCAGGTTCTCCACCTGTTCGCGGATCCGTTCCAACTCTTCTTTCACGGCGACCACCTCATGCAGGATGCTGGCGTCTGCGCCCTTGCTCCCGGTGGTATTCGCCTCGCGGACCATCTCTTGGAGCAGGAACCCGAGGCGCTTGCCAACGGGTTCGCCGGCGGAGTCCGCGAGCGCCCCGCGAAAGGCCGTGATGTGCGACCGGAAACGATCCAGTTCCTCGCTGACATCGAGACGGTCGGCCAGAATGGCGATCTCCTGCGCCAAACGCTGCTCGTCCACCGCGAGCCCCTCCGTCAGGTCACGAACGGCGGCGCGGAGTCGATCCCGATGCGCCACAACCCGCTCGGGGGCGCGGACGGCAATTCGATCGAGGGCGCCGGCCAGCAGTTCAAGACGCTGCAGCAGCACCGTAGCGAGGCGCTCGCCCTCCTCCGCCCGTGCGCGTCCGAGGCTCTCCAAGGCCCGCTCGACGATGGCAACCAACTCCGCGGCCGTCCCCGTCTCCTCGTCTTCGCGGGGCACCGCGATGACATCGGGCATCCGCAGGACGGTCGCCAGGTCAACGCCGCCATCCAGGCCGAAGCGCTCATGCAGCGCCCGTAATCGCGTGACGATCTCCGCCACGCGCGCCTCATCAATGGCAGCGACCGCGGACTGCGCGCGCTCCGTGCGCGCGGTCAGCGTCACGTGACCGCGACTCACGCGCACGCGCATCGCCTCACGCACGTCCGTCTCCCAGCGCCCGAAGGCACTCGGCAGCTTGATACTGGGCGAGAAGAATCGGTGGTTGACCGTGCGCACCTCGACGCTCACGCGCACGGTACCCACGTTGCCTTCCGCCTGGCCGAAGCCCGTCATCGAGCGAATCATCGTGGCGGCAATGAAATGCGTGCGTCTCGCTGCGTCAATTGCCTCTCGAGCGTCGACACATCAATTCCAGAATTCCCACCGCATGCCGTACATCTGCACGGCGGGGGGCATGGTGAGGCCGGGGATCTGCTCATACGCGCGTCCGGTGATATTGCGATACTGATAGAAAATCGTGGCGCTCTGAATGCGAATTTCGAGCAGTCCCGTCACGAGTTGCGAGGATTCGGTCGTACGCTGGATCTGCGTCTTGCCTTCAGTCCAGAAGAACGGCACCGGATCACGCAGCTCGTGCGAGACGCGCGCGTTGATCGAGAACTGTCCCTTGGGGAAACGCGACAGCCAACTGCTCACGAGCGCGACTTCGGTGCGCACGCTCAGTCGCGGGCGCGAGTACTGCGCGGCGTCCCAGTGAATGGCCTGTACATCCAGCGCGACGTCTTTGTACAGCATGCCGTGCGCGATCCCCATCACGCCGGTCGTGGCGCTCATCGGCAGACGGGCATTGGGGGCGCCCAGCAGGACGGGAGACGCGTACTCCACCTCCCCCTCGCGGATCACCCCACCACCCAGCCACAGGCGACGATATCGGACCGCCGCTTCTGCGCGTGATGTCGTGGTCGCGATGCGCATCGTATCAAGGAACGTGCGTCGTGACTGCGACGCAGTGAACGCCAGCCAGGATAACGGGCGGGCAATACCACTGACGTCGATCTGCGTGAGCGAGTCCAGGCCGCGTCGCTCACCGACCGCGGCAAGACGATAGCGATCGGTGCCCACGCCGAGGCGGAGCAACGGGGCGTGATATGACGTCCCCGCAACCGGACGCACGCGATCGGTGAGCGACGCGTGCCAGAGCGACGCGCGATAGCCCACGGCGAAGATCTGCTGGGTCCGCGCGCCAATGGTGTCGCGGCTGATGGTGCTATCCACCTCGGTGCCGGTGCCGCCAATCCCGCTCAGCTTCGTGCGCAGCACGCCGACGATGGCCTGCGACCACAGACCGCGCAACGAATCACCATAGGCAACACGCGCATATGCTTCCCGGCGCGCGCCCTTGAATGCGGGGAGGCTCGTGAATCCCTCGCGCGCGGTCAGGGCATCGCGCTCGCGCGACACGCCGGAGCCGACGAGGTCCACCGTATATCGTCCGCGCGCCCAGCCGAGTCGTGCGTCGACGATCTGCCCATTGCCATCGCCTGCGGCGCGCTGGCCGCTGCTGAACGCTGACACTCTCCCAGACTGGGTGGCCATCTGCTGCGCCATCAACTGGAACGAGACGCCGTTGCGGAATCGTCGTCCGAGCAGCCCGCGAAACCCGTTGGTGTTCAGGTCGCCGGTGAAGATGTCGACGCGTGAGAAGGCGGTGGTCCGTCGAACGGTCCAGCCTTTCAACCAGACGCGAATTTCGCCCGCAACGCGTTCGATCACGATTTCGTCAAGCGCCCACAGCGGCACGTCATCGAGATCCAGTACGCCGCCGTTGCGCGACTCGACGGCGTCTCGCTCCACGCCGTCGTAAAACACCCGGATCCGTGAGAAGTCGCCGTTGTACGCGGCCGCGTGAATGCCTGCCATCCATCCGGTGCGGAATGTCGTGACACCCGGGACCTGATCGAGGAGGTCCGCGAGATTCACGGCCCCGGACGTGAGGATGCGATCGCGCGAGAACGTCAGTCGCGAGGACAGCTCGGTGTCATCCGGCCGTTCAAATCGCGCCAGCGGCGACTTGATCGTATCCGCCATCTTCACACGATAAATGCTGTCGATGCGGACCTGCGCCCGCGCGTCGCGCAGGCTGTCCGCCGTGATCTTTGCGACGGCCTTGAGCGCGCTGTCCTGCGCCGCACGGACCGCGAGTGAGTCCGCGGGTCCGCGCGTGACGCTGTCGGGTTTCACCTGTGCCCCGAGCGCATGCGCTCCAATCGCGTGCGCGCAGAGGCTCAGCACGCACGCGCCCCACGCACGGCGCACGGCGCCGAGCACCCGCCTCATGTCCATGGGCGAAGGCGCATCAACGCGCGCGCGCGCGGACGAATTCCACGAACGTGCCAACCGGGGTACCCGTCGGTCCCTTGGGAATCCACCCGAGATCCGATTGCGAGTAGGCCGTGCCGGCAACATCGAGGTGCACCCACGGATAGTCGTCGACAAACTCCTTCAGGAACAACGCGGCGGTGATCGATCCGCCAGCGCGTCCGCCCGTCTGCCGCACGTCGGCCACGTCAGACTTAATGAGCTCCTTATAGTCATCCCACATCGGCATCGGCCAGCCAGGCTCGCCCGCGCATTCGCCAGCGGCGAGCACCTCGTCCACGACCGAGCGGTCAGCACCGAAAACGCCCACGGCGCTGTGCCCGAGGCCGATGACAATCGCCCCCGTCAGGGTGGCCGCGTCGATGACCACGGCGGGATTGTAGCGCTTCGCGAGGACAAGCAAATCTGCCAGCACCATCCGCCCTTCGGCGTCGGTATTGACGACTTCGATGGTCTTGCCGTTGGATGCACGAATCACATCCCCCGGCTTGAACGCCGTGCCAGAGGGCATGTTGGTGGTGGAGCCGATGATGCCGACGACATTAATGGGCAGCTTCATGCGGCCGATGGTCTCCATCGCGCCCATCACGCCACCCGCGCCGGACATGTCGAACTTCATCCACTCCATCTCGGCGGCCGGCTTGATCGAGATGCCACCGGTATCGAAGCACAGGCCCTTGCCCACGAGGACCACGGGCTGCTGATCCGCCGGACCGCCATGGTGCTCAAGGATGACGAGACGCGGCTCTTCGGGCGTGCCCTGCGCGACGGCCAAGAATGCCCCCATCTTCTCGCGCGCGAGGTCGTCGCGACCCCACACGGTGAGGCGCATGCCATGTCGTGCGGCGATTTCGCTGCCCACCTCAACGAACGTCTCGGGGACGCAATAGTTGGCCGGCATCTGTCCGAGTCGTTTCGCGATGGCTTGGCCCTCGCCCAACGCGACGCCGGCGAGAAACGCGGCCCGTGCGGTGTCCGTATCGGGCGCCAGAACGGTCGCCGTGGTCAACGGCAACCGCCGATCCGCTTCGGCCGGCGGCGTCCGCAGATCGCTGTACTCCCAGCTGCCTGCCGCGGCACCAATCGCGAGACCTTCAATGGCGTCATCGGTCGCATCAGGCAGATACAGGTGCATCGCTCCGGTCCCGAGCTTCATGGCCTGCCGTGCGCCAATGGCCGCCGCGCGGCGGGCCGTCGTCCGCGTGAGCGGCGCCGACCCACGCCCCACCAAGAGAGCACGCTGAACCCCCTGCTCCGCCCCGACCAGCAGCAGCGTCTCGTCGCGGCCGCCTCGGAAGTCGCGTCGGGTCAGCGTGCGGGCCAGCGCACCACCCAGCGAGATGTCGAGCGCGGCCAGCGCGTCGTCCATGACAGGGGCCGACGGCAGCACGACCACCAGGAGTGGCGTGTCCGCGGTCGACGGGGCGATGTGCGCGAGATGCAGAGTCAGCGACATAGGTCGGTACGATAGCAGGGGGATGGCAAGGCCATGGCAATGCCATGGACATCCAGACGCGCAAGGTAGACAGCCAGAGCGGCGGGCGGCAAGCGAACTCACCGAACGACAAAGCGCCCGCTCCACACAGGTGGACCAGGCGCTTGTCCTACTGGGGCGGGAGGAGTCGAACCTCCAACCACTCGATTAACAGTCGAGCGCTCTGCCATTGAGCTACACCCCATCGCAGGCAAGGTTCTGTTGGAGGCCTTACCCCACCACCGTTTTTATCCCGCAACAACTCACAACGTCATGCCCAGGCCGGGGGTCGAACCCGGAAGCCCGTGAGGGCGGAGGATTTTGAGTCCTCTGCGTCTGCCAGTTCCGCCACCTAGGCTTACATACATACGCTGACGCGCATACAACCGAACACGCAACCGCGCGCACCGCACTCCGTCAATTGTAGTTAGCGCGCACGCGAAATTCCACCGCCAGCGCAATTGACCCGCGCCCCAATCGACGTTCACGAGGCGCGCGGGGGCATTGGAGCCTAATTGTGACCATCCGGTGGACGATTCGGGCGTGGAGGCCCCCCGCGACCGGCGGGACCGCGACCAGCGGCACCGCGACCAGCGCCGGCGCGTCGATCGTCCGGTGCGCTGTCCAGCCCCATCCGCCGGCGTTGAATATCCTGAACGCCCCGTCGCAGCTCGTCCTGCAGCCCGACATATCGCGCGCGCTGCGACGGCGTGAGAAACCGCGCCAGTTCCCGCTGTTCGCGCTCCATCAGCTCGAGTCGGCGCCGCTCGAATTTTGGCAGTTGCTCGAGCAGTTCTCCGATCTTGGTCTCGTTCACCCTGTCGCGAGACTGCAGCTCCTGCCGCATCGTAAATCGCGACGTCATCTCCTCATTCCGTAAGGCGCGGCGTTCCTCCTCGATCTTCAGCGCGACGCCCTGCAGTGACTCGAACTGTTCGTCCGTGAGCGCCAAACGCCGGCGCACGACCTGATTGATCCGCGCCTGGATCCGGTTCTCCCCTTGGCGGCCCGGTCCGTCGCTCACGCGCGCTCCACCGCGCGGCATGGGCGGCATGGGTGGCGGGTCTCGCGGCGGACCGCCCTGTGCGACCACGGCGGTACTGCAGAGTGTGAGAAACAGGAGCGCGCGAATCGCGCCGTGGCGAATGTCGTGATGCGTCATTCTTCGGTTCCTCCCCGGTTCACCGGAAGGATAGGAATGGTGGTGGAGAGTTCGGTCGACGTCGATCCATCCCACCGGTCCAAGCGATCGAGCACGCCTTGCAGTTCTTCGTCGGAATAGTCACCCAGATCACCGAAAGAGACCGCTGATCCACGCGCGTCTGCACGACTCGCCCGCTCACTCGGGACGTTGCTCGTCAGACTCTCCACGGCCGCGCCGCCGACGCGCGTCGCGACGGAGCTGTCAAAGCCGATCACCGCCTGCGCGATGTGCGTCGAATCGGCCCGACCGACGCCCATCAGACTGAGGCCACCAGACCGCACCAACATGATGGACCACCCGCCGGCCACGATCACGCCGAGGGTTGCGGCCATGCGCCACGCGCGACTCGCCCGCAGCAGAGGGGTGGTCGCACGAGCGCGACCGACAGAGGTTGGCGCGTGCAGCGAGAGCGCCTCACGCTCCACCGCTGCGCCACCCGTAGCTGTGGGCCGTGGCAGCATCGCGGTGATCTTCGCGACGTCGATGGCCACGGTGCGGTACGGCAGCGCACGGGCCGCTCGAATAAGCGCGAACTCGTGGGCGCAGGCGAGGCAGCTGGCGACATGCACCTCTGCGCGCTCACGTTCCGCCACATCGAGTGTATTCGCGGCGAGATCGGGTAACAACTCGCGCATTTCCGCGCTGGAGCACTCAGTCATCCAGAAACTCCTTCACCGCGCGCATCGCGTTGTGATAGTGCACTCGCGCCGCCCCCTCTGAGGTGTCGAGGATACCGGCAATCTCTTTGTAGCTTCGTCCATCCTGCACCCGCAGCGTGAAGACCTCGCGCTGCATGCGCGTGAGCGCGCCAATAGCCTTTGCCAAGCGCACCGACATCTCATCGGCCAGCAATGTGTCGAGCGCGTCGTACCCGGTCGCCGTGTGGGCATCATCGACTTCAACTTCGGTGCCGCGACGTGCGGCCGATCGCCGTCGGTCAATCACCAACCGCCGTTGGATGGTGAACAGCCACGTCCGCAGGGAGCTCTCGGCCCGAAACGCCTCCAGCGCACCGAACGCCCGCACGAATGTGTCTTGCACCAACTCTTCCGCCTCGTGTCCCATCCCCAACCGCACGGCAAACCGCGCCAGCGCCGTGGCGTGACGCTCCACAATGCTCGTGGCGGCACGCTCATCGCCGGCCTTCCAGCGCTCGATTAACGCCCGATCGAGCGCCGCCTCCGCCTCCCCGTCGGACTCGATCACTGGCATCGCTGGGTTGGACGATGCGTCGCGGCGATCGTTAAGCGTCGCGTCAACGATGCGCAGCACCCGGCTCGCGTCAGAGGCCGTTCCAGGGCCCCCACCCGCCGAGTACGAGCTATCCGCGTGGTCGACGACGCGAGAGATTTCAAACACGGGGAGGCGCGCCTCTCCCCGCTCGGCCGAGGGGCCGTCCCCCTCTCCATCTGTCTCGACCACAGGATTCTCGTGTCACGCATCCCAGAGATCATCGCGCATCGCGGCGCTCCGCGCGAGTGCCTCGAGAACACGCTGGCGTCCTTCGCGCGGGCGCTCGACCAGCGCGCCGACGGGATTGAGCTGGACGTGCACGCCACGAAGGACGGCGTGGTGGTGGTGCATCATGACCACACGCTCCTGATGACGCGCGACGGCGTCGTCGCCCCTGTGCCGATTGCGGACTTGATGGCCACCGAGGCGCTGTCGTGGCCGCTGTCCGATGGCATCCCGATGCCGACGCTGGACGCCGTCTGTTCGCTGGTTGGCGACCAAGCTACGGTGTACGTCGAGGTCAAGGCGCTCGGCATCGAGGGGCCGCTCATTGCGTGCCTGAATCGACATCCTGGGGTGCGTTTCGCGGTGCACGCCTTCGATCATCGCGTCCCGGTGGCGGTGCGAGCGCAGCGCCCCGAGACCTCCATCGGCCTGTTGAGCTGCAGCTATCCGCTCAGCCTAGACGGGTTCATCGGACACGCAAACGTGAGCGCGCTGTGGCAGCAGACCCATCTTATTGACGCGGCGCTTGTGGCGGATGCCCATCGGCTGGGCGTGCGCGTCATCGCTTGGACCGAGAACGACATATCGCACGCTCGTGCGTTGATGGCGTTGGGTGTCGACGCGCTCTGCACCGACACCCCCAGCGCCCTGCGGGCCGCCCTGGAAGGCTGACCAGGCGCTTGGGGGACATCGGCCGCCTCAGCCCCTAGGGCTGCGCCGGCGCCTCAGGCACCGCGGCGCTGACGGCGGCGCTAGACGCGCCCGCGCTGGTGTCGGCGGCGCTGCTCGCCGGCGCATTGGCCCGCGCGTCGGCCAGTTCCTGCTCGAGCTTACGGGCTTCGGCTTCTCGCTGTCGCAGAGCGCTCGCAAGGCGTTCTCGGGCGTCGGCATCAAGCTCCGCGTTGTTCTCCCAGGCGCGGAAGACCGCATAGCCTAACGCCTCGGCCGCCTTGTCGGCCTGCTCGCGTGCACGGTAGGCGTCAAGCCGCAGCTTGCCTTCGTCGAAGACGTCTTGAGCGGCCTTTCCTGCTTTATCGATGCTCTCTTTGACTTTGTCCCAGATGGCCATAATCCTGCCCTCAGCGGCGTGTGGAGTTGACGTTCACTCGGTGGTGTTCCTCCGTACGGCGGTACGCGCTGGGAGTTCCGCGCGGTGAGGGGGAGAAACGAGAAAGGCCCCCGCCGTAGCGAGGGCCTTCCGTGTAACCGTAGTTCAGGCTTACGCCTCGACGAGTTCTTCGCCGACTTCTTCGACGTACACGACCGGGAGCACGCTGACCTTGTAGGCCTTCTTGCTCTTATGCTGGAACTGCACGACGCCGTCGACCAGCGAGTAGATGGTGTAGTCGGTGCCCATGCCAACGTTCGTTCCCGGATGCCACTTGGTGCCGCACTGCCGGAGAATGATGTTGCCAGCCGTCACGAACTCACCGCCGTACTTCTTGATGCCGCGGTACTTCGGATTTGAGTCGCGCCCGTTACGTGAAGAGCCGACGCCTTTCTTGTGTGCCATTGCTAGAACTCCAGGAGGGAAGCACGCGGATCACGCAGTGATCCATGCGCCGCCGGCGCTCAGCCGAGGGTGATGTCCTTGATGCGGACTTCTGTGAACTTCTGCCGGTGCCCTTGCTTGCGGGCATAATTCTTACGGCGCTTGAACTTGAAGACAATGATCTTGTCGTCGAGGCCGTGCTTAACGATCTCACCCGTCACCTTAGCACCAACGAGCGTCGGGATACCCGTACGCACGCTGTGGCCGTCGGAGCCCAGGAGAACCTCGTTGAACTCAACGGCGGTGCCTGCATCGCCGAGGAGCGAGGGAATTCGAAGTGACTTGCCCGGCTCGGCACGGAACTGCTTGCCACCGGTGCGGATGATCGCGTAGCTCATGGCTCTATCGAGTGTAAGGCGTGTTTGACGTAGCCTAGAAGATTATCCAGCTTGGTTTTAGGAGTCAAGGCGTCAGGCCGGACCTAGGTCAACGCATACTGCTGGGTCACGTCCCGCTGGGCGCCCTTCATGACCAGCTTGATCTCGTCCGGCTTGAGCAGAGGATCATCACGCAGCTCGAGCGAGAATCCGGCCAACTTCTCGAGTCGCTTGACGAAATCGTGTTCCTGCTCGAGGACGTGGAGCGCTACCTCAGGATGCAGACGGAGCGTTACCGGCTCCTTCCGTCCCTCGGCGGCCATCCGTCGCACGGCGCGTTCCGTGCGCCGAACGATCGTTTCAGGGGTGAAGACTCGTCCCGTGCCGTCGCAGATGGGACAAGCTTCGGTCATGCTCTGGTAGTGACTCTGGCGCACGCGCTGCCGGGTCATTTCCACCAGTCCCAGATCACTGACCGCAAACGCGCGGGTCCGAGCGCGATCGCGGCCCAAATGCGTCCGGAGCTCGCCCAGCACCCGGTCGCGATTGGACTGCGTCTCCATGTCGATGAAGTCACAGACGATGATGCCGCCGACATCCCGCAGACGGAGCTGACGCGCAATTTCCCGCGCCGCTTCCGTGTTCGTTTTCAGGATGGTCTTTTCGGGATCCCGCTTGCCGGTAAACCGGCCCGAATTGACGTCGATGGAGACCAAGGCCTCCGTCGGCTCAATAATCAGGTACCCGCCGCTCGGGAGATCGCAACGGCGCTTGAAGATGTCACGCAGCTCCGTTTCGATGCCCGCCTTGTCGAACAGCGGCACGGTCTCCTCGTACAACTTGACACGCTCCACCAGTTCGGGCGCGATCCCCGTGAGGTACTCGGTGATCTCGTTGAACACCTGCTTGGAGTCGACCGTCACGCCCTCGACCTTAGCGCTGAACAGGTCGCGCACCAAGCCGCGCGTCACATTCGTTTCGCGATGGACCAAGGCGGGGGCACGTGTGAACTGCGTCTTCCGCTTGATCTTCTTCCAGTTGTTGATCAGCGACTGCAACTCGCGCTCGAACGTCTCGGCGGTCGCGTCTTCAGACACCGTGCGGACGATGACGCCACCGACGTCGTCCGGGAGGATGCCCTGCACCATCTGGCGCAGGCGCTGACGCTCGCTGCGTTCATCGATCTTGCGGCTGACGCCCACCTTGGACGCGAACGGCATATAGACCAGAAAACGCCCAGCGAGGGATACCTGCGCGGTAACGCGCGGTCCCTTGGTGCTGATGGGTTCCTTCGTGATCTGGACGAGAATGTCCTGACCACGCTTGAGGAGGTCTTGAATGGGCCGAACCTCTTTCCGGCCACGACGACCGCCACCTTCCTCGGTGCCGTCGTCCTCTTCATCGTCGTCGTCAGACACCGCGGCATCGTCAACGACGACGTCAGCAGCATGTAAGAACGCGGACTTTTCGGTACCGATGTTGACGAAGGCGGCCTGAATACCGGGCAGCACCGCTTCGACCTTACCGAGATACACGTCGCCAACCATTCGACGGGCATCAGGGCGATCGACCAGCAGTTCCACCAACAGGCCGTCCTCGATGATCGCAACGCGCGTCTCACGCGGCGTCGCATTCACCAGGATTTCACGCTTCATATTGTTTGTCCACGCAGCAGAGCGGCGGCGACCCCGCTTGACCCTGCTGGCGACGCACACGGTGATCCAACGAAACAGCCCGGCTGCTCCCTTGTCGGAACGGCTCGGACAACGTCACGGGCACCCCCACCCAGCGCGACCGATCGTTCACGCGACACGCGCCCGGTGCGGTGCTCGACCCGCGCGCGGAGCGCTGCGGGTGGCACACATCTCGGGAAAAAACGCGGTTACATGCGATCGATGCACGTCGGCAATACGCAAATGCGTGACGCGCAGTGGGACGAACGGAGGGCGTCGGACGTCGGTACGCTGACCTCGTCCGGCCCCCTTCCGATACGCAAACGGCCCGCGAGTCGCGCGGGCCGCCGGCGCCTGATGCGACGGCTACGAAGCTACAGGATTACAAATGGCGGAAAACAGACCACGTCGAACAGTACCGGGCCGCGCTCACCCCAGCAATCCCTTCAGCAGATGTCGGCCGATCACGAGGCGCTGGATCTCGCTGGTCCCTTCCCCGATCTCGCAGATCTTGGCGTCGCGCATGAACCGCTCGACCGGATAGTCCTTGGTGTAGCCGTAGCCGCCATGAATCTGGATGGCCTTGATGGTCGCCCGCATCGCGAGCTCGGAGCAGAACAGCTTCGCCATGGCCGCTTCCTTGCCGTACGGAAGACCCTGCTGGGCCATCCACGCGGCGTGGTACATGAGGTGCCGTCCGGCCTCGATCTCCGTGGCCATGTCGGACAGTTGGAACTGGACCCCCTGGAACGTCGCGATGGCCGCCCCGAACTGCTTGCGCACCGACGCATACTTGAGCGCCTCGTCGAACGCGCCCTGCGCAATGCCGAGGGAGAGAGCCGCGATCCCGATGCGGCCGGCGTCCAGCGTCTTCATGAAGTTCACGAAGCCGAGCCCCTCGGGGCCGAGCAGGTTTTCGGCCGGCACCTCGACGTTGTCGAACAGCAACTCGCGGGTGTCGGACGAACGCCAACCGAGCTTGTCTTCCTTCTTGCCAGACCGGAAGCCGGGCATGGCGGTCAACGATGCATCGTGGCCGACATCGTACTGGCGGCACGCATCCAGATCGACGCTGTCCTTGGTCAGGATGAAGGAGGAGATGCCCTTGGTGCCCTTGGACGGATCGGTGACGGCCGTGACCACGAAGATCTCGCCGACGCCCGCGTGCGTGATGAACCGCTTCGACCCGTTGAGGAGGTAGTAGCCATCCTTTTTCACCGCGGTCGTACGAGTCCCGCCGGCGTCGCTCCCGGCGTTGTCCTCCGTCAGGCCGAATCCACCAAGCACTTTGCCGCTCGCCAGCAGTGGGACGTAACGCTCGATCTGTGCGGGCGTCCCGAAATTCACGATGGGTGATGTGCCCAGCGTGGTGTGCGCGCTGATGGTGATGGAGTGCGACGCATCAACCTTGCCGAGTTCCTCGATGGCGATCATGAAGCTGAGCGTATCAAAGCCCGCGCCACCGACGTCCTCCGACCACGGTACGCCGAGCAGCCCGAGTTCACCCATCTTCTTCACGTTCTCCCACGGGAACGTGGAGTCGGCGTCGTGACCGGCGGCCACGGGGGCGACCTGCTCGCGGGCGAAGGTGCGGACCATGTCGCGCACGGCTTCGTGCTGTTCAGAAAAATAGAGGCGGTCGTCCATGGGATTTCTTAAGTACGTCGAGGGCGAGACCGGCGATGTGCCGGCCGCTCAGGAGAGCGTTCAGTGGGTGCCACAGTGATCCCGAGGCATCGGTCGCACGCGCTACAATTCGTGCGGACTTTGGGATCATCGAAATAGCGCAGGAGGTACGCTCGACGGCAAGCTCGAGTCTGCGCATATCCTTGCACGGCATCAAGACGATACATACCCGATTGGCGCTTCCACTCAAGCGCTGGCCAGTCGACTGGCGGCAGCGTGGGTGCCGAGCCCCTTCCACGCAGTCGGAATCCGCCTCCCGTTCGGCCCCAGCTCACGAACTGTTCGGATTCGAGACGCTCCAATACAGGGATGATTTTCGCCGGGCCGCCTAAACTCGGGGGTAATCCGTCGAGGTCGATCGACACGCCGGCACCGAGTTGATGATCACTCGCGCGCCAGAACGCCCGGAGCACCTCCCGATCGAACGCGCGCGCTCCGACGAGCTCTCGGCCAATGCGTGACGACGTGGCGAGGAGGCGCACTCGCACCCGACCGAGAGAGGGGCGCTGGGTCATCAGGGCTCCGGCCGTTGCCAGGGCGCGCAACGCGGCGCTAATCCGGAGCTGGCCCGTCGCGGCAGGCAGCTTCTCCGCGATGTCGGCGAGCGTGAACGGTACGAACCCCTCGCGATCGGCGTTTGCCTGCAGGATGCTCCACACGCGTTCAATCACGACGCGACCGGGGTTGGCGCTGCCGAGGAAGAACTCGTGCGTGGACCGGTCCGCATGGCTGTAGAGCAGCACACACGTGCTGGGCGCCCCGTCGCGTCCAGCGCGGCCCGCCTCCTGATAGTACGCCTCCAGCGAGCCGGGCATGGCGTGATGCACGACCAATCGCACGTTCGGCTTATCAATGCCCATGCCGAACGCGCTGGTCGCGACGATCACGCGCGCGCGCTCCGACATGAAGGCGTTCTGCGTGCGCTGCCGTTGCGCGGCGTCGAGCCCTGCGTGATACGACACGGCGTTGATCCGCGCACGCACGAGCACCGCCGTCACGCGTTCGACGTCTCGCCGGGTGGGCGCGTAGACCACAGCGGCACCAGGCGCACCACGCAGCCAGCGCACCGCGGCCGCATCCTTCTCGCTCGGCGTTGCACTCGACTGCACGTGGTAGAGCAGATTCGTTCGATCGAATCCGCCGACGACGACTTCGGGTGTGCGGAGCGCCAGCTGCCGGATAATGTCGTCGCGGACATCGGGCGTCGCCGTAGCGGTCAACGCGACGGTTTGAGGCGCGCCAAGCTGGTCGCGTAGATGACCCATCCGACGAAAACTCGGTCGAAAGTCATGCCCCCACTCGCTGATGCAGTGCGCTTCATCGACGGCGAGAAGCGAGATACCGATTGCGGCCAACTGCTGCGCCGTGCGCCCGGCCTCCAGTCGCTCGGGTGCGAGGTACAGCAGCTTGAGCCCACCCGCTCTCGCCATAGAGAGGCGATTGGCGACCTCCGCGGCGGTCAAAGTGCTGTTGATGAACGCGGCGCCGATGCCGCGTCGCGTGAGGGTATCAACCTGATCCGTCATGAGCGAGATCAGCGGTGAGACGACGATCGTCAGCCCTTGGCGTACCAGTGAGGGCACCTGAAAGCAGAGCGACTTTCCACCACCGGTGGGCAACACGATAAGCGCGTCGCGCCCGGAGAGGACTGCCTGCACCGCGCGAAGCTGCGGCGGCCGGAAATCGGGATAGCCGAACCGATCGCGGAGGCACGCGCGCGCGTCATCGAGCGTGCCGACCGGATGGGCGCGCGCCGCGTCGGTGACGCGCCTGCGACGAGTGGGCTGCGGTCTGGCGAACATGACACACGATACGCGCGCCCACCGATGACGCGCGCATCGTTATCGTGCGCCACCAATCCTCCCATCGCGCGGTCGATCGGTGCCGCGGCCGCGCGACCGGAAGACCGACCTCAGACCGCGCGTGCGAAGTGTCCGCGTGTGAAGGCCCCGTCGAACAGTCGGCGGGTCGCCCCCAGATCGGGGTCCGTGCCGGCCTGCAGCGCGTCGATCGCGTCGCGGTAGCCGCGCACGATGTCCCGCACCGGATCGCCCGCGACGTTGAAGACGAGTTGGAACCCGCGAATCCCGTGCTGCCACAGGGCCGGGAGGTACTCCGACGCATCAATGGGACGCGAGTGCAGCAGGCGATTGCGACATGCCGAATCGGTCGCCACCGCGAACGTGTACCCCGCCGGATCGGTCAGGGACACGTTGGCGTGCTTCTGCACACACAGATCACGGCAGGTGGTCGGCTCACGATCGAACGCTGCCGAGAGCACACAGTGCTCGATCGTCATCCCCTCGGGACGGCCGTAGACGAGCACGTCAAATCCGGCACCCTGCCATGGCGCGACCAACTGACCGATCTCATCAGTCGTCAGCTCGATGGACGCGAGCACACGTCGCGCGCCAAGCGAGAAGAGCAGCTCCGCCGTGTGCGGATTGAAGACGTTGGTGGCGTAATCGGCGATCACATCCCGTCCGGTCCCGCCGAATTCCGCGACGAGTCCGAGATGTCCGCTCAGCAGCGGCACATCGAGCGCCAACCACTTCTCAATGCGACGACGTTCCTCTGGGCGTACGATGGCCGGCGTGCGGAGTCGGAACGCGATGCCCTGCGCGGCGAGCTCCTCGCGCAGCGCCGTAACACGCGCCAGTGGCGGCGCCGGGTGCCGCAGGAACGGATCGAGTACAATCTCCGTCGCACCGCCCTCAGCGGCCGCGCGCGCGTCGGCCAGGTCATACACAATCGCACGGATTGCCGGCAGCGTCGCGCGCGTGGGCGCGCCTTGCGTGGGCGCGCCTTGCGAATCCTGCTCGGTCGCAGACGCGAGGCTCGCCGCCGCACCCGGTAGCATGTGCACGATCTCGTTGATGCGCGCCTCGCGCACCGCGCTCTCCGACATGCGCGTCCATCCCAGCTGTTCGGCCAATTGCTCGGTGGCGTCCTGACGGAGGCGATTCAGCTCGCTGACCGGGAGGAACAACCCATCAGCGAGACCGGTGACGTCGATCGTTCCGAGCTTGAACGCGCTCTCACCGAGCCGTCCGAGCTGCTCGCGTAGCTGCACCAGATCGAGCGCGCGCTTGCTGGCGGGCGAGAGCGGTACTTCGCCACGCACGGTGACTTCGATCTCGCCAAGCTGCCAGATGGTCTTCAGTGGACCGCCGGCATGTCCAAACACCCGGACGTCCACTCGCAGCGCGCCGACGCGTTCCGGGATGACGACATTGGCGAATGACGCTTGGGCCGATCGCATGAGCGTCGCATCGTTGGTACGCACGACGCGCCATCCGTCGTCGACGCGCGATCGTGGTGCGGAGAACCGCAGTCCGATCACCTGCCGATGGATCCCGTTGCGCGTGGAGACATTCCGGATGCTGTTGACGGTTCCGCCAATGGTCGCGGACGCCCCCTCGGCAGGCGGCTCGAAACCGAGACCGTCCCCGATCGCGATGGCATGCGATACGTCGACGACGAGATCATTCCCCTCGCGGCCGACGACGTTGCCAATGAGCAGGCCTTTGTTGTCCGGCTGCGTGCGCGTGATGTAGTCGCGCCCGTCCCGCCCGCCGTACATACCGCCAGTGTTGCCGCGGCTAAAGATCTGCACCAGCGGCTCGACAGCTTCCAGCGACGGCGCCCGACCGGTCTCGCCGCGCTCGATGGCATCAAGCCAGCCACGATAGGCTTTGGTGACCGTCGCGACGTACTCGGGCTTCTTCTTGCGGCCCTCGACCTTCAAACACCCGACGCCGAGCTTGGCGATTTCCTCAAGATGCTCGTAGGCCGCGAGGTCCTTGGTGGAGATGAGATAGCCGGTGTCGAGCGTGGCACCTGTCGTGTCGTCGGTCAGGGTGTAGTCCTTCCGACAGGACTGCGCGCAGGAACCGCGATTGGCCGAGCGCTCGGAGATCATCCCCGACATGAAGCACTGCCCCGAATACGAGATGCAGAGCGCGCCATGGACAAAGGTTTCCAGCCCCAGCGCGGGCACCGCAGCGCGGATGCGACGGATGTCTTCCAGGGTGTTCTCGCGCGCCAACACCACACGATCAATCCCGAGTCGTTGCATGACATCCGCGCCACCGGCATCGTGCACCGTCATCTGGGTGCTGCCGTGAATCTCAAGCTGCGGATAGATCTGCTGGATGAGGCGAACGACGCCCAGATCCTGCACGATCGCCGCGTCGATGCCGCGATCCACACACTCGCCCAGATACGTGAGAGCCTGCACCAACTCGGCCGACTTGATCAGCACGTTGAAGGTGAGGTACACGCGTGCCCGACGCGCATGAGCGATCGCACAGGCCTGCTCCAGCTCATCGAGCGTGAGCTGCGCGCCCTCGTCGCGGGCGTTGTACATGGACGCGCCGAGATAGACGGCATTGGCGCCATTGGCGACGGCTGCGCGCACCGCGTCGAGCGTGCCGGCGGGAGCGAGGAGTTCAGGGATGCGAGTGACGGACATCCCGAGGAATCTAGTCGGCGGTCCAAGGGCCGACGGATCCGTGCATGGATCCGCCGGCCGCTCAGTGTGCCGCGGCATCAGTCTTTGGCGCGCCCCAGAAAGCGCAGGACGAGTGCAATGGCCACACAGCCAATGCCGACCCACCGCGCGATTTCATTCTCGTTACGCATGGCGAACGCGAACGCGGCGATCCCCACGATCAGCAACGCCAGCCGCACCCGCAATATCATGCGGCGGCCGGATGCGCTGGGAGCGCGAGCGCGTGCGCGACGTCATCAGGTACATCGATGATCATGCGCAGGAGCGCGGTGGAATAGACCTTGCCCTGCGCGTCGGTCTTGAGCGACAGCGTCCCGCCGCCGTCCAACGCCCCGTGCAGGAGAAAATTGAGCGCGCCGAGGTTGGGGAGTTCGAAGCGAACCACATCCCCGTTGATCTGACCGGCGAAATGCTGCGCAACGCGCTCGCGCGTCACATACGTGGCGAGCACGTCATACCATTCGGGCCTGAGGGCGATGAGACCAACATTGGCCGTGTCGCCCTTGTCGCCGCTGCGCGCGTGGGCGATGTCGAGTAAACGAACGTGCATGGCGACTACTCCAGGATGCGAACAGCGGTGGACACGGCGCGCTTATCGAGCAGCGCGGGCCAATACGCGACGATTTCTTCAACCTTCGGTCGCCCACCGGCAAAGCCGGTGACGCTTGGCGGACCATTAAGCACCAGCGGAACGATCTCGCGCGTGAAGCGCTCGACCGCGGCACGGTCCTCGCCGCGCACGCCGATGCGGAACTGCACTTCCGGCGCGTCGCGACCATCGCCGGCGAGTGCGCCGTGCGTCGAGGTGGCGCCGACGAACTCGGTCAGGATCTGATCGAACTTGAGACCAAGATTGTCGAGCCGTTCGCGGAGGACGCGATCGGCCAGCTGCGCCTTCTCCATGGCGTCCGGCCACGAGTAGACGAGCGATCCAACGGCCTTGTAGCCCGCGCGATAGGCGATGGAGACCTTGAGGAACGGCGTCGGCGGTCCACCGGTGATCCCGTGGACGCGCACACGATTCTCGCCGTCCGGCGCCACGCGGATGCTCGTGAAGTCGGCCACCACGTCGGGCGTGATGTACGCATTCGGATCGCCCATCTCGTACACGAGCTGTTCGGTCACGCTCGGGACGGACACGCGACCGCCGGTACCCGGATGCTTCGTGATCACAAAGGTGCCATCGCTGCGCGCTTCCGCGATGGGGTATCCAACGTTCGCGAGATCGGGGATGTTGCGCCAATCGTAGAGACAATTGCCGCCGGAGCTCTGCGCACCGCACTCGAGAATGTGTCCCGCGATGATACCGGCGGCCAGGCGATCCCAATCATCGGCAGCCCAGCCGAACTCATGTCGCAACGGCGCCATGGTGAGAGCGGTGTCCGTACTGCGCCCGGTCACGACGACGTTGGCGCCCTGCTGCAGGGCCTCCACGATGGGCGTGGACCCGATGTACGCGTTGGCCGAGAGCACGCGATCGCGGATGGTGCTGAGCGGAGCGCCCGTATCCATGTTCGCGAGCAGGTGCCCCGCCGCCATCAGTTCATCGAGGCGATCCAGGACGTCATCACCCGAAACGACGCCCACGCGAATCCGTCCGCGCACACCATTCTTGCTGGCCGCTTCGAGCACGGCGTCGGCGCAGGCGGCCGGATTCACGCCACCGGCATTCGCGATGACTTTGACCCCGCGATCGGCGACGGCGGGAAAGATACTTTCCATCGCGCCGATGAAGTCGCGCGCGTATCCCATGCGCGGATCGCGCTCTTTCTGCTTCTGGAGGATCGACATCGTGACTTCGGCCAGGTAGTCGAGCATCAGGTAATCCACCTGACCACCTTCCACCTGACGACGCGGCGCTTCCAGCCAGTCGCCCCAGAAACCTTGCCCGCTGGCGACACGGACCACGCGCGCGGCGTCGTCCGGCGCACTCCTGTTGCTCTCACTCATGCTAGCTCCACCGTCGAGAGACGGATGATCGTCGGGTTCAAACCGATGCCGTCGGCATTGGTGGCAACACGAAGGCCCCGAGGTGCGGACCGGGATTGCGGCTCGCCGCGCGTAACGCGAGCGCGAGATGCGAGCGGGTGTCTTCCGGATACAGGATCGCGTCGGCAAAGCCACGCGCCGCTGCGTACCGAGCGTCCAGTTGATGTTCGTAATCGGCGCGCATCGCGTCAACGGCCTGCGTCACCTCAGCCGATGGCGCGCCGCCCGCCACACGCGCGGCGTCCAGCGCGGGGCCGTGAACGGCCTGCACGGCGGCGGCACCTTCCATCACCGCCATGCGGCCGGTGGGCCACGTAAAGATGAAGTCCGGGTCGAACCCCTGACCGGCCATCGCGTAGTAACCCGCGCCACTCGCGTGGTTGACCGTCAGGACAATTTTGGGGACACGCGCACACGCCATGGCTTCGACGAAGTGCGCACCGGCGCGAATGATGCCTTCGTGTTCGGCCTCCGGACCCACCATGAATCCGGATACATCTTGCACGAAGAGCAACGGAATGCCTTGACGGTCACACCGCTCGATGAAGAACGCGACCTTCTCGGCGCTCTCCGCGTAGATGATGCCGCCGAACCGCGGCTTCTCGCCTTCGCGCCCCTTGATCAGACCGCGCTGATTGGCGATCACACCCACCGTCATCCCTTCGATGCGCGCGTCGCCGCAGATCATTTCCTTGGCGAGATTCGGCTGGAACTCGTCGAGCTCCCCATCGTCCAGCACGGTGCGCAACAGTGCATGCATGTCGTAGGACATGCGATGATCGTTGGGCAGTAACTCATACAATTTTTGCGGCGGCTCCGCGGGCGGGCGGTGCGTGGGCGCGTCGTGCTCGCGCGGACGCGGGAGCCGTGCGACCAAATCACGCAGCTTGTTCAGGCACGCCGTGTCGTCATCGACCGCGTAATGTGCCACGGCCGAGACCTCGGTGTGCGTCACGGCGCCGCCCAGCGTTTCGCCATCGACGGTTTGACCGGTCGCGCCCTTCACGAGATTCGGCCCGCCCAACCCCATGAACGAGGATCCCTTCACCATGAGGATCACGTCGCTCAGCGCCGGCAGGTACGCACCGCCAGCGACGCACTGCCCCATCACAGCCGCCAGCTGCGGGATGCGCAGATAGCGACGCATGATGGAGTTGTAGTAGAAAATGCGCGCCGCCCCATACTGTCCGGGAAACACACCGCCCTGATACGGGAGGTTCACGCCGGCGGAATCGACCAAATAGATGATCGGAATGCGACAGCGCATCGCGATCTCCTGAGCCCGCAGAATCTTGGTGATCGTCTCGGGCCACCACGAGCCCGCTTTCACGGTGGCATCGTTCGCGACCACGACCACTTCACGCCCTTCGACTACGGCGACCCCGGTGATGACACCGGCGCCGGGGGCCTGTCCATCATACTGATCGTAGGCGACCAGTAAGCCGATCTCGAGGAACGGCGTCCCCGGGTCCCGCAGGCCTTCGACGCGCTCACGGGCCGTGAGCTTGCCCTGCGCATGCTGCTTCTTGATGCGCTCCGCCCCGCCCCCTTCACGTAGCGTCGCCTCAAGCGCGCGGAACTCGTCGGCGAGCTGTTTCAGCCGACTGCTCACGCGTCCTGCTGTTCGCGGGCCGCGAACCATTGGCGAATGTAATCCACCAGATCCTGCGTGCTGGTGCCGGGACCGAACAGGCGCGCCACGCCGCGCGCGCTGAGCGCCTCCATGTCTTCCTTTGGGATGATGCCGCCGCCGGTCAGCAGAATGTCATCGCGACCGGCCTCCACGAGCAGGTCCCGCACGCGTGGAAACAGCGTCATATGCGCACCGCTCAGGATCGAGAGCCCGACGACATCGACGTCTTCCTGGATGGCAGCGGTGGCAATCATTTCCGGCGTCTGATGCAGGCCGGTATAGATCACTTCCATGCCCGCGTCACGGAGCGCGGCGGCAACGACTTTAGCGCCACGATCATGACCATCAAGGCCAGGCTTGGCGACGAGCACACGGATAGGTCGGGTCATCGGGGTCGGTTCAGGAGGGAGCCGAAAGATATCATCGGGGAGTTACGGTTCACGTCGGGCGATGAGCAGCATCTCGCCGGATCGCCGACCGAGCGGCCGAGGCGACCACGCGTCGAAGGCCTGCTCTACCACCAGGCCGACCTCGCGCATCCGCGCGGCAAGCTCGGAGGCGGTGTACAGTCGAATGCGGTGGGTCCGCTCGCCCTCGCCGGTGGGGCCGCGCCACGTCGAGGTGATTTCGAGAAAGCCACTGAGGGGGTCGAACGAGCGTTCCTGCCCCCACATAGTGCCGTCCGCAGTGCTCCACCAGTCGCGGTGGAGGAATTTGGCCATCACGCCGTCGCGGCTACCGCCGTGCCAGATCAGCACTCCACCCGGCTTGAGGACGCGCGCAAATTCGCCAAGAACTTTCAGGTCATCGCCCGGGTCGTCAAAGAATCCGAACGACGTGAACAGGTTGACGACGGCATCGAAGCGGCGCGTCCAACGCGAGGGCAGCTTTCGCATGTCGCCCTGCGAATAGCGGAGCGACGCAGACGTGCCACGTGCCCGCGCCACATCCAGTAAGGTCTCGGAGTAATCCAGTCCATCGACGAGAAACCCGGCCTCGGCCAAGAGATGCGCGTGCCGCCCCTGACCGCAGGGGCAGTCGAGCACGCGGGCGCCGGAGGGCAGCTCCAGCAGCTCGAGCAGACGCGCGACTTCCTTCCGATCTTGGACGAGATCGAACAAGGGTTCGTATTCGTGCAGATATCCCGCATCGAAATGTGTCGCCCACCAGGGGGTATTCGTCTTCATGCGAGCACGCTAGACGTCACCGCGATCCAACACAAGCAGTTGGCCCCGCTGAAGGGGCCGGGATCTGTGCGGCATCGACGACTGGATCGAGGAAAGTAGATGCATAACATCCGATTGATCTATGCGAGTGAAGCGCAGCCCGGTCTGCCCTATCCGGACCTGACACGACTCCTCGTGCGCGCGCGCGCGCACAACACGTCGGAGGCCATCACCGGCATCCTGTGCTACGGCTCCGGATTGTTCCTTCAGGCCATCGAAGGAAGGCGTACGGCCGTGAACACGCTGTATCACTCCATCGCCCGCGACGAGCGCCACGGGGCATGCCAACTGATGTCGGTGGAGGAAATCGACACGCGCGTGTTCGGGGAATGGTCGATGAAGCTGGTGGGATGGGACGACGTCGCGACCGAGAACCGGCGGCGGATTCTGCACCGCCACTCCGGTTCGACGATCTTCGATCCGCGGGAGATGACCGGCCCCCAAGCGCTGGAATTCCTTCGCGAGCTCGCGGAGAGCGAACGCTTGTCGGCCGCTTAGAAGAACACGGGTTCGCGATACGCGCCGAAGACATCTTCGAGCGCGGCGCGAATTTCGTACAACGTGCAGTAGGCGCGCGCGCAGTCCAAGATGAACGGCACGACGTTGGTCTCGCCCCGCGCCGCGACGCGCAGCGCGTCCAGGCGCGTGGCGACGAGCGCGTTGTCGCGAGACGCGCGCATGTCGGCCATGCGCTGACGCTGTTCGCGATCCGCCTCCTCACCGATGCGCAGAATCGGAATGCCAAGTTCCGGCTCGTCCGTGACGAACTCGTTGACGCCCACCACAAGCCGGCGGCGCTGCTCGATCTCCCACTGCTGCCGTGCCGCGCTCTCCGCGATGCGCTTCTGGAACCACCCCTCCTCCAGCCCCTTGACCACGCCGCCGATCTCGTTGATCTGCGCAAACAGCGCCTCGGCTTCGGCCTCGAGCTGGTCCGTCAGCGCTTCGACGTAATACGAGCCGCCTAACGGATCCATCACGTTCGGCACGCCGGTCTCGTACGCCAGGACCTGCTGCGTGCGGAGCGCGACTTGCACCGCGGACTCGGTGGGCAACGAGAGCGTTTCGTCCATGGAGTTCGTGTGCAGCGACTGCGTACCGCCCAGCACCGCGGCGAGCCCTTGATACGCGACGCGCACGACGTTGTTCATCGGCTGCTGCGCGGTGAGCGTGACGCCGGCCGTCTGCGAGTGAAAGCGCATCATCCATGAGCGCGGATTCTTCGCGCCGAACCGCTCCTTCATGTGACGCGCCCAGATGCGTCGTGCGGCACGCAGCTTGGCGATCTCTTCGAAGAAATCGTTATGGATGTCCCAGAAGAACGACAGGCGCGGCGCAAACTCATCGACGTCGAGGCCACGGGCGACGCCGCGCTCGACATATGTGAAGCCGTCGGCCAGCGTGAACGCCAATTCCTGCGCCGCGGTGGATCCTGCTTCGCGAATGTGATAGCCCGAAATGGAAATGGTATTCCAATTCGGCGCGTGCTCAGCACACCACGCGAAACCATCCACGATCAGGCGCAGCGCCGGCTCGATGGGGAAGCACCAGGCATGCTGCGCCATGTACTCCTTCAGGATGTCATTCTGCACGGTCCCCTGCAGCTTGGAGGCCGGAATGCCCTTCTTCTCGGCGGCCGCGATGTAGAAGCAGAGCAGAATGATGGCAGGCCCATTGATCGTCATGGACGTCGAGACCTGATCGAGCGGAATCCCCTCGAACAGGGTCTCCATGTCGGCCAGCGAGGAAATCGCAACGCCGCACTTACCGACCTCGCCTTCGGACCGGATGTGATCGGAGTCGTAGCCCATCAGCGTCGGAAAGTCGAACGCCACCGACAGACCGGTCTGGCCTTGTGAGAGCAGGAACTTGTAGCGCTGATTGGTCTCCCGGGCCGTGCCGAAGCCCGCGAACTGCCGCATCGTCCACAGCTTGCCGCGGTAGCCGGTGGGGTGGATGCCGCGCGTGAAGGGCCACTGCCCGGGTAGTTCAAACGCCGTGCCGGCCGAATTTTCAAGGTCGAGCGCGGTGTACAGCGGCGCGACTTCGGTGGCCGAGTTGGTGTACGCGACATCGCGCTTGCGACCACTCTCATACTGCCCACGCCACGCGCCGACCTCCTCGCGCAACCGGTCGAGTTCGGCCTGTTGCTGGCGTACCACGTCTTCGAGTTCGCTGATCGTTGTCATGATGCTGTTCCCTGGAGAAGTGCCGCGTTGGACACATGCACGGCGCCAACCAAGAGCGCCTCGCTGCGTGCGCGAAGCGCATCGGCGACCGCGAAGGGCGCGATCGTACCGGCTTCGAGCAGAGGCAGCTGTCCTTCCAGCCACGAAAGCGTCTCCTGATCGTGCCAGAGGCGCTGCTTGATCTGTTGTTCCAC
This sequence comes from Candidatus Kuenenia stuttgartensis, assembly GCA_943330235.2. Taxonomy (GTDB): domain Bacteria; phylum Gemmatimonadota; class Gemmatimonadetes; order Gemmatimonadales; family Gemmatimonadaceae; genus Gemmatimonas; species Gemmatimonas stuttgartiensis_A. Next base: position 44,416 of record CALQGY020000009.1, read on the forward strand.
CACTTCCATCACCCGCTCGCGGAGACGTTGCAGCCGCCGCACCCGTAATTCACCACTGGACACGAGATACCGAAAGTGCCGATCGAGCGCATCGACAAGCTCGCTCAGCCCCTCGCCCTGCGCGGCCACGCTGCGCAGGACCGGCGGGGTCCACGTCTCCGGCGCCTCCTCCATACCCGCAGCCCGTGCCGCTCGGGCCGGGTTGAGCGCATTGCGCATCGCGTCCCGATCCACCATCGCTGATAGGTCTACGCCGTGGTGGGCTGGGACGTTCGACGCGGCACCGGCACGCAAGCCGAGCATCAACTCGATGTCATTGCGCAAGCGGTCGGCCCCAGGACGATCCGCCTTATTCACAGTGAAGACATCCGCGATCTCCATGACACCGGCCTTGAGGGTCTGGATCGAGTCGCCCGACTCAGGGACCAGCACGACGAGGGTCGTGTCCGCGGCCCGCGAGATATCCAGTTCACTCTGCCCGACACCAACCGTCTCGAGCAGGATGACGTCCATGCCGAACCCATCGAGCACGTCGCAGACCTCGCGCGTGGCGGTGGCCAACCCACCGAGCGAGCCGCGTGTGGCCATGGACCGGATGAAGACGCCAGGGTCCAGCGCCACCTCTTCCATTCGAATGCGATCGCCGAGCAGTGCCCCGCCCGTGAACGGCGACGTGGGATCGACGGCGACGATGCCGACCGTCAGCCCTTGGTTTCGGTATGCGCGGGCGAGTCGTGTGGTGAGGGTGCTTTTCCCGGCGCCCGGCGGTCCGGTGATGCCGATGCGACGCGCCCGTCCGAGATCCGGATGGATCGTGGCGAGCAGCTGATCGAATCCGGGCCGGTGGTTCTCGACAATGCTGACGGCGCGCGCCAATGCCGCGCTTTTGCCCGCGCGGAATCCGAGCATCACGCGCTCAAGCGCCGTGCTCATGGCTGCCCCACCGCGCCGTCGGGTGACGGCTCATCGTGTTCGTCGCGAATCTCGCCCACCAATTCCTCCAACAGGTCTTCCAGGGTCACCAGCCCGACGACGTGCGTCTCGTCGGCATAGACAATAGCCAGCTGACGCCGAGCACGCAGCAGCTCGAACAGGAGTTCGTTGGCTGGCTTGGTCGGGGACGTGCGCGTGATGGGCCGCAGCGGCGGCATCCGCTCACCCGCCAGCTTGAACACATCGAATACGTGCAGCATCCCCACGATGTCGTCCAACGAATCACGATACAGCGGCACCCGACTATACCCGGACTGCGACAGCCGCTCGGCAACATCACGCGCGGAACCCGCTGCGTCGAGTGCGAAGATGTCGGCGCGCGCCGTCATGACGTCGGCAACGGTTTTGTCTCCGAACTGCATGACCCCGGAGATGATGGCCATCTCTTCCGTGGAGCCCATCCCGTCGAACGCGCCGTCGCGCAGAAGATTTTCAAGGCCTTCGCGCGCCTCCGAGTCCGGAGTTGCTGATCGCGGTGCCACGAGTCGCGCGGCAGCGTGGGCGATGCGCAGGAACGGCGTGACGGTCAGGTCCAGCAGGCGAAGGACGGGGATGAGGCTGGGGACGAGTTGCGGTGCCCAGCGCCGACCGATGGCGCGCGGCAGCAGCTGGCCAAGCACCAGCAGCAGGGTGATCCCGATCACGGCATCACGCGCGAACGCCCACGGGCGATCGCCTTCACTACCGGCGAGGATGGCGCCCCAGACGAACACCGCCAGGGTGGTGCCGGTCCCCGCGGCGTGCGCCAAGCGCGCTGGGCGCTCGAGATACTGCCGCATGGCCTGCGTCGCAGGCTGGCGATGCTCAATCCAGTGGCGAAGCCACAGTCGGCTGACCGCGCGCACGGCGGTCGCGCCCGCGGTGAGCAGCGCCACCACGAAGATCGTCACGAGGAGGCTCAACCACGGCATCAGGTGGATCCCCCCGTCTCGGCGATGGTCTGCCGTTCGAGATACACCCGTTCGATCTTCCGACGTACCACGCGCTCGACAATGGCGCGAAACGGTCCGATGGGGAGCGATTCTCCGGCGCGCGGCACCCGTCCCAAGAGCTCCAATACCAAGCCGCCGACGGTCGTGACATCATCCCGGCGGAAGTCGTGATGGAGCGCGTCGGACAGGTCATCAAGCGTCAGGCGGCCGGAGACCCAGTACCGCAGATCTTCTTCCGACTCGATCTGGCGCTCTTCATCGTCGTACTCATCGCGAATCTCACCGACGAGCTCCTCGAGGACGTCCTCGATGGTGACCAGCCCCGCAGTGCCGCCGTACTCGTCGGCGACGATCACCATGTGACGTCCGGCCGCACGGAATTCGCGCAGCAGGTCGGCGATGCGTTTACTGGGCGGGATGAACGTGGTCGGTCGAATCAGCGACTGCCACCCGGCAGAGGGCTCCTCATCGGCAATCACCGCACCGAGCAGATCCTTCGCATAGAGGATACCAACGATCTCGTCGACCGTCTCGTCGAACACCGGCACCCGCGAGTGCTGCGCACTCCGGACCCGATCGAGCACTTCCGACCACGGGGTCTCTCGTTCGAGACCGATGATATCCACCCGCGGGACCATGACTTCTTCGGCCGTCGTTTCACCGAAGTCAAAGACACCGAGCAGCAGGTCGCGTTCATCATGAGAGACGTCCGCTTCGGTGTTGATGACGTCGCGGAACTGCGCCGCGGCTTCTTCGCGACGTTCCACCGAGTTGTCCGCGTCCGAGATGGCTTCGGTGAAGAGTTGATCCATCGACTCACCCAGACGCACGACGGGCGTAAAGGCGAACTCCAACAGACTCGCCCAGACACGCACACGGTCGTAGACGTGATCACCCAGCGCGTCGCCGATGGCACGCGCCGTGCTCTCGGCCAGCGTCACGGTGATCAGGCCGGAGACGATCAGCAGCGCGACCGCCTGCATCTCGGTGCGCTCGGCCAGTCCGAGCGCGAGCGCGAGCGCGCTGCCAGCGATTCCATGGCCCAGGAGTCGCGCAAAGGAGAGCGCGCGATGAGCGCGCTCGCGCGACGCAACCGGACGAATCACGGTGGGTAGCGGTACGCCGGCCCCCCGGTCGACGGGACTTGGCGACCCATGCTCAGCCAGCAGTGCGCCGTCGGCCACCGCAGCGAACGCCGCCATCGCGGCGCCGCCAAGCGCACATCCCCACGCGAGCGAGCTCACGCGATCACCGGGCGCGTACCGTCGCGCCCCCAACTACTTCGATCGTTCATGCGGAGCGTGATGGGTTGAGCCACAATCGCCGGAGCAATTGCTCCTGTCGACGCCACATGGGCGACGTCGTGCGCGATTCATCCTCCGGGTGCAACCAACCGCAGGCGTGCAGCGTGCCATGCACAACCAGTCGCGCGATTTCTTCCCGCACCCCGACGCCGTGCTCCTGCGCCTGCGCGCGCGCCACGTCCGGGCAGATGTAGATGTCCGCCAGCACCACACCGCTCGGATCGGCGCCCATCGCGAACGTGATCACATCGGTCGGGCCACGATGTCCGAGATGGACGCGATTCAGGCGTGCCATCGTACGCGAATCGACGAGCGTAATCGACAGCATGGCGCGCGTGACGCGCAACGCACGCAGCACCTCGCGCGACAACTCCATGAGCCGATCGCAGGCGACGGGCGTGCGGACGCCGTCCGTTTGCACCGAGACGGCGCGTTCGCTGGACTGTCGGCGACCGGTCATGCGCTGGCCTCGTCCGCGGAGTAGGCACGGATGATGTCGCGGACCAGCCGGTGTCGCACCACGTCGGCATCGGTGAAGTAGTGAAAGCCGATGCCTTCGATACCGCGGAGGATACGCTCGACCTGCGTGAGTCCGGACTCCTCACCGCGCGGCAGGTCCACCTGCGTCTTGTCGCCGGTGATCACGATCTTGGAGTTCACCCCCAAGCGCGTCAGAAACATCTTCATCTGCAGCCCCGTCGCGTTCTGCGCTTCGTCGAGAATGACGAAGGAGTCGCCCAAGGTCCGCCCGCGCATGAAGGCCAGCGGCGCGACCTCAATAGTGCGCGTCTCGATGAGCTTCTGGATGCGATCGACCGGAATGAGATCATCAAGCGCATCGTACAATGGCCGCAGATAGGGATCGATCTTGGCCTGCATGTCACCGGGGAGGAATCCGAGACTCTCCCCCGCCTCGACGGCGGGACGCGCCAGCACGATGCGACGGACGCGCTTGCGCATCAGCGCGTCAACGGCCGCCGCGACGGCGAGATACGTCTTTCCGGTGCCGGCCGGCCCGATACCGACCACGATATCGTGCTGGCCGATCATCTTGAGATACTCCGCCTGTCCGGGCGTCTTCGCTTGCACGCCCCGCCGCGCACCGGGTACGACCAAGGAGCCCGCAGTGGCACCGGGCGCATCATTCGGGCGATCGATCAGCGAGAGGCGTAGGACGTCATCCGCCGTCACGACGCGGCCCTCACGCGCCATGGTGACGAGGGCGGTCGCGATCCCCTCGGCGCGCGCGACCGCGTCCGCGTCACCGGTGATCGCGAGCGAGTCGCCGCGCAACGCGATCCGCGCACCGGAGAGCTTCGCCAACTCCACGAGATTCGCATCGTTCACGCCAGCGAGAAGGAGGAGATCGGCGCCTTCCACCGTAACGCGCGCCGTGACCGGCGCGAGGGTGGTATCGGTCACGCAGAATCTCCAGATCGCTTGACCTGGATGCCGAGTTCGTCGAGATCATGCATAGATACAGCCACCGGCGCGCCTTCGAAGAGTGAGCGCGCCGCGGTGGTTTTCGGAAACGCAATGACATCGCGGAGTGACGGCGCGCGCGACAGCAGCATCGCGATCCGATCAAATCCAAACGCGATGCCACCATGCGGCGGGGCGCCGGCGCGCAGGCCTTCCAACAAGAACCCGAAACGACGTTCCTGCTCGGCTGTGTCACCAATGCCGAGCAACGTGAACATGCGCGACTGGACCGCCGGATCGCTGGTACGGATGCTGCCGCCGCCCAACTCCGTGCCGTTCAACACGACGTCGTAGGCGAGTGCACGCCAACGCGCCGGATGATCGGGGTGCGCCTGCATGTCGTCGGGATGCGACGCGGTGAACGGGTGATGCACCGCGGCCAGGGCACCGGTCTCGGGATCTTCCTCGAACATGGGGAAGTCGAGCACCCACAGAAAACGCGCAGCCTCATCGTCGATGAGATCGAGCCGCTTGGCGCACTCCTGTCGCACGCGGTCGAGTGCCGGACTGGCGATACGATCGGCGGCCGCGACAAAGAGCGCCAGGTCGCCGTCCTGCAATGCGAACTCGGCCCCTGTTTCGTCGGTCAAGAACTTCGCGAGCGGTCCGTCGTAGGCGCCATCGGCACGCCGGAGTCGCAGTAAACCACCCGCGCCGGCACTCTTGGCCAACGCTTCCAGTTCGTCCACCTGCTTCCGGCTCCACGCCGCCCCGCCGGGCACCACCAGACCTCGCACGCGCGCACCGGCCGCCAGGGCCGTCTTGGTCACCACGAAATCGAGCTTCGCGAACGTGGCGCTGTAGTCGCGCAGGCGCAGATCATAGCGCAGATCGGGACGATCGCAGCCGTACGTCTCCATCGCGTCGGCATACGACATCCGCTCGAACTGCGCGGGAATCTCGTGGCCGGCTTCGCGCCAGAGCGCCCCGATCAGTCCCTCGGCCAGCGTGAAGATGTCCTCACGCTGAATGAACGACGCTTCGATGTCGATCTGCGTGAATTCCGGCTGGCGATCGGCGCGGAGATCTTCGTCGCGGAAGCAGCGAGCGATCTGGAAATACCGATCGAAACCGCTGCACATGAACAGTTGCTTGTAGATCTGGGGCGACTGTGGCAGCGCGTAGAACTCGCCCGGATGCACGCGGCTGGGCACGAGATAATCGCGCGCGCCTTCGGGGGTGGGCTTGGTGAGAATGGGCGTCTCGAGCTCGAGATAGCCACGATCACTCAGAAAGCGACGGCTGACCTGGAGGAGGCGATGCCGCAGCACCAAGTTGTTCTGCAGTTCCGGGCGGCGCAGATCGAGGTAGCGATGACGCAACCGCAGCTCCTCGGCGGCCATCTTTTCGCCGCGGCCACGCGCGACGGGGAGCGCCGGCGTTACCGCTGGCCCGACCACCTGAATGGACGTCACACGGATTTCGATGTCGCCGGTGGCCATGTCGGGATTGATGCGCTCCGCCTCGCGGGCGACGACTTCCCCCTCGCACAGAATCACCGACTCTACACCCACCGCCGCGGCCGTCGCCGACGCTTCCGCCGAGGACCACGCGGGGCCGAACGCGAGTTGCAGCAGCCCCGTGCGATCACGCAGATCGATGAAGACCAGCCCGCCGAGATCGCGACTGCGATGCACCCAACCACCCAGGTGCACGGTGCGCCCGACGTCGGCACGGCCCAACTGGCCGCACGCATCGGTACGGAGCGACGTCGCCATCACGGAACGATCTGCGGAACTCTCGGTCACGAACAAGGCTCCTGGCGAACGAGCGCCGAGGGAAAGAGCATGCGTCGGGCGGGCACGCGGAATGCCGCACGACAGGCGGTCACTTGGGAGGGGTAACTGAAACAAAATACATGACTTAGCGCATCCATGGTAGCGAAGATCCGAGGGCAGCGTGGCTTGATTGCTTGTTCGTCTCCCCGCGACCCGCTACACTCAACGGTATGCGCCGCAAGTTCTTGTGCGGGCTTGCCGCGATCGTGTGTGCCCCCGGGCTCGCCGCGCAGTCAGTGCCCGCCCGCGATCTCTGGGAGTTCCCGCTCGGAGCGGTGCTCGAGCCTGCCGCCTTGGCCACCGAGCCAGGTGGTGGTCTCTGGAACCCTGCGTCCACGCATCTCGGGCGGAATGAGAAATGGCGCATCGGTGTGGCATCGGTCGCGTCGGCCTCCGCGCAAAGTGTCGACGGCCAGTTGCTCTCGGCGTCGTATCGACGCCAGACCGGCGTGACGGTGGGGTTTTCCGTCGCACGCACGTCCGTCGCCAGCATCCTGCGCACCGACACCGATCCACAAGCGGTGGGCGACGTGCCCTATTCCAGCCTACTGCTTTCGGCGACCGCGGCGCGACAGTTGCTCCCTCACGTCACGGCTGGCGTCGCCATGCGCTATCGCGAAGGGCGCGCGGACCGATCGGTGGATCATGCGATCGCCGCCGATGTCGGTGTGGTGGTCGATGGATTGCCTGTGCGCGACGCACGCGTGGCGGTGTCCAGCTTCCTCTGGCGCCCGGGACGGGAAATTCAGGATCGACCCGCGATCGTCGCGGCCGCCGATCTGCGCCTGATGGGCGACGTGCATCGCGAAACGCGCATCGGCTACAGCCTTAACGGCGTGAATCGGGGCGCGAAAGAACTCGGCCCGTTTGTGGCGTGGCGGTTCGATCGGGCGGATCTCCGGGCCGGGTATCTGCGTACCACCGCGTCGGGACGCACCGTGTCGCGCGTTCGGTCAGGAATTGCATTGCATTACGCACGCTATGTCGTTGGCGTCGCGCGCGAGGAAGGGGCGTCCGGCCTCGGTCCGCTGTACCAGTTCACGCTCAGCTCCCTGATTCGCTGATGTCATCCGCATCGTCCGTCACACAGGCCCTCGATTCGTTGGTCGAGTCATCAACGGGGTCGGCCGCCGAACCATCGCCCCTCGGCAATAATTTGCTGGATCTCGATCCGGATCAGGCGATTGAGCGACTCCGCGCGTGGTTCGCCGAGCATGGCGAGCCCGCGTATCGGGCGACGCAGGTGTTCGGTCGGTTGTGGGATCGGCCCGTGGCGTCGTTTGACGAGATCACGGAGATTCCCAAGCGTCTGCGTGAGGCGCTCGCGGCGACGTTCACGATTCCGTCGCTGGAACTGACCGACCGTCAGCGTTCCATCGATGGCACCGAGAAGTTCCTGTTCCGGTTGGACGATGGGCAGCTGATCGAGACGGTCGCGATTCCTGACGGGAATCGCATGACGCTCTGCATTTCGTCGCAGGCCGGCTGCGCGCTTCAATGTGCCTTCTGTGCGACTGGCGCGATGGGATTCCAGCGCAACCTGAAGCCGTCGGAGATTGCCGGTCAGGTACGCGCGTTGCGGATGCTGACGCCCGCCATTCTCGCGACGAACGTGGTGTTCATGGGGATGGGCGAGCCCATGATGAACTGGAAGGCCGTCTCGCCGTCGCTGACGCTGCTCAATGATGCACGCGCGCTCGGAATCGGTGCGCGACACATCACCATCTCTACGGTCGGTGTGCTCCCGGGCATCATTGCGCTCGGCGAACGCCCCGAACAATTCCGTCTCGCCATCTCCATTCATGCGCCGACGGACGAGCTTCGTCGCTCCTTGATGCCCGTCAACATCAAGTATCCGTTGTCCGATGTCGTGGCTGCTGCGGCGGCCTTCGACCGTCGTGTGACGTTCGAGTATGTGATGCTGGGCGGCGTCAACGATCAACCGCTGCACGCCGCGCAATTAGCGCTCCTGGCGCGTGAATGTCGGGCCTTCGTGAATCTCATTCCGCTGCACCCCGGCGGATCGATGGGGTTTGCGCCGAGCACGGGTCCCGTGATTTCCGCCTTCGCACGTGCACTTCGCGCCCGGCACGTGGAGACGGCTGTCCGGCGGAGCCGCGGACTCGATATCGCGGCCGCGTGCGGTCAGCTACGGACGGAACGCCTGGGGCGGCGCCTTCCAATCGCTGCCGATCAGCACGGTGAAGTCGACGTAGTGTAGCGAGTCGGCGCGCGTTTCGATCGCGCCCGTACCGAGTGCCTTCCGGAGTCGCTGCGCCCACGCGCTGTGACCGGAATGCATCAGGATCAGCGTCGTGCTCCGCCGCGCGCGCGCGTCGCTGTCAAAGTCCACGACGTCGTAGCCGAAGTCCCGCAGCCGCTGTGACGCGCGTCTGGCGAGTCCGTGCGTCGTCGTGGTGTTCAGCACTCGAATGCGAATGCGGGTACCGACGGGCGCGCGGGCGGACGTATCTGACACCGGCGTCGGTGCGACCTGCGTCAGCTCCGCGGCCTGCGACGATTCATACGAGCCCGCGATGACGCCAGCACCGATGATGCCGACAATGAGCACGGTGAGCAGTCGGCTGGTCCGACGCGTCGGGCGCTGCATCGGCGCCCCCGGGAGCATGCCGCGATTCATCGGATGTCGTTCCACAGCCGCACCGTTTCGTGCGCCAACCCTTTGCCCGACCGTAAGGCCCACTCAATCCGCAGGCGCACGACGTCGCGAAAGACCGCATCGAACGCGGTCGGGACGCGCGCGGCCAGCAGCGCGCGCTCAGTCTGCAGAAACGGGCGGCCCGGTTCGAGAAAGTCCGCCATGTAGAGGGCGCGACCGGTGCGCTGCCATGCCGCACAGCCCACGGTGTGCCACCGGATGGCCTCGAGCACCGGATGACGCGATTCGCCTTCAATCGCTAACCGCGAAGCCGCGGCAGGTCCGTGCAGCATGCCGACGGGCCGGTCGAGTTCTCCGGTGATCATGCGCAGTGCGTACTCGCCCTCGTCACGCAGAGCATCATGCCAACGCCCCGCGTCGCGCCACGCGAGGGCTTCATCGATGTCGAGCTCCATCGCCACCGACCACTGCTCCAACACGTGCACGACGCGCGCGATATGTTCGCGTCGCTTCGGCGTGACCACCGCCCAGACCGGCAATTGCAGCGTCATACGCGCATCAAGCCGCGTCGATCGCCGCTCGCAGCGAGGCTGTGAGTGCAATGGCATCGTCCACCGACCGCTCGGCGGCGCGGACGATCGCGCTGCCCACGATCACGCCGTCGCCCAGGCGCGCCACCGTGGCCGCCTGGGCGGGCGTCGAGATGCCGAAGCCGACGCAGAGCGGGAGGTTGGTCGCGGAGCGCAGACGCGCGACGGTCGCCGGCAAATCGTCGGACAGGGTGTCCTGCTCACCGGTCACGCCCAGACGACTGATTAGGTAGACGAACCCGCCACCGTGGCTGCTGATTTCGGCCATGCGCGCCAGCGGCGTGGTCGGTGCAACCAACCGGACGAAATCGAGACCGCTGGCGCCAAACCACGCTTCACGCTCAGGGTCGGCGCCGACCGGCAAATCCGTAATCAGGACACCGTGCACCCCTGCGCGCTTGGCGCGCTGAAGCACGTCCGGTCCGCCGGCGAGGATGGGATTGAGATAGCTGAACAGGACGATCGGCACGCTGACGTTCGCTTCAGCGATCAGCGCGAGCGTCTTCTCAAGCGTCATGCCGTGTTCGATGGCAATCTGCGAGCTGCCCTGAATGACTGGCCCGTCCGCGAGCGGATCGGAGAACGGCACGCCGACTTCAATGATGTCCGCGCCGGCGCGCTCAAGTCCACGGAGCAACAACACGCTCTGCTCGGGATCGGGATGCCCCGCCGTCATGTAGCAGACCAAGGCGCGCCGACCGGCGGCAGCCAGCAGTGCGAAACGTTCGGAAATCGGAGACAGGGTCACAGGCTTAGGCGAAGTAATCAGCGACGCGGATGCCGTACCGTTCTGGATCATCGGTACGGACGATGGTGTGGACGTACTGACCGGACTCGTCCTTCACCGTGAGGTCCCACAGGAACGTATCGATGAGCGGATTCCCCATCGGGTCCGACAGGAGCCTGATGACCGGACGCGAGAGCGCGGAGAGATCCTCATTGGCCGCGTGGACCAGTGCCAGCTCGTGCGTATCAAGGACCACGACCGTCCCGACCGGATAGATACCGGTCAAGTTGATGAACGCTTTCACGATCACGGGGTCGAGGCCCAGGCGTGGATTGTCGCGCATGCCACGCAAGACATCGGCAGGACTCCACGGCGTCGCATCGTAGGCGCGCGAAGTCGTCGCGGCATCGAAGCCGTCCGCCACCGCAATAATCTTGCTGTACAGCGACAGCTGTCGCGGCCGAACGGGCTTCGGATAGCCGGACAGATCGATGCGCATGTGATGCTCATACGCGGCCGTGATGGCCCGCCACGAACGGCCGGCGCCGATGGGCATGGCAAACAGGCTGAGCACGCCTTCCCACGGGTGCGTATGGAGCAGGGCGCGTTCCTGTTCATCAAGCGGCCCGATCTTGTTCAGCAATTCTTGGGGCAGCATCGATTTGCCGATGTCGTGCAGGAGCGCCGCCAGACCAAGGTCGAGCAGCTGCACCTTGTTGAGGCCAATGCGGCGACCGAGCGACACGGACAGAATGCACACGTTCACGCTGTGGACGAACGTATACTCGTCGAACTCCCGGAGCGTCGTCAGCCCCAACATGGAGGCCGAGTCTGTGAGAATGGAGTCCACAATGCCCTGCACCGCACGCTTGACACGCTTGAGTCCCGGACTGCGCCCCAGTCGCGTGGACGACATGACGGCACGTGTGACGTCCAGAGATCGCGCATATGTCTGGCGAGAGCGCTCCCGTTGGTCGACATCCGGCTCACCGCCGATCCCGATCTCTTCGGTCGGTCGCGACAATTCGAAGTCCGTTACGGCCGAACGCGTCAATCGGTCCGCGAGCTGCGTCAGTTGGTCCTCGTCAGGCCGCTCGCTGGGCGGTGACTGGAGGAAGGCCAGCAGAACCACCCAGGCCCGCAGCTCCGGTAGCCGCACGAGGCTGAACCCGCCGATACCCGCGTCGCGAAAGAGGCCGAGCACGTTGGAGACGGCGGCGTAATTGTCCAGCGTCAGTCGCAGACGGGTATCGTTGACGAAGAGGTAGTCGGCCGCGCGTCGCAGCTCACACCCCTGCGCCTCTGTCATCACCCGCTCGGCCGCCGCCGAGAGATCCTGTAACGAGCGTTGCGCGGCGGCATTTTCCACGGGATACAAGCGCACCGCGCGCACGGCTCCATGAAGCGCGACCACAAACGCGCGTGCGGTTCGTTGCGCCTGCGCGGCAGCATCCGGCTGACGGACCGTCGTCTCATGCTCCATCATGTGCCTCCCCGCAGGGCGCGGGTCACCGCGCTCCGCACGACCACTTCCTTCGTGTCGGCGGAGCGCTCGAGTGCATCAATGGCGGCGGGGAGACCGATCAGGCCCAGCGCCCGTGCAGCGCATGCCCGCATGTCGACGGGCTCCTTTGCCCCGAGCAGCCCCCGCGCATTCAGGATCCCATCGAGTTCGGCGACACCGGCGTCACCGCAGAGCGTGCCGTAGGCTTCAAAGAGGGCCATCTTCTCGCCGAGGTCGGACGTGCGCAGCTCCTTGCGTCGGAGCGCCTGCGCGAGACGCGGGAGCGCACCGGCGTGGCGTCGGGCCGCGATCGCGCGAAACGTTGCGACGCGCACATCGCGGTCTTGGTCATCGATGGCACGTTCGAGTGCTTGCAGCGCGCCCGGCGATCCGATGTCAGCCAACGCCGAGACAGCTTCCGTGCGCATCTTGGCATCATCGCCGCGCAGCACGCGGGAGAGTCCGGGGACCGCCGCCGGGGTGGCCAATGTCGCGGCCACACGCACGGCACCACGAACGATCGCCGCGTCCTCGTGCTCGAGAAGGCGCGCGAGTTCGCCGGTGTGCGCGCGTGCGAGACTCAGCGAGGCCCGTTCGATCGCGGCGCGGGCCGGTGAGGCGGTGGCGGCTCCGAGCCAGCTCACCAGCGGCATGAGCGCCGCGGGGCGCAACTCCCCGAAGAGACTTTCGAGCAATGAGGCCGTCGGGGTGCGCACGCCTTCATCGAGCGCTTGCAGCAGCTGCGCCATCGCCGCCGGTTCGCTGAGTCGTGACGGCAGTTCGCGGAGCGCGCTCGCCACCTCATCGCTGTGATCACCGCGCCGCAGCGTTGCCTGTGACTCGCGCAGTACGTAGCCGACCTGTTCGAAATCACCGGCAGAGAGGCATTCGAGCAGCAGCTGATCGATCGCCTCGAGCGCGCGCAGTGCGCCACCGGAGGCCTCGGGCAGCTCGACAATGTCGAACAGAATCGCGAACGCCTGACGACGGTGATCCTCGCTGTACTCGCGCTTCAGCTCCTCCTCGAGGTAGGCGATCTCCTTCCGGTCGAGGAAGTACAAGGAGGAGTCAAAATTCTCCATACGGACGATGGACGGTCCGCTGGCACCGCCTGACGCGCCGCTTGA